>CAZGYE010000141.1:0-13663 GCA_964530165.1 uncultured Planctomycetaceae bacterium
TCTCAGTCCCGGAGGGACGTGAAATGGTAGCCCAGAGCGTGAGCCCTGGGGGTCGCGATCGAGTCCATTCGCCCCGAGCCCCAGCGGGGCGATAGAGCGCTGCTGCGACGAACAGTCCAACACGTTCTGTCGCCCCGCTGGGGCTACACCGGTGGGTGCCCCACAGACCCAGGGCTCGTGCTCTGGGCTACATCCTTCCGCCCCTACCGGGGCTTTTCAAACACGCTCTGAGAGAGGTTTGGAGTGGCCTTCGGCCAGGCTCACTTGTACTTTTTCCTTTTTCCTTTTACTTTTCTCCTTGTTCCCTTTGTGCCTCTGTCCCTTTGTGCCTCTGTCCCTTTGTGCCTTTTCCTCTACAATGGCCGATGCCCAAGTTAACGTGCTCCTGTTTGCCGGCCGGTTCGAGGTGCGAGGCAGTTCTGCGTACACGTTGCGGCTGGCCGAACACTTGGGCGCTCACAACATCGCGGCCCGCGTCATCTGCCCCGACGCTCGACTCGTCGAAGCAGGCAGACGCGCCGAACTTCCCATCACCGAGTACCGCCAGCTCGGCATCCCCGTGTTGGGCCGCGTCGTCATGGAACTGATGCGGCGCGATCTGTCTCGTGACGTCCCCGACCTGATTCACATCCAGTCGCGAAGCGTTCTTTCGCAGGGAGACTGGTTGGCCCGCCAGATGCGACGCCCCTATGTGCTGACGGTCCACGATTATCTCGGACCCCGTGAACGTCTGCGCTTCGATCGGGTGCGAGGCCGGCGAATCATTGCCGTCAGTCAATCGGTGAAGTCCGAGCTGCTCAGCCGCGCCAAGCTGTCCGACGAGATGGTGCAGGTGATCCATAGCGGCGTCGCTCTGGCGGTCGAAACCGAAGCGCTGCCGGTCCTCGATCCGGGACACGTACCGGTCGTGGGCGCCGCCGGTCCGTTGGAGGCCGTCAAGGGATTTCCCTTTTTTCTCGGGGCGGCCCAGAAAGTTCTCTCCCGCCGTGGAAATGTCGAATTCCTCGTCGCCGGTGCCGGGCCGGAAGAAGGGAATCTGCGTCGTCTCGTCCGCGATCTCGCAATTACCGAGCACGTCACTTTCGTCCCGAACCTGCTCGACTTTTCCACGTCGCTGGCGGTGATGGACGTTTATTGTTTGCCGTCGCTGCGGCAAGGGTTGGGCACGATCATGCTGGAAGCGATGGCGATGGCCAAGCCGGTCATTGCGACCGGTGTGGGTGGCGTCTACAGTGTCGTCCACGACGGCCAAACGGGGCTGGTCGTTCCGCCCTCGGACAGCCAGCAATTGGCGGAGAAGATATTGGAGCTGCTGGACGATCCCGTTCGCGCCCGGGCCATCGGCGAAGCGGGCCGCTGCATGGTCCGACAGGAGTTCGGGATCGAGAAGATGGTCGACAAAACGGCCCGGCTCTACCGCGAGGTCCTTGCGGAGTTCTTATGCACGCTGAAATCATCGCCATCGGCACGGAACTGACCACCGGCGCCAAGCTCGACACGAACAGCCAATGGCTCAGCCTGGAATTGGCCGCGGTCGGTATCCCGGTGACGTACCACACGACGGTGGCCGACGACCTCAAGGCAATGCTCGGCGTGTTGACCAAAGCGGTGAGCCGCTCCGACGTCGTGCTGGTGACCGGCGGGCTGGGACCGACGCTGGATGACCTGACCCGCGACTGCATGGCCGATCTGGTGCAGGCGGAATTGGTGTTGCACGAGTCGTCGCTGGTGTTCATCAAGTCGCTGTTCGCACGCAGACACCGCGAGATGCCCCAGCGCAACGTCGTTCAGGCGATGTTTCCCGAGGGAAGCACGCCCATCCCCAATCCCCGCGGCAGTGCTCCGGGCATCTGGATGGAGGTTCCTCGCGAGGGCTCGCCGGCACCGTGTCAACTTGCTGCGATGCCCGGCGTTCCCAGCGAAATGAAGCGCATGTTTCAGCACGAGGTGTTGCCCCGGCTGTCAGGCAGAGGCGGACAGGTGATCCGCCGGGCGCGGGTGAACTGTTTCGGCGTTGGCGAGTCGCACGCCGAAGAAATGCTGGGCGAACTAACCGCCCGGGGCCGCAACCCGGAAGTCGGCATCACTGCACACGAGGCAACGATCACACTGCGAATCGCGGTCCACGCTCCGAGCCCAGCGGAATGCGACGCCAAAATCTCTTCCGTGAAGAAGCTGATCAGAGAGCGGATGGGCAACCTCGTGTTCGGCGAAGAAGAGGATGAGTTGGAACACGTCGTCGTCCGACTGCTCTGTCAGAGGCAGTTGACGCTCTCCACCGCCGAAGCGGGAACCGGTGGTCTGCTGGCTCACCGCTTGACGGAAGTCGCTGATTTCGAGAATTGTTATCTCGGTGGGGTCGTCACATCGACCGATGCCGCCCGGCGCAATCTGCTCGGCGTGGACCGCGGACCTTCGGCAACCGGCGACGCCGTCAGTCCGGAGGCAGCGCTGGAAATGGCCGTCGGCTGCCGGAAGCGATTGGGAACCGATTTCGCATTGGCGATCACCGAATTTCCCCGCTTTGATCCCGACGACTCAGCCGCCCCCGCGCCGGGGAGCTTCGTGGCCCTCGCCGGAGAAGAGCTGCGGGAAGTCCGGAAACAAACCCTCGCCGGAGACCCAGCCATCATCAAGAGCCGCACCGTCAAAGCGGCGCTGAATCTGTTACGGCTGCATCTGATGCAGAGTCCAGAGTTGAGAGTTGAGAGTTGAGAGTTGAGAGGTTAAAGCGATCATCTCTCGACTATTCCCTCCCGCGATACGTGGCGAACGATCTCGGAGTTTCCCACATCGAAACCTCCACCACGGGGAAGCCGAGGGAATGAGCCTTCTCGTAAACCAGTTTCGCGATGTTCTCGGCCGTGGGATTCTCCGGGATCACGGTGACCGGTTCGTTCAACTCGCCCAGCAGCGGCAGCACGGGGTCGTTCTCGCTGAGGATCATGCGGTGGTCGAGCTCTTTGTCGATCCAGATGCGCAGCGACTTCTTGATCTCCGAAAAATCGACCAGCATTCCCGTCGTGTCGAGATCGACGCCTTCCATGACGATCACGGCCCGGCCGTTGTGACCGTGCAGGTATCGGCACTTCCCGCTGTAGTTGAGCAAGCGGTGTCCGTAGCAGAATTCAATTTCCTGGGTCACACGGAACATGGCTGAGAGTTCCTGCTTGAGGGGCGGAACGTTGTTTCTTGACAGTTTCCAAGATACACTTTTTTCTAGACTTCTCCATTCAAAGGAGCGACGAGCCGATGAAAAATCGATCACCATTACAGTGCTTACCCAAAGCAACGTGGTTCATCATCATCTGTGGGTCGCTCCATTGGGTCTTGGCCATGATGCCGGCTGCTGCAGACGGGGAATTCCCCGGTACGGCCCCGCCCGACTGGCGCACTGCGGCCAGTTCTATCCTGAGCGATGTCCGGGCGGTGACGCCGACGGCAGGCCCGTGGTTCGTCGTCGGACCGTTCAGCCGTGAAGATTTTGCCGTTCCCTTCCCGCCCGAGACCAACAGAGCCTACCCGACAAAGCAGCGCGCTTATCGGAGCACAAGCGGCAAGCAGTTGCGCTGGCGACAGGTGGAAATCCCGGTGGGGAAGGACTTCAACCTGCGGGCCTTGTGCCCGGACCATGCGGGGGACGGGACCTTTTATCTTTTCCGCACTCTGCGGGCCGAGCGGGACTGTGTACACGCGGTTGCCATGCGCGGCACGAGCGGTCTGGCGGTTTGGGTGAACGGCAGGCAATTGGAAGACCGCGGTCCCGGTGACGGCTGGCTCGGCGGCGGCTGGGAGCCTAAAGAGGCGTTACTGCTGCCGCTTGCCAAAGGCGACAACCGGCTGTTGGTCAAAGTCGACGGTCTTCACAAGAACGGGTCTTGGGGTTTCCAGTACGACAAACCAGAGCCGACAGCGCTTCGTTACACGCTGTCCAAAACGCTCACGCGCACCTACCCAGGGGCAATGGCCGAGCTTGACTGGCTGCGCCGCGACGCGCTGGATCTGCTGAAACTCTGGCCTCGTGGGCGTCGAGACGCCGATTTGAACCAACGCTTACTGCGGGCCACCGCCGGTGCATTGCAGCGCGGCCAAGCATGGCTGGCATTTCTGCGCGCCGCTCAAGTTCCTGAGCGGGAGCTTGAGAAGCCGAGCCGAGCGTTGCGTCAGAGGAAAGGTTTACTCGAAGCGACCGGGCGGCTGGTGGAGAACTATTTCCAGGCCAATGCCGCCTGCCGCCGGCTGGAGAATCTGCCGCAAGCCCAAGTGATTCAGAACTGGCTGGAGCTGGACGAGCTGTCGGTCCTTTCGCCGATGGACAAGACGGTGCGGGCTTCGGTCGCCGCGGCCCTCGAGCGAGGCGAGCGGCTCTTGGATGACTACGGATCCCGGCTGACGGCGACCGGCGACGCCCAACAGCGGCGTCGACGATTCGGCGACTTGCGGACCCGGCTGGGCTCGTTCTTCCAGAACCAGAAGACGGACCCCGCCGCCTGGCGCCAACTGTACGTGGACGCCCACCAAGCGGTGCGCGAGCTTGTGTTCCAGAACCCCCTGCTGTCGTTTGCAGACCTGGTGTTCTACAAGCGGTATTCACCCCGCACGATGAACATTCACCGCCATCAGTTTCCGTCCGCGCGGTACATGGACTCGCCTGCACAGCCGGGCGGCGGCCTGTTTGTGCTGTCCGGACTTCGGCCCGACGGGAAGCTGAAACCGCTGTTGCGCGGACGGCTGGGCAAAGGGATCGTCCGCGGTCACGACCTCTCTTACGACGCCAAACGGGTCGTGTTTGGCTTTTGGAACGCCGAGATCAAACGTCCCAGCCCGAAACGGCGCTTCGAGTACGACTGCTACGTCACCGAAGACCATTCGAATCTCTACGAGCTGGATCTGAAGTCGGGGAAAATTCGACAGCTCACCGACGAGCCCTGGCACGACATCGATCCGTGCTATCTGCCCAACGGACGCATTGCGTTCGCTTCCGAGCGCTGTGGCCACAACGCGCAGTGCGATCCCAATCCGTGGTCGGAGCCGATGGTCAATCTCTACACAATGGATGCCGGCGGCGGCGACGTGTGGCGGCTCACCAGCCACAAAGACAGCGACAACTTCCCACGGGTGCTCAACGACGGCCGCGTCTTCTACACCCGCTGGGAATACCATGAGCGCGGCGGTCTTCTGCACACCCAGACGTTGTGGGTCAGCCGGCCGGATGGAACCCAGGAAGACGCTCTGTTCAAACAGCACATGGATTATCCCTACAGCCTCGAGGAAGCGCGGGCCATACCTGGCGGCACGCAGGTCGTCGCCGTCGCCACCGGACACCACACCAACGCGGCCGGTCCCATCGTGCGCATCGAATTGGACCGTGGCATCAGCGAGCCGGCGGCCATGGAAATCGTCACACCGGGATTCTCCGTGTTCGAGGGAGGGTTGGAGGGGGCTGCCGTTCCCGAAGGCGGAGTCGGCGGGTACGGCTACTACAGCACCCCGTGGCCGCTCTCAGCGAAGTATTTTCTCGTCTCCTACAATCCCGGTCAAGACACCGCCACCGACAAGACCACCAAAGAAAGCATCCCCTGGGGACACTATCTCTCGAAGGGTTCTGCCGCGGACATGACCCGCGCCGCCGGATACGGGCTGTACGTGATCGACGTTTACGGCAACCGGGAGCTGATCTACCGCGACCCGGACATCTCCTGTTTCAGCCCGATCCCCCTTCAGCCGCGTGCGGTTCCGCCCATATTGCCGGACGCGACCGACCCCGGTCAGAACCACGCGACGCTGGTTGTCACCAACGTCCACCAAGGTTTGGGTGTGCCTGAAGGTACGGTGAAGTATATCCGCATCAGCGAGGCCATGCCGTGGCCCTACACGAAGCAAGGTGCCAGTCGCTACCCACGGGAGTTTGACTACACGATGAAACGAACCATCGGCATCGTGCCGGTGGAGTCGGACGGCTCGGCCCATTTCACGGTCCCGGCCCACGTGGGGCTTTACTTCCAAGCGCTGGACGAGAACTTCATCGAAGTGCGGCGTATGCGCAGCCTGCTGAGTTTTCAGCCGGGCGAGCAGCGGGCCTGCACCGGCTGTCACGAAACGCGATCGGACGCCCCACCCGCGACCGATCTGCTGGCCATTCGACGCTCTCCTTCGCAGCCCGAACCGCCCGCATGGGGCAGCCATCGTCCGATCAGCTTCTTACGTGACGTCCAGCCGGTGCTGGATAAGCATTGCGTTTCCTGTCACAGCGGCCTGAAGCCGGACGGCAACGTGGACCTCACCCCGGGACTGACCGGTCCCGCCCGCGATCGCGCCCACTCGGTGAGCTTCGACGCCCTGAGCAAATATGTGCCCCGCTCTCACGTCCCGTTCAAGCCCGAAAAGGACAAGTTGAACTTCGACGTCAGCCAGCCCTACCAATTCGGATCCGCAAAGAGCAAGCTCGTCAGCCTGCTGAAAGAGGGCCACGAGGACGTCAAGCTGGACCGGGGCGAATGGCTGACGCTGTTGACGTGGATCGACGCGGGCGGCCTGTACCTGGGATCGTTCGTCAGCGTTCACGACTGGGGACGCTGGGGCTATCGGCCTCAGCCGGCCGACATGCAGGCCGTCCGCGCCATTCAGAACCGTCGCTGCAAGTCGTGCCACTCCGCCGACAATCTGGCCCGGCCCGGCTGGATCGATCCCCGAGAAGCGCAGGCGAGCTTGTATTTGCTCGCGCCCCTGGCCAAGAAAGCCGGTGGCAGAGGGCTGTGTCAGCCCACCGTCTTGGGGGACCGCTCCGACCCGGATTACCGGGCACTGTTGAAAGAAACCCGAAAGATCTGGGACCACATGCGCCGCGATCCCACACCCGGCATGAAAGAGCTGATCGCCGCCGGGCATGCCAAGGCCGCCCGGTGATGGTTTCTGGTCGCCCTCTTCTTACTCGAACTGTTCGCGTAAAACGGGCATGGAAGCAACAGTGGTCATGATAGGATCACCGGCAACTGGATGCCAGCGTCCGCGCACGCCCCGTTCTGTGGTTGCGTCTGGCATCGATTGCCGTTCGTCTTTCTTTTCAATGCTCGGCCAATGTACTATGATCACGTGTAACGTTGCTTGCCCCGCTTGCCGATTGGTATGGCAGGAGCAATGTCGGCGGGCCGCAACAGCAAGCCAGAGCAACGACAACGGAGGAGCAAGATGAGAACCGCAGTCTACACGCTTGTGTTTGCGTTGCTTGTGTTGTCGAGTGTTCCAGCCTGGGCGGAGCCGTTCAGCCAAGCGCCCGAGGGGTACACCGTGGTTGCCGAGGATGACTGCGGCAACTTCGAGGCCATGCCCCACGTGATTCGGGGCAAAGAGTATGTCTTTCCGGCCAGCATGGTCGAATCGTCCCTCGAGTACCGCGACATCGTCTTTGACAACGATTTCTGTCTGCTGCGCTACAAGAATCTGAACCCCAAGGCGTCCTACAAAGTGGACGTCGTGTACGTGACCCAGGCGGGGGGCGTCCGCGTGCAGCGGTTGGAAGCCAATGGCCGTGTGGTCCACGGCGACATGCCGCTTCCGGTCGCCAAGCCGGGACGATTTCTGTTCGACATTCCCAAAGAGGCCTACGCAAGCGGCAAGCAACTGGAGTTGAAATTCATCAACGCAAAAGGTGCCAACGCGGTGATCTCGTACGTACGCATGTGGTGCACGGATCCCACGCCGATGGCCGATCCGACCCGGCTGTGGGCGCCCACCGGCCCGATCGAAAAGGACTGGGCCCGCCAGGACCACCTGCGCGGCAAGCCGCGATTCGAAGAGTGGCAGGACCCGGCCAAAGAAATCGCTGAGAACGTCGTGCCCTGCATCGACGAATTGCTCGACCGGGGTGGGCGGATTCTAGCCGACCTCTGCGGCTGGATGCAGGCGACATCGAGGCCGGCGCGGCTAAGCTGGCGAAAGTCGCCGCGGCACGCGACGGATTGCTTGCGGAGAAAAGCCTGGACCCACAGGCATGGCTGCGGGTCTATCGGAATGCCCATTGGGTGGTGCGCCGCCTGGCGTTTAAGAACCCGCTGCTGAAGTGCGACGGGCTGTTGTTCGTCCGCCGCCACCATCCCTACGTGATGCACCAATGCGCGCGCCGGCTGGGATCGTTTTCCCTGCCGGGCGGCGACATCTGCATCCTCGACAACATACGAGTCGACGGACAGCCGAAGGTCCGCCGCCTCACCGAGGCGAAGTTTCCCACCGGCGTGTTCGGCCGGCCCGACCTCTCCTTCGACGCCAAACGGATCGTCTTCGGCTTCGCCAAGAAACGCGAGGGCGAGCACAGCGAGATGAGCTACGCCAACGTCTCCCAACGGACCGCCCCGCTGTACGCCAACCACGAAGCGGGCCCGTGTCACGAGTTCCAGTGCTGGGAGATGGGGTTGGGCGGTGACGACCCGGCACCTCGACCACTCACGTCCGGGCCGTACGAGAACTCCGACCCGTTGTACCTGCCGGACGGCCGCATCGCCTTTATGTCGCACAGTCCCGGCGGATTGGTACAGTGCGGCGACTGGGCGCTGGCCTATTGCGTCTTCACGATGAACGCCGACGGCAGCGACCAGCGGCAAGTCACAGTCAGCAAGGACGGCGAATGGGATCCGTTCCTGCTGCCGGACGGCACCATCGGCTTCACTCGCTGGGAATACATGATGAAGTTCTGGTCCCCGATTCAAATGCTGTGGTCGGTGCGTCCCGACGGCACGAATCCGCGGATGATCTACGGCAGCGATCTCAGCCGGAAGTACGCCCATCCGCTGAACTACGCCTCCGCCCGCCCGATTCCCGGCACGAACAAGCTGATCTCGATCGGCTCGGCCCACCACAACACGGGGGCCGGACCGCTGTGCATCATCGACCTGGGGATCGGCCCCAACGTGGCCGAGGGTATGCAGCGCATCACGCCGGTCCGCTTCGTCGAGACGCCCGACAAGCAGCCCGACAACGGGTGGTACGACTGCCCGTTCCCGCTCAGTGAGAAGTACTACTTGGTCTCCTACACCTTCTCGCAACGGGAGGCCGACACCCGCAATTACGCGATCTATCTGTTCGACATCTACGGCGGCAAAGAGTTAATCTATCGTGACGAAGAGCTGTCGGCCCTGTTTCCGATCCCGATTCGCCCCCGACGGCGGCCCCAAGCCGTGGCGCACACATCGGAAAAGCCCATGAATGGGGTCGGCGAGTTCATGATCCAAGATGTGCATGAGGGCTTGGACCCTTCGGCCCGTGGCAAGGCGCGCTACGTCAGGATCGTCGAGGCCCACGAGCGGCATATTCACACAGCTCCGTACGCGATTCAGGTCGGCCCGGATTCAGGGTTCGAGACCAAGACCGTGCTGGGGACGATCCCCGTCGAACGGGACGGCTCGGCCTATTTCCGCGTGCCGGCCGGCAAGAGCATCTTCTTCAGCGTCCTGGACGAAAAGCATCAAGCACTGCACACCATGCGCAGCGTGACGAACATTCGGGCCGGCGAGCGGACAGGCTGCGTCGGCTGCCACCAGCCAACCGGGCAGGTCCCGTCGAATCGACCGAGGCTGGCGCTCCAGCGGCCCCCTTCAAAGATTCAGCCGCCGCCATGGGGCGTCAAGCCGATGGACTACGACGCGCTGATTCAACCCTTGCTAGATAAGCATTGCATCGCGTGTCACGACGGCAGTGCCGGCAAGGAAAAATCCTTCGACCTGACCGCCTGCAAGAAGCGCAGGTTCATGAATGTGCAAATGGCTGAATCTTACTTCAACCTTCGTAAACACGTGCGACACGCGCCGATCTTTACGTATTTTCTGGCTCCGGGAACGTTCGGCTCACGCGTCAGCCCGCTGATGGACGTGCTGGCCAAGGAGCACTACCAGGTCAAGCTCAGCAGCGCCGAATGGCGGCTCCTTTGCGCGTGGATCGACTGCAACGCCCCTTATATCGGCGACTACAGCGTCGTCGCCGTCAAGACCGCCTCGGCCAACGAGTGAGCGCCCCTTGACTTATTTAGCCGGCGGGCTTGCCCGCCGCGCCCCGCAAGCGGGGCGGCTAAATGATCCCATGCAACCCGACGACGATTTCTGTATAAAACGGACCACTAAGAATAGTACGTCGCGTACTTCTCCATGGCGTCCATTAAGGCCCCCGCATTCTCGAGCGGCACGCCGGGGTACAGCCCGTAGATCATCATCAGGCCGCCTTGCGGACTGCCCAGCTTTTCCACCTCTTCGCGAACGAGGGCGTCCACTTGGGCGGGCGTGCCTTGGGCGGTGATCTTCTGCCGATCGATGTCCAGCTCGATGCAGAGCTTTCCCGTCAGATGTTGGGCGATCCAATCGACGCCGTTCACCAGGTCCTGTAGATTGAGGACGTCCATGCGGCAATCGAGCAGATCATCCATCAACGCCCGCAGATCACCATCCGCATGGACGTGCACGATACAACCGGCGTCGCGCGCGGTGTTCATCAGCCGTTGGTAGCTGGGTTTAATGTATTCGCGGAAATGCTCGGGCGAGAGCATCGGCCCGACCTGCATTCCCAGGTCCTCGGCAAACCCCATCCATTCCACGCCGACACGATGGATGTAATTCTCCACAAGCCCTAGGTTGAATTGCTCGATCATATCGAGCAGTTCCCGGAGCTTCTGCTCGCCGTCGGCCATGTCGAACAGCACGTTCTGGTATCCGCGGAGATCGGTCAGCTTCAGCCAGGTGTGGTTATGGCCGATTTCACCGTTTCGCAGGCAAGTTTGGGAGATGGTGGGACCAATGTGCTTGGCTTGTTCCGTCCAGTCGATGGGGCCCCAATGCGTCGTCTCGTTGGGGTCCGGCGGCGTATAGCCGTCGAAATCATCCCAGCTTTCGAGCGGATGCTTGGTGACGACGCCGGTGATCCCGTCGTCGGTCGTTTCCCAGACGCAGCCCCACGGATCGACGAACGGCTGACCGGCCCGAACAGAGGGGGAATAATCGGGCTCGACCGCTTCCCGTGCTCTTTCGAAATCCGGGAAGAGGACGGGATGCGATTCCATCAGATCCTCGAGCGCGTCGTGCGGATAATGATGCCAGCAAGCGGCATTGACGTGAAATGTCATGGGGATATAGTCCGGCCCTTCGAAGCGAACCGTACGCAAGAGATTGTCGCGTTGCTGCTCAATGCTTCCTAGGGGCATGTCAAACCTCACAGCTGAAACCTCTGCGAGCTGGGATTATTGATAGGCTGTCGTCGTGACACCCAAACCGACAACTTGTTGTCGGAAGCCACTAGTTTCACGGCACGTCCAGCGACGACAAGTCGACGGTTTGGGTTTCTATGAATAATTCGCCCTAGGGGCCAGCGTGATAGTTGGCGACGGCCTCGGACGTGCGAAGATATCGTTCATAGACCCGCAGGCGCTTCAACCGTCCGCGCAGTTTGGGCGCAAGCCGGAGCGTGCCCGCGCCGCTGACGTCACCCAGCTCCGGACTGAAGCGCCCCCAGCCGTATGTGCAGGCCGTGCCGCCGTCGCAGAGGATCCCGTCGACCACAAAGCTGATGACGTTCGGACCGCCGTCGACAATAATCACCACGTGCTGCCAAGTGCCGGGCTTGATGATGTCGCGGTCACAGGACCAGAAGGCGGTGTTCTTGCCGTCGCTGATTTCGATGCGGATTGTGCCGTGCCCGGCGGTCGTGACGACGAAGCCTTTGCCCGCCGCATCGCGGCTGTCGAGAATGACCTGGCCGGCGGCCAATTCGTCCAGATTCATCCAGAAGTCGACCGAAAACCCGCCGCCTTCGGCCAGATTCGCCAGCTTGGGCATGTCAACATTGCTGCGTTGGAGGTCTTCGGCCCCTAGATCCAGAATCAGCCCTTTTTTGGTCACCGTTTTCACTTTGCCCTGGTTCCAAAGACCTTCCAGTAGCGTGGGATCGATGGGGTGAACTCGGGCGACGGTCTTCTGCGTTTCGGTAATCCAGGTGCGGCCGTGCTGCTCGATCAGGTCGGGATAGCTCATCCCCCCGCCCGGGCCGGGCATGCCCGTCTTCGGATCGAAGAGGCAGTTCTTCGGATCGGAATCGTACAGGACGATTTCCGGCTGCGACCAGTGGATGAACCCGTCTTTCTCGATGCCGCCGCTCAACCAGGCGGGGTTTCTTCCCCGAAAGGGGTTCCGATGCGCGCCGTGGTGGTGGAACCAGAACAGGTACTTGCCGCCGGCTGTTTTCCAGACCTTGGGACACGCCCTGGAGTTCTTGAATTTTCTGCCGCCGGGTGTGTAGGTGGCGTATTCGGGCATCGTCCAGGTGTGGGCTGCGTCGCGGCTGTAGGCATGGCACGGATGATCGCCGGCGGTACGGTACATGCAGTAGATCGACCCGTCATTGAGGGCCACGATGTTCTGTTCCGCCTGGACCTCGCCGAAGGCGGGATTTTTCAGGCCCACGTCGCCATCGGGCAACAACTGCCACTGGATCTTGGCCGGATCGGTTTCCGCAAGGATATTGTCCGAGCGGTAAAACCAGCCTTCCGAGCGGTCGATCAAGTACTTGCCGCACTTGCTGAAGGCAAACATCATCGTATCGCCCAGCGTGATCGGCTTGCCGATCCCCCAAAAGATCTGGACCTTGCCGTCGAACGTGTTGCTGCGGTCGACGGCCGTCATCCGCATCGGCAAGCGGTACCGTTGCTTGGACCACGTGCGTCCGTTGTCGTCCGAGAACTTGTAGACGAACCAGCCCACGCAATCGCTGCGTCCCGGGCAGCGGAAATTGTCGCCGTTGTAGTCGTAGAACACATACACGCGGCCGCTCTTGGCAAGGACCGGGAGGGAATAGACGGCCGGGGGCCCGTCGGCCGGCTCCAGCTCCACCAGTTTCGACCAGGTGCGGCCCTGGTCTGCGCTGATGGTGGAGACCACGTGCGAGTTGGCCGCCCCCTCGTGTCCTCCGGCTGTGGTCAGCGTGCACAGCCAGTTGCCGTCTTTGGTGATCACCACGTACGGCTGGTCGCAGTATCCTTCGTCGGGAATACGATGGCCCGTTCGAATGTCTCGCGGATCGCGGCCGACTAAGTCTTCTGCGGCGACGAGTGCGGGAGTCATCCACAGCGTCGCCACGGCTAACATCCCCCAAAAATTCCATACGGCGGCAGATTTCACAGCGCTACGTCTCCTCGTCTCATGTGGAACTTGGGAAATTCTCTAATCTGTGTCGCTGGCCGGTCACACGACGTTCCCCACAGGTTCTTACTTTCCCATGACCTGACCCAATTATCAAGGCGGTCCGGTCACGCGGATTGTTCCGGTTGGTTGAACAAACGCCACACAATTTGGGCAAACTCGCGCCATTTATCACTTTCGCCCACCATTTCGGCCTGCCGTCTTGATAGATTGGGTAAATTGAAGAATGTGGAGTGGTTTTACACAACGTTTGGCATTCACGCGTGAGTTTGAGGTTCCACAAATGTTCATGACCCCTTGGCTGCGTTCGTTGAAATCATCCGTGCGTCCGAGATCGCGACGCAGACTCGTCCCCAGTGCCCGCCCAACTGCTGCGGCTCACCAGGTGGAACTCCTGGAAGACCGCACGCTGTTGAGCATTGGCTCGGTGTTCTTTCCATCCACCGGCGCGTTGATGATCGTCACCGATACCAGCGACGATGTGGCCGTCACTG
>CAZGYE010000142.1:0-13639 GCA_964530165.1 uncultured Planctomycetaceae bacterium
ATGCAGCAAGAGTCGACGATGGCGCGGTCGTCGGCCATCGCGCGGGATTGGTATCATCTGGGCCGGGTGACGACGCTTGCCGAGGTCCGCGAGCGAATCGAAGCCCTCACAAGCGAGACGGTCCTGGCGCACGTCGACGAGTATCCGGCTCGTGACTTCACCGTGCTGACGATCGGCCCGCAACCTTTGGAGGTGTCCGCCAGTGTTTCATGAGGCCCGACTCGACAACGGCTTACAGATCGTTGCCGAACTGAATGCGGACGTGTACAGCGTGGCGCTGGGATTTTTCGTTCGTACCGGCGCCCGCGACGAGACGGGCGAGGTCTCCGGTGTGAGTCACTTTCTGGAACACATGGCCTTCAAGGGGACCGACAAATACTCGGCCGACGATGTGAACCGCATTTTCGATGAAGTGGGCGCCCGCTACAACGCCTCGACGAGCGAAGAGGTCACGCTGTTCTACGCCGCCATTTTGCCCGAGTACCTTCCGCTGACCTTCGAATTGCTCTCGGGCATCATCTATCCCACTCTCCGCTCGTCCGACTTCGACATGGAAAAGAACGTCATCCTGGAGGAGATCGGGATGTACGAGGACCAGCCGACCTTCACCGCCTACGAAAAGGTGATGCAGACCCATTTCGCCGGTCATCCCCTCTCGCAGAGTATTCTGGGAACGGTCGAGAGCATCTCGGCGCTCACGTCGAAGCAGATGCGCTCCTACCACCACAATCACTACAAGGCCGGCAACATCGTACTGGCGCTGGCCGGCAATACCGACTGGAACACGGTGCTGGAGCTTGCGCGAACACACTGCTGCAACTGGCCGGCCGGCAGCACGGCGCGTCCCGTCGACGAGGTGAAACCGGCTGGTGGAATCAAAATGGTCACCAAACAGGGCAGCGTTCAGCAACACGTGATGCAGATGACGGCTGCGCCCCCGGCGGATAGCGATCTGCGGTTCGCCGCCGAGCTGTTGGCGGTTGTCGTCGGTGACGAGTCGGGCAGCCGGCTCTACTGGGAACTGGTCGATCCGGGATTGGTCGAGGCGGCCGAACTGGGATACAACGAGTACGACGGGAGCGGGACTTTCTTGACGTATGTCAGTTGCAGCCCCGAATCGACGCGCGAGAATCTTGCCCGCATCGAGTCAATTTACGACTCGGTGAACCGCGACGGAATCACCGAGACGGAGCTCGAACAGGCAAAGAACAAGGTCGCCTCGCGCATCGTGCTCCGCAGCGAGCGCCCGATGGGCCGCCTCTCGTCGCTGGGCGGAAATTGGATCTACCGCCGCGAGTACCGTTCGGTCGAAGACGATCTCAACACCGTCCGCTCGCTCACAACCGACGAGATCGCTAGGCTGCTCGGCGTCTTTCCGCTGGGACAAACGACGACGGCGTGCGTGGGTCCGTTGGAGTCAGTCGATGCATAACCTGGTGAGCCTGGTGTTGGGCGGAGGCAAAGGGGCTCGCTTGTTCCCGCTGACTCAGTACCGGTCGAAGCCGGCCGTCCCCTTGGCGGGCAAGTACCGGCTGATCGACATTCCGATTTCCAACTGCTTGAACAGCGGCATCAACCACATTTATTTGCTGACCCAATTCAACTCGGTCAGCCTGCACCGGCACATTCGTCAGACGTACACCTTCGACCGCTTCGACGGAGGCTTCGTGGAGATTCTGGCGGCCCAGCAGACCATCGTGGGGGCCGACTGGTATCAGGGAACCGCCGATGCCGTGCGCAAGAACCTGCGCTACATCCAACAACCCGGCATCGATTATGTGGCCGTCCTCTCGGGCGATCAGCTCTACCGCATGGATTTCGCCGCCATGCTGCAAACACACACTCGGGCCGGCGCCGACGTGACGATCTCTGCGGTTCCGGTCGCCAGAGAGGTGGCATCGAGCTTCGGCATCATGCGGCTGGACGACTCGGGGCGCGTGGTTGGCTTTCTGGAAAAACCACGGACCGCCGACGAGCTGGCCATGGTCTCGACCGATCCGGCGTGGCTGGATGCGCACGGCATCGACAGCCGGGGTCGCGACTGCCTGGCCAGCATGGGCATCTACCTGTTCAATCGGGACACGTTGGTCGAGCTGTTGAGCAAGTCGGATTACCAAGATTTCGGAAAAGAAGTCTTTCCGATGTCCATCCGCGCGCGGCACGTGCAGGTGCACCTGTTCGACGGATATTGGGAAGACATCGGGACGATCAAGTCGTTCTACGAAGCCAACCTGGCGCTGGCCGGGCCGACGCCGCCTTTTGAGTTCGCGGCCGAGGAGTCGCCCATCTACACCCACGCGAGGTCTCTGCCGCCGACACGCGTCGGCGGAGCGACCATTCGCAACAGCTTGGTCGCCGACGGTTGCGTGATCGGCAGCGGCACGGTCATCGAAAACAGCGTCGTCGGGCTTCGCTGCCGAATCGGTGAAAACGTGACGATCCGCAACTCCATTGTGATGGGCGGCGATTACTACGAGTCCCAAGTCGAAGCGGTCGTCGACTTAGCCGAGAATCGGCCGCCGGTGGGAGTCGGCGCGGGGACCCACATCGAGGGGGCGATCATCGACAAAAACTGCCGCATCGGTTCCGGCGCCCGCGTACAAATCCAACCGGGCGGCAAAGCCGACGCCGATTTGGAGGAGGTCGTCATCCGCGACGGAATCATCGTCGTCCCCCGAGGAGCCACGCTCCGGGACGGCTGGTCGTTGTGACGTGTTCGAAGTGCACAAAGTTCTGACGACGGACCTTTTAGCCGCCGGACTTGTCCGGCGTTTTTTGCGCATCGCGCGGAGCAAGCTCCGCGGCTAAATTGACTGCCGACCATCCAAATCCGCCTCGTGCGCAATGCGGGTTGCACACAGGCTACGCGCTCAATCACCGTCTTGTGCCAGCGCCGCCGGGGTTTTGCTCGCGCATGACGGTCGTGGCGGCGAGATCGTCTGAGGTCGATTCTTGGATCAAGCCGGCTTCACCGGCCGTCTGCGACCACCACTCGGCGGCGTGAGATGGGGTCCAGCCGTCGCCGCTCACGCAGCGGGCCAGTGCGTCTTCCAGCTCGACGACGTCGGCGAATCGGTCCATCGGCTTCTTTTCCAGGCACTTCATCACGACGGCCTCCAGCGCGGCGGGAACCTCGGCTGCAAACTCCGACGGGCGAGGCGGCGCTTGATTGGCATGGGCAAAGATCACCTTCAATGGATTCTCGCCGGTAAAGACTGGCCGGCCCGTCAGCAGAAAGTAGGCCGTCGCCCCCAGCGAGTAGACGTCGCTGCGCTCGTCCGATTTGCCTTCCACCGTCATTTCCGGAGCGGCATACAAGGGGGAACCCACGACGGTGCCATCGAGTGTGAGTTTCAGCGAGTCGATTTCCGGCCTCAGCGATTTCACCAAGCCGAAGTCCAGCAGTTTGGCCACATCGTACACCCCGCCCCGCTCGGCCGCGAAGATGTTGCTCGGCTTGATGTCTCGGTGGATCAACCCGGCGGCGTGCGCTTCCCGCAGGGCCGAACAGACCTGACGCAGCAGATGCACGACGCGCTGCGGCGGCAGCGGACCGTAACGCTCCACCATCTCCTGCAAATTCAGCCCGGGGAGAAACTCCATGGCATAGTAGAACGTGCCGTTGTCAGTATGGCCGTAATCGTAGATCTCGATCGTGTTGGGATGGGTGAGCCGTGCAGTGGATTGCACCTCGCTCTCGAAGCGGGCGACGACTTGTGCGTCGCCCGCTTTCTCGCGGTTGATGAGTTTGATGGCACAAGGACGTTTCAGCAATCGATGCTCCGCCAGGTAGACTTCGCCCATGCCTCCCGCGCCGAGTTTTTCACGAAGCGTATAGGCGCCCACTCGGTGTGCGTCGAAGACTGCACGATGAAGACGTCTGAATCGGTGCGACCCGTAGACGGCGGTGATTGCTGCAATCGAAATCCACAAGACCATCGCAGAGAAACCACCGTCGGCAAGCGCGGCAGCCACGCCCGGATGACGGTTCCAGGCGTCCAGAGCGCCACAGACAGGTAACAGCGCCATCAGACCGATCACTACAGCGGCCCGCTTCCAGGTGTTCGGTATGAACAGGCCATAAATCTGGATCAAGAGCACCCAGGGAATCGTCATTTCCGCGGCAAAGGCGCCCGCCAGTGCAATGTCATCCGGTTTCGTCACACAGACCCGGCAGTGCTGCAACCATACGAACATGACCACAGGGATGCCGAACGTAACCGTCTCCAGAAATCGCAGACGGGTCGCACTGACCGAGCACTGTGCACACAAAAGAGCAGCACTCATACCCAACAGGAGCACACCGCCGAGGTGCGGCACCAGGAACGAGGCTTCTCTGGCGAAATCAGGGCCTCCGCCCAGTAGACTCCTGATGAGAAACGCGGCGAATCCACCAAACAGAATCAGTGCGGCCGTGCGCAGCCGCCGCCGCAACAAGCTCCGCGACTCTTCGCTGAAATCCAGCGACGTGTCTCCCAGTAGCCCGCCGAATGGACTGAACGCTGGGTGACCCGATCTAGGCGCCGTCCCGCTTGGCGAAGGCTCTTGCTGAAAGGTTGTGGACTCTGTTGCACTCATTCTTCATCACCCGGTGATCGATCCACATAGTGTCCAACGGACACTGCAATGAAGCGATTATACGAGTCCCGCCGGCCGGAATGAAGCCGCCCGAGAGGTCGTCAATGTCGAGGATAGAAGTTGTTATTCTGCACAAACCTTCAAATGCGGTTGACAGACTCGAACGATTGAGTATACTTACGAACGCTTATGGACGCAGTTTTATCATACGTCTTCCACTTGAGTTGGAAACGGTTTCCGTCGAACGTTCACGGAAAGGATGCCGCGGCCAGGGGGGACCACTGGCCGGAGTACACAAGGAGGGAATCGATGCTGGTGCTTAGTCGAAAGCCCGGGCAGGAACTGATGATTGGTGACGATGTGACCGTTTCTGTCGTCCGCGTTCATGGTAACCGCGTGCAACTCGGAATCGTGGCGCCGCCGGATCTCCGCATCCAACGGGAGGAAGTTCGGTCGCGGATTCTGGGCGAACGGCGTCGATTGCTACTGCAATCCGATTTGCACAAGTAAGTGATTCAAACTGTAAGAGAAACCGGCGCACGCTCGCCCATTCCGTCGGAGTCCGTCAGTTTTCGTTTTCGGTCAACCGTTGGTCGCTGTACTTGCGGCGAACGGGCCTCCGCTCCTGCCTCGGTGGGATCAGGCGATTGGGAGTCGACTGTCATCGCACGTTCTGGTCGTCGTGTTCGAGCGAGTCGGTACAGTTGATGAACAACCAGCACACGGCACTGATCACGTACATGCCGGCAATGACCGCAAACAACGGATTGTAGTTGAGCACGGTCTTGTCGACGCCGTCGACGATCCGTGCGGTGGTGCTCAGGTCGAGGATCCATCCGAACAGGATCGGTGAGGACAAAGCGCCGATGTTGCCGGCGGTGTTGATAATTCCGAACACCGTGGCGGAGTATCGGCCGCCCAAGTCGGTGCAGGCACCCCACGCGGTCGGCTGGCTCCAGTCGGTGAAGAACTTGACGACGAACAACGCCCAGCCGGCAGCGACGCCGCTCTCTTGGGCAACCACGACAAACATCAACAGGCAGGCCAGAAACTTTCCGGTAAAGCCGACGCAACTGCGTCCCCACCGACGGCTGCCGGTCCAGCGGATCAGCCAATCGTTGCAGAAGCCGCCGATGATCCCGCCAATAGCGCCGCCCCACAGCGGCAGGCTCACCAACAGACCTGTCGTGAGGACCTGAAAGCCCTTGGCGTTCAGAAAGTAATCGCCCATAAACGAGACGTAAAAGGCGTCGGCGCCAGCGCTGGCGACTTGCGTAATCACGAAAAACTGCATGCTGCGATTCTTCAGCGCCCGCCGCCAAGGGAGCACGCGCGGCGCACCCTCAGCGGCCGGCAGCGAACCCTCGTGAATGATGTTCCGCTCCGCCTGGTTGACGCGCGAATCGTCGTCCGGCGAATTGCGAAACAGCGCCAGAAACAACAGCCCGAACACCACGCCGGCAGCGCCCATCACGACCAGCGACCATTGCCACGAGAGTTGCAGCTTGCCCATCAACAACGTTCCCAGAATGATCGACGACATCGCTCCACCGCCGCGACCGAAGAAAGTCGCCACCCAGCCCTGCACGATCGTGCGGCTGCGCACTGGGAACCAGATCGCCGTCACCTTGGCCAGGCTGGGATACGCTCCCGCCTGTGCCGCGCCGAACAACAACCGCACAACCGCCAGCGACGAGAGACTCCGAGCAATGGCGTAGCACGGTAGAATCAGCGATGAGAGAATGAGAATCGCGAAGAGAAAGTAGTGCGGCCCGATCAGGTCGCACACAATGCCGCTGGGAATCTGGCCGACTCCATATGTCGGAGTGAAGAAGCTGAACAGGGTGCCGGTCTCGGTCTTCGACAGTCCGTATTCACGTTCCAGTTCCGGCCCGATCAGGTTCCACGTGTAGCGGTGCAGGTAAATGAACCACGACGTCAGACACGCCAACGAGAAAACGATCCCGTGAACGTGAGTGGGCCGCTCGCCGGGTAATGGTGATGGTTGGCCCGAGCTGAAGTTCGAGGCAGGCGGATCGGTTGTCATGTTGCAGGTGTCGCTGCCGGGTGTCGCATAGAGCGTGGTTTCGTCAACGCCTCTCGGGGATCGGGTCACTTCGCTCGTGTTGGGCGGGCGATGCCGGCCGGTGACAGAAATGATAACGCCTGCCAGAGCGTTTGCCATTGCTTCTCGATTGATTTGAGCCGGGCAAGCTCCGACTCCAGATCGACGTTGGACGTTTCCAGATAGCCCTGCCGGAGCTCCCCGCAGCCGGCGGTGCCTGGATTTCCGACTTGAGGCGGCGAGGTCGCTTCGGTTGGGGCGAACAGGTTCGCTCCCCGCTGTTCGAGACCGGCCGGGGCGACGAATCGCGCCAGTTGGATCTGACCGATCGGCAGCCGTTTTTTTCCGCTCTCCGCCCGGCGAACCGAGACGACGCCGTCGGCCGAAACGTAGACCGCGGCTGCATCGGCCGGCACATGGATGACCGGTTCGAGCGATCGGCCTCGTTCAAAGCTCACCAATACCAGATTGCCGTCCGCATTCAGTGTGAACCTGCCACAGCGGGTGTAAAGGATGTCGGGGCCGTCTTGGATTTGGAAGAAACCGTCACCGACGATGGCCAGGTCGAATCGGCCGTCCGTCTTCCTCAGGCTGCCGCCGCTGTGATCAAGCTGCGTGGCGACAATCTCGACTCCCGAGCCGACGGCGATTCCCTTTCGTATCGGCTGCCCCCCGGAATCCCGCCGGTCCGATGTTTCGATCTGCTCATACGGCAAATCGGCAAAAATGACACGCGATCGCTTGAAACCGGTCGTGTTGGCGTTGGCGATGTTGTTCAGAATGACGTTGCGGGCTTCGCACAGTGCGGCAAACGTCGGTTGCAGTCTCGCGACGGCCTCGTCGTGGAGGTCGAGCGGTTGCACACTGGGCCGCGAAACCTGGCTGTGACGGTCCGGTTTGGGCAGCGGCATCGGCGCCAACGCGTCGCCCGGCGCCGGCCGAGGTCGTTTGCCCGTCTGGAACGGTTGCTGCGAGCCAAACATTCGCCGCAGCCGCAACAGGTCGCGAATCTTCTGAGCCGGCATGCCTTTGACTTCTTCGAACCAAATCTCTCGCTCCTCGAGCGTGGCGTGAGGAAGTTCCTGCTGGATGATGGTCCGGGTCGCGGTGTCCTGCTCGGAATTGCGCGGGACAATGGGCGACGCATCCGCCGGAGCCGCGAGTTCCTCGGGGGCGGTCTCACCGTCGACGGGAAGAAGCGAGACATCGACGGGCAACCGCTGTTGGTCCCTCGAGGTGGGAAGAGGTTCCGAAGCCGGCGGCTGCTTGACAGAAAAGAGTCGCCCGACGGCGAACTGAGCGGCAACACTTCCCACGGCCACACACAAAACCGCTCCGAGAATCAATAGCGTCTGACGCACGTGCATGAAAACCTCCTGAGTAGTACGAAACAACTTTTAGCCATCACTCGTCGGTCGGCGGGCGGCGGCGGAGCTTCTTTCTGGCCGATTGGCGGCGCTTCTCGGCCAGGCGGCGGGCTTGCGAGGCGCGGGAGGGTTTCGTTTTCCTTCGCGGCTTGGGCGCGACGGCGACTTCCGCCAGAAGCCCGCATAGCTTCTCCAGGCAGTCGTCGACGTTGCGCGACTGATCGCGGAAACGCTGGCTCGTGAGCTGGAACTCACCGTCCGACGAGATCCGCCGGCGGTACTTCCGCAGAAACCGCTGTTTGACGGCGGCGTCCAGGCTCGGCGAATCGACCACCCGCCAGTGCAGCCGGGCTTTGGTGCTCACCTTGTTCACGTTCTGACCGCCCGGTCCGGAACTGCGCATAAAGGTGAACGTGAATTCCGAAGTCGGAATCTTGATTCGCTCGCTGACGACCAGCCGTTGGTCGTCGGCTGGGCTGTCATCTTCGAGTATGTTCATGCGACTTGGCGTCGTGGTGGACTGAGCGATCCCTTCATAATAAACTGGAGTTTCCCAAAAAAACCGCACTTGGAGAAGATGAGTATGACTTATCCCCGGATGCTCCGCGTCGAGCAGAAGTTCGACGCCCCACGCCTCGACGATGTCCCTGCCGAGGTCAAACGGCAACTGGCCGGGCTGAACCTCGGAAAAAAGGTGAAATCGGGCGAAACGGTCGCCATCACCGCCGGCAGCCGCGGCATCGCCAACATTGCTGAAATCATCAAGACCGCCGCGGCACATTTCCGCAAGCTGGGGGCCGTGCCGATCATCATTCCGGCCATGGGCAGTCACGGTGGAGGGACGGCCGAGGGGCAGCGAAAGATTATCGAGAGTTACGGGATCACTGAAGAACAGACCGGCGCCGAGATCCGCTCGTCGATGGAGACGGTCATCGTCGAGCAGACGCCGCAGGGCATCCCTGTCCATTTCGACCGCCACGCTCACGAAGCCAATCACGTGCTCGTCTGCGCGCGGGTGAAGCCGCACACTGGTTTCGTGGGCGAGATCGAATCGGGCCTGCACAAGATGATGCTCATCGGGCTGGGCAAACACGAAGGGGCGAAGATCTATCACCGGGCCATTCTGGATTACAGTTTTCTGGAGATCATCACGGCCGTCGCCGACGCGGTCCTGAAGAAATGCAAGGTGATTGGGGGTTTGGCCATTGTCGAGAATGCGTACGACGAAACCGGATTGATCGAAGCCGTCGCCCCCACAGATTTTCTGCAGCGGGAGAAAGAACTGCTGGTGATCGCCAAGAAGTGGATGCCCCGGCTGCCGTTCAAAGAAATCGAGCTGCTCATCGTCGACGAGATTGGCAAGAACATCAGCGGGTCGGGGATGGACACGAACGTCATCGGCCGCAAGTTCAACGAGCACCGGGCCACCGAGCGAGACGACGTGTCGTGCAAGCGAATCTTCATCCGCGGACTCACGCCTCAAACGCACGGCAACGCCTGCGGACTCGGGCTGGCGGAGTTCACCAATCAGCGCACGATCGACGCCGTCGATCTGGCGGCCACTCGCATCAACGCCCTGACCGGCGGACATCCGACTTCCGCCATGCTGCCGGTCGCGCTGGATAGAGACCGGGACGTGCTGGACGTCGCGCTGACGTCCGTGGGCCTGGTCGAGCCGCAAAACGTGCGCGTCGTTCACATCTCGAATACGCTGGAGGTCCGCGAGGTGCTCCTCAGCGAGGCCTACCTGCCGGATGTCAAGGGACGCGAGGACCTGCAGATTCTCGACGGTCCCCATGAGATGCAGTTCGACGCCAAAGGCAACCTGATTCCCGTCGCCGCCGACAAGAACACCGGCGCGTCAGCCTCCTGATTGCTCGCAGGAAGTGGCAAGAGGTGGATCACGAGAGACTCAACAAAGCCGAACGGAACCGGGCGGTATGAGCCAAGCCGACACGATGAATTCACCCGACGTCCGCGGTGGATTGGCGTCGCGCGGGTTTGGGGCCTTTATGCTGACGCAGTTTCTCGGTGCGATGAACGACAACATGTTCCGTTGGATCGTCGTGCCGCTGGGAAAGACGTCAGTCGATAAGGAATATGAAGCCTGGGTGCTCACGGCCGGCTCGGTCTTCTTGATCCTCCCCTTCATCCTGTTCGCGTCGTACGCCGGCTACCTGGCGGACCGCTTCAGCAAGCGCACGGTGATCATCGGCTGCAAGATCGCCGAGATTGCCATCATGCTGATCGGCGTCGTGGTGTTTTGGATCGGCGACATCTATTTGCTGTTCCTGATGGTGGCATTGATGGGAACTCAAAGTGCTCTGTTTGGCCCCTCGAAGATGGGAATCATTCCGGAAATCGTTCGGCCCGACAAACTTTCCGCGGCCAATGGTTTGGTGGGATTGACGACCGTCATCTCCGTCGTCGTGGGAACGATCGCGGGTAACCTCTTGTTTGCCGAGTTCCTCGACCCGAAATATCCCGATTCCGTGAGCTTGTGGCCCCCCGCCCTGGCAATCGTCAGCGTCGCGGCGATCGGCTGGCTCGCCAGTCTGCTGATCAGACCGGTTCCGACGGCCGATTCGAATCGTCGCTTCCCGCGCAATCCGGCCGCCGAGACGATCTCCAACCTGCGTCTGCTCGGCCAAAGCCGGCCGATCCTGCGGGTCGCATTGGGCATGGCCTTTTTCTGGTCGCTGGCCGCGATGGCCCAGTTGAACATCGACGCGTTCGCCACCAACAAACTCTCGCTGACTCAGGACCAGGTCGGTCCGCTGCTGGGAATTCTGGCGGCGGGGGTGGGCTTGGGGAGCGTGTTGGCCGGTTGGTGGTCGGGCGGCAAGATTGAATTGGGCATCGTCCCGCTCGGCGCCGGTGTGATTGCCGTTAGTGCCATGCTGTTGTCATTCACGGGCGACATGAACAATGCTTACTTCTGGACGGCCGCCATGCTGTTCATGCTGGGGGCCGGCGGAGGTCTGTTCAACGTGCCATTGGCCGCGTACTTGCAGCACCACAGCCGCAGAGAATCACGCGGCGCGATTCTGGCCGCCTCGAACTTCTTGACATTCACCGGAATTCTGATCTTTTCGCTGTCGTTCGGCCTGGTCATGGGATGGATCAACGATCCCCAAACCGTGTGGTTGTTGGCCGGGATCGGCACGATCCCCATCGTGTTCTATATTTTCTTCCTGCTGCCGGGGGCGACGATTCGCTTCGTCGTTTGGCTGGCCAGCCACAGCGTGTACCGGATTCGCGTTTTCGGCCGCGACAACCTGCCGGAAACCGGCGGGGCGCTGTTGGTGGCGAATCACGTGTCGTGGCTGGACGGCGCCTTGTTGCTGATGACCTCGTCGCGGCCGATCCGCATGCTGGCCTACGCCGACTATGTCGAGTGGTGGGGCCTCCGCTGGCTGGCTCGCATCTACGGCGTGATCCCGATCAAGTCGGAATTCGGTCCGAAGGCGATGCTGCGCGCGCTGAAGACCGCCCGGCGGGCCGTCTCCGCCGGCGATCTGGTCTGCATTTTTGCCGAGGGGCAGATCACGCGGACCGGCCAGCTTCAGGCGTTCCATCGCGGGTTGATGCGGGTTGTGGAGGGGACCGGCGCCCCGGTCGTTCCCGTCTACTTGGACGAATTGTGGGGCAGCATTTTTAGCTATCGCGGCGGCAAGTTGTTCTGGAAACGGCCGCGGCATTGGCCGTATCCTGTATCGATACGATTTGGCAAGCCGTTGGGCGACCCCGAGAACGTGAACCAAGTCCGTCAGGCGGTGCAAGATTTGGGAGTCGAAGCCGTGCAGAAACGCAAGACACGCCGGTTAGCCCTGCAACGACAGTTCCTGCGGAAGTGTCGTACGAGCATGTTCCGTTCCAAGGTGGCCGATTCCAGCGGAGTGGATCTGACCGGCGGTCTGCTGTTGACCCGCACGCTGGTGTGCAAACGGATTCTGGAACGCAACATCCTTTCGCCCGACGAGAAGATGGTGGGCGTGCTGCTGCCGCCGGCCGTTGGGTCGGTGATCGCCAACACGGCCGTTTCGCTGATGCGCAGGGTGGCCGTCAACTTGAACTACACCCTTTCGGGTGATGTTGTGAACGACTCGATCGAGCAGTGCGGAATCAAGCACGTCCTGACCAGCCGCCGGTTTCTTGAGAAACGGCCCTTCCAGCTCAACGCCGAAGTCGTCTGCCTGGAAGACCTGAAGGAACAAGCAACCGGGCTGGACAAGCTGACGTCCCTGCTGCAAGCGCACCTGGTGCCGGTCGCCGTGCTGGAAAGGATGCTGGGGCTGACCGGGATCAAACCCGACGATCTGCTCACGGTCATTTTCACATCCGGATCGACCGGAGAGCCGAAGGGCGTGATGCTCTCGAACCACAACGTCAGCTCGAACGTCGATGCCGTCGACCAACTGTTCCACATCAAGAAATCCGACGTGTTGCTGGGCGTATTGCCGTTCTTCCATTCGTTCGGGTACACGGGCACACTCTGGCTGCCGATGACACTGGAACCAAAGACCGTCTACCATTTCAACCCGCTCGATGCCCGCCAAATCGCAAAGCTTTCGGCCAAACACGGGACGACCATTATCTTGGCGACTCCAACGTTTCTACGGACTTACGTGAAACGCTGCGATCCGGCCGACCTGAGCAAACTCGATCTCGTGATCGTCGGCGCGGAAAAGTTGCCGCTCGACTTGTCGAAAGCCGTCGAAGAGAAGTTCGGCGTCACACCAACCGAGGGTTACGGAACGACGGAGCTCTCACCGGTGGCGGCTTTTAACGTGCCGGACCACCGCTCCGAAGGAGCCGTGCAGCACGGAACACGGGTCGGCACCGTCGGTCGGGTCATGCCCGGCGCGACGGCCAAAGTGGTCCATCCACAGACCGGCGAACCCCTCGGCACCAACACCGAAGGGTTGCTGATGATCCGCGGACCCAACGTCATGCTGGGCTACCTCAACGAGCCGGAGAAGACGGCGGCGGTCATCCGCGACGGCTGGTACGATACCGGCGATTTCTCGAAGATCGACGACGACGGCTTCATCGAGATCACGGGCCGCCAGAGCCGGTTCTCGAAGATCGGCGGCGAAATGGTGCCGCACCTGAAAATCGAAGAGGCGTTGTGCAAAATTGTCGACGAAGAGGACGCCGACGAACCGGAGATCAACCTCGCGGTCACGGCCGTTCCGGACGCGAAAAAAGGCGAACGAATTGTTGTCGTTCACAAACGGCTGCCCAAGCCGGTCGAGAAGATCCTCAAGGATCTCGCCGAGACCGGACTGCCCAACCTGTGGATGCCGAGTCAAAACAGCTTCCTGGAGGTCGACGAAATTCCCCTGCTCGGCACCGGCAAACTGGACCTGAAAGGGCTGAAACAAACAGCCCTTGAGAAATTCGGTCAACCACCTGCCGAGAAATAGACCCGCCGAGAAACCCGGTCTCTTGGAAACCGGCGAGCGCTCACTGAATGCTTTTCGTCTCCTTAACTAAACCGTACTTGAACCCGGAGAGGTGGTCTGATGAGGCGGTAAGCGGTTTGAAGCCAAGGGCTTACGACGGTTCTCAAAATACTGAATTGTAGCCAGAATATTTCCAGATTTCTCTTGCCTATTTGCAGAGA
>CAZGYE010000143.1:0-13620 GCA_964530165.1 uncultured Planctomycetaceae bacterium
AGACTGTTTCCCAAATGTGCAGCCCGACCAGCACGTCTCCCTGCTGAATGCCATTGATTTCCGCCGGACTGCCCGAACGAATTTTTACGACTCGCATGCCGCCGCGATATTGCGGTCCTACACTCTGCCGCTCACCGGGCGGGAGACTCTCCAATCGCATGCCGAGAATCCGCCATGTTTTGTCGAGCGTCGTCTCGTCATTGTTGGCGCGGACGACGGCCTCCGCCGGCTGAAGCGCGGACAAGGTCAGGCTGAGCACCAGCGGCTTGCCGTTGCGATGGACCTCGATGTCGACCGACTCGCCGACCGCATGACCCAGCAGGCCGCGTTCGAAATCGACACCGTCGATGACGTCCACCTGTCCCGCCTTGACGATCACGTCTCCGGGCTGGAAGCCGGCCTTGGCAGCCGGGCTGTCTGGTTTGGCAGATTCCACGACCAGCATCTTCCGTTTGGCGTCTTTCACATCCTTCGACAACAAACCGTGGCTGGTACTGTCCAGCTGTTCGATGCTGAGTAGCTTGGCAATCGTCTTGCGGGCGTCGTCAATCGGGATGGCGAAGCCGATCCGCTGCGCCCCGGCACGAATGGCAACGTTGATGCCGACAATTTCTCCGTCAATGTTCAACAGCGGTCCACCGCTGTTGCCGGGGTTAATGCTGGCGTCGGTCTGGATCAGGTTCTGATACGATTGCGTTTCGTTGACCTCGACGTCGCGCGACAAGGCGCTGACGATGCCCGAGGTCACGGTGTCTTCGTAACCGAACGCGTTGCCGACGGCAATGACGGTTTCACCCAGCATGATGTCCGACGACGTGCCCAGCGGCATCACCTGCAGCCGCCGCTTCGCGTTGATCTTGATGATTGCCAGGTCGTGCGTTTGATCGGTGGAGACCACTTTCGCATCGTAGATGCTTGCGTCGTCGAGCGTGACCCGCAGCGATTCGACGCCCTGAACCACGTGGTTGTTGGTGGCAATGTAGCCGCGCTCGTCGACAATGATTCCGGTCCCCATTCCGTTCACCTTCCGCCCTTTGGAGGCCGTGAACAGGGAATCGTTGCTGTAGGTGGTCTTCACGCTGTGAATGTTGACCACGCTGGCCTTGGCGCGCTGAACGGCGCGCACCAGCGGCGTCGCTCGGCGATCCGATGCCAAGCCCAGAGCAACGAGGATCGCGAACAGCAGGGCGGCGGATAAACCGATGTCGATGATGCGTTTCGTCATATGCGGCGTCTCATCACAGGGGGTGGAAGCTCTGTCGGAACCGAATCTTAGGGTGTGGTGGCCTCCCTGACCGACCGGAGAGCGGTCCATCGAGTCTCCGCACTGACCAGCATCGACCAGATGAACAACAACGCTTGAAATTACGCCGCCGATCACGCACAACTTGCCTAGCTGGAATCGGGTTGCAATCGTGACGGCTGTGACGGCTTGGCCAATTCGAATCGGTGTCGAATTTCAGAATCGAACGACAATCGCTGAAGAATGCTCACGGCAAGCACGTCTCAACGCGCTGCTGAACTCCCCCACAACTCGCACCGTTGTTGCCGGCGCGCCGGCGCCGGTCGAACGGTCGCTACAACCGCAACAATTGTCACAATCGGACCTGTGTTTTCGCAAAACACAATATCGGAAGAAATGTGAAAACCCGACGCCGACGACACCAGCCGTCATCACCCGCGCACCGACTGAATCAGCAGCATGGTTTTCATCACGACTCACCGCCAGGCGCTACTGAGTTGAATGTGACGCCAGTCTGTCACAATAATAGCGGTGGCAACCAACAGGGAGATCAGGGCGATGATCCCGGCAACGAAACTCGATCAGCTCAGCATGCGAGTCGGTTTGGGACAATTCAACGCAGCGACCCGCGAGCGGCTTCGATTCATCAAGCAGTGCGGCGTCGACGATTTTCAGCTCAACACGCCCAAGCTGCCCGGCAAAACGGGCTGGGAATTTGCCGATTTGCTGAAGTTGCGAACGCAGGCGGAAAACGCCGAACTGCGGCTGATGTCCATTGAGAACGTGCCGGGCCATTTCTACGATCGGATCATGCTTGGATTGTCGGGCCGCGACGAACAGCTCCGCAACATGTGCAACACAGTCCGCAACATCGGGCGGGCCGGGATCCCCATTTTCGGTTACCATTTCATGCCCGGTTTCGTCTATCGGACTTCGAAAGGCACGCCGGTCCGGGGCGGCGCACTGGCCACCTCGTTCGACATGCAATTGGTCCGCAACGCCCCGTTGGTGGCAGGCCGCGAGTACACCGAGGAGGAAATGTGGGACAACTACAACTGGTACCTCGAGCGCATCCTGCCGGTTTGCGAGAAAGCAAACGTGCGGCTGGCCCTGCACCCGGACGATCCGCCGGTCGAGTCAATCGGCGGCATCCCGCGGCTGTTCCGCAATTTCGAGAACTTCAAGCGGGCCATGCAAACATTCGACAGCCCGATGCACGGCTTAGATTTCTGTCACGGCTGCTGGTCGGAGATGCGCGGCGGCGCCGGGGTTCTCGAAGCCATCCGCTTTTTCGGGCAACGTGGTAAGATCTTCTACGTGCACCTCCGCGACGTGCAGGGGACTGCCGAGAAGTTCACCGAATGCTGGATCGGCGAGGGCAACTCGAATATCTTCGATGTGGTTCGCACCCTGAAAGCTGTCGGCTTCAAGGGGTTTATGATCCCCGATCACGTGCCCCGTGCGGTCGGTGACACCCCGTGGCGTCACCAGGGCCGTGCCTACACCGTGGGTTATATGAAGGCCATGCTGGAGATGCTCGAATCCCTGCCGACGCAAAGTTAACAAGACCAGACCTCCCGCCCACTCGCCGGAAACCATTTTGGTCAGCCACACGTCCACGTTGCCCATGACGCAAATTGGCAATGATCTGATCCACATGGAAAAGTTCTCGTCGTTGCTGAAGCGGATGCTCGGCGACACCATGAGAGAAGAAGAGATGACGCTGGGAGGTTCTGGGGTGCTCTGATGTCAGTGTCTGGCAAACGCCTGATGTCTCAGGGCTTGATTGATGCAACGGCCTAATACCGCAGCGTCGTCTGAACGTAGAACTCCTGCTGCTCGGGACGCGGCAGATTGTTGTCGATGAACGTTCCGTTCCAGAACCAAAACTGCCCGACCTGGATCGTGAAATTGGGGTGAAAGGCGTAGGTGGCCACCAGGTCCAGTTCCTCGCCGACCTCCGTCCCGGTCCCGGGTGTTCCCAGCGGCGCGCCGGCCACGTTGTAGAGCACGTCGGTGTCCTTGTCGAGATCGAACCAGTGCATGGCGGTCAAGAAGGTCAGCTTTTTGGCCGGTTTGACCGAGAACTGCACGCTGTAATCCTTGAGGTTCTGCCCCGACAGGTTGTCGATCAACCCCCAATAGGCGTGACCCAACGGGAAGAGTACGCTGAAAGTGTTGTCCTCGCCGTCGGTCGAATCCTCATCGCCCGATCCCCAGTAGTACAGACCCTTCAGCATCGGCTGCCACGGAACCTGTGGAAAAGTGACGCTCAAATCGGTCGTGAAGAATCCCGCCTGGACGGTCAGGTTGTTGTCGTGGCCGAATTGATAGGCGCCTTCCAGATCGATTTTCCACAACTGCGAGACGTCGTGGCACTCGTCGTAGACCTTGTAGAATGACAGCCAGCGGCCGCCGATCGTGTGCCGACTTCCGTCCTTCCGATCGGCGCGTTCCTCCTGTTCACGCAGCCACAGCCAGTAGAGATCGATTGTGTTGTCCTTCATTCCGTGATAGGTGGCGTACAGGCCGTTGAACGTCCGGCTTTCATCGGCCGTGTCGAACTCGTGGTTGTAAACCGAGACCGGTCCACGGCCCGTCCCAGCGTTCACCGGACGCGTCGTGAACAAATCGAAGTCCCAGGCCTCGCCCTTGCTGGTGAGCATGAAGCCCTCGAAGTTTCGCCGGGTGTTTGACCAGTCCAACGGAGACACCAGCCGTTGGACGCCGTACAGCAGCTCTTGCCGACCGTATCGGAAATAGATCGGCTTGCCGTCGCGCTCGGCGACTTTGATGTCGACAAATGCGTTCTGGACGTCCCAGCGGTTCAGATCGGTGCCCAGCGGAGGCAAGTCCTCATTGAAGATCGAGGCATCGATCGACTCGAAGTACAACCGGAACAAGTCGGAAGCGTGAAAATCAAGATAGTTCCGCCAGCGCCAAAGATCGTAGGTGCTTTTTCCCGGGCCGGCCGGCCGCAGGCGATTGTCCTCGCTGATGAAGCGGTATCGCAGCTCGCCGCCGAACGACAGCGTGCTGCCGTCCAGAATGCTCAGACCGTCGAGGAAATCGAGCGGCATATCCTTCAGTTCTTCGCCCAGCAGCGGGTCGTGATCCGGGTTCTGCTTGTAACGGAAGTCGTTGTTGAAGTAGAGACCCTTCCACGGTTCTTCAGACCAGGCGAACGGCGCGGTCGTTGCTAGGAAGAAAATAGTCCATCGGAAACAGATCGCTCGTTTGCGCATCCTGTCGCCTCCAGACGTCTGGGTTTCCGTGTAGGTTGACACGCAATTGTTGCCGCGATTGAGCGATGCGTCCCTCAGACGGATTTTGGAGTCTGCGCGCGACAAAACCACAACGCTGTGACTGCTTTGTCGCTTATTCTCGGAACGTCGCAAAGCCATTCCGAACTTTCAGTGTCGGAAAATCCGAGAAATACGGCTGTTGCCGTTCAGACGGCCCCAAAACCGCTACAGGTTGCCGGACCGGACCTCGCGACGCTCCGGTGACCCCGATGTTGTCTGAAGGGCGACGTCAGCCAACCAGGCAATGTGTAAGCTTATGGCCGTCGTGCACGTGCAATTGATTGCGTCCGCGACGTTCTGATTTTGCCAGGGCGTTGCCGGCCCGGTTCAGGGCGAGGTCGTCATTATCGTCGGGCAGGCAGGTCGTGTAGCCGAAACTCGCAGTCACCAGCACTTCGGGACCGCTTTCGTCGAGTCGAAAGTGATACTCTCGCACGGTATTGCGGATGGCTTCGGCGAGTTTGCGGCCCACTGGGTCGTCGACGGCCGGTATCAGCACCGCGAAGGTCGGCCCGCTGTAGTGGCAGAGCAAGTCCTCGTCGCGCGCTGCGCGCAGCACGACGCGAATCATCTTCCGCATGAGCTGCTTGGTCCCGTCCGAGCCGAACCGGGACGTCAGATGCGCGAACTTGTCGACCTTGACCAGCAAGAGGCCGCTTTCAGTGTTGCTCCGACACCCTGCTTCCAGCAATCGCCGCAAGTTCACTTCGAAGGCCGACTCGTCCGGTAGGCCGGTCAGGGGGTCTTCGGGGGTGAGCTCCCAGTCAATCGTGAATTTCTCAACGGCCGGTTTCTCCTTGTGACTGGCGTGGACCGGTCCAGACGCGGCGCTGCGTTGCGTGTCGACGACTGTCGAGACGGTTTCCAGTAGGCGGTTTTGTGTTCGGTCGAGGCGTTCGACTTGTTCGGGCGTCAGCAGCAGATCGGGAAACTTTTCCAAGAAGGCGCACGTTTCCTGAGCCGCCTCGAGGGCGCCGATCACCGCGGTGAACAGGGTCGAAAGCTGAGTGCGCGCTCGCCGACACGTCCGCTCGACCGAAACCCGCGCGTAACAGATGCCCGCGGTGAAACCGATTGCCGCCGTCATCAGCAGCGTCACCGCCGCCCACAGCCAAAAAGCAGTCGAAACGTCGGACATGATTGCCATCGGCATTGCCATCATAGGGACCCCCATTGGGACCCGCGTCGAGACCAGTGCGCGCGAAAGCCGGCGTGCGGTTATGGCGCTACGAAACGAGACTCCTATCAAAACGTAGCTCACACGAAGGCTGGGGCGCCGTGAATTTCGCCGCCGATCGACACCGGCGGGTTCCGATCGCAGCGATTCTTCCGGCCAGGACGCTCAGATTGACGGCCGACAGGCCCCTTGCTCGGCGCCAGAGCAACAACACCCAGATCAACCCAGATCAACCCGAAGCACACCCGGAACTCCTGGTTTTCGGCCCTTGTTCGCGCGGCGGGCTGGTTCTCAATGGACTGCCTACGCTGGAACTCTCATTTCGCGTCGTTAGTCGGCGCCGAAGCGTCCGGCGGTTCCGATTCGGTTTCGGTGTTCGCGTCCGTCTCGCCGGCTTGGGCGTCATCGACCAGGGGAATCGGAGTGGAATCGTAGTCGGACGGTTCCCATGTGGGAATTGGCGAAGGATGCTCGGGAATCGTTTCTGAAGAAGTTTCGCGTCGGAATTGGAAATGTCCCGCACTCCGCTCGCGCTCCCAGAATTTCCGAAAAACCGAGCGGTGACCGACGTCAATGACCAGCGAGTTCTTGCAGAATCGCAACTGTGGAATTCTTTTCCTCTTGGCATGCTGACGGCAGCGGCGAAAACGAACGCGAACGCAGGTCTCCCCGCGCCGTCTGTAACCGATCCACATCCCTGCGAGCAATGAGACCGGCAAAATCCACAGGCTGCTGAAATAAACACTCAAGACCAAGCCGATGCCCACCGCTGCAATCGGCGTCCACAGCGGCCAGCTTAAAACGGGAACGGCCCGTTCTTCGTCGGAGAATGGCTCGTCAGACGCTTCGCCACACACGGCGCAGCAATCGGGCAGCTCGGCCCGCCAGCTCGATCCGTCGAACGAGACGCCCTCGTAATTGCCATCCCGCGAGAGCCAAATCTGCTTGCGGGTCCCATGCTCCTTGAAGAACGTGACGTATTCGGCAAACAGCTTTCCCAGCCCGCCGCGCTGCGTCCAGTAATATGCGATCGTCTTTGTCAGCTCCCGCAATCCGGTAACGATGCCGAACCACACGAAGCGGGCCGCCTTTTTCACAAAAGGTTTGCCGAGACGCCAGAATCCTGCAATGGCGCGTTTGACGCTCTGTAAGGCCATCGTCTTGACTACCGTTTGGCTTTTTCAGGCTGCTGCTGGGGCGCGAGGAATTCGAGGCTGCTGACGATCCCCAGGTCGCGGTTGGCCAGTCGCTCGATGAGTTTCGTCTCGACGGCAAACACGAACGCCGTCTGCCGGCCGGCCGGACCGGCGCAGAGGTAGTAGATCCAGTGGACTGGGACGCCGTTCGATTCGCCGACGGCCGTCACACGGTACAGAAACCGCTTGTCGTCGGTTTTCAATTGCTCCGCCTGGACGATCTCTCTGAGTTTCTCGCCCAGGGACGTGGCAATGTCTTTCTGAAACACTTCCTCGGGCGTATGTTTGCCCGGTTCGGCCGACGAGATGCGTGAGACATTACACTGGGCGATCAGGCTTCCCTTGTCCAATAGCCGCAAAATCACCTGGTCTTTCGTCTGGTGGAAAACGTGCCAGTTGCGATCACAGGAGAACCGCATGTTCCACGGCGTTTGAACCGCGAGCAACATCAGTACCGGGTCTGGTTCGAGCGGAACCCTGGCAGCGACGGAATCGTTCAGCGGTCCCGCATCGGCCGCCGATTCCCGTTTGAGCACGACCTTGGCCACCACGTCCATGCCGGGGCTGACGCTGCCGACGGATCGCTTCTCGGCTTGTGTGAGCTCCATCCGCTTGATGTACTTCTCTCGGAAGTCATATTCGTAGCGGCCCTCGATGTGGACGGTTGTGGCGGCCCCCTCGGTGGCTCCTTCAATCTGTCCGCGGAACTTTACCTCGGCCACGTCCTCTGCGATCGAGATAAGCTCGCACGACAAATTGCTTTTCAGGACCGCTTCGGCGCCGGTCAGCATTTGAATGACCCAACTGTCGGGAGTCCATTTCTCGCCGATCTCCACGGCAGTTTGCGGCAGCAATCCCAGGGCCGCCAGGCTGTCGCCGGGTGTGCGGAGCAACGCGAGTTCGCTGTGGCTCATTGGGCCGGAAAGACTGTAGAGCACGACTCCTTCCCGCTTGCCTTGGGCGACGATCAATTTGTGCCGATCGCGCAGTCGAGAGGAGCTGCTTTGCTTTTGGACGTCAATCTTCGCGGTGGCCTGATCGTAAAACCGCAGCGATCGCAGGGCCTCGGCATCTCGGCCGGTGCCGGCCAAGCGGCGTTCCCGATATTTCAAGGTCGCCTCGACGTTCAACGTCAGCGCGACCGCCTTACCGCCGCCGGCTGCGGTCTCGAGCCGTCCCTCGACGGTCAGTTGGTTGCTGACGATGTAGGTGCGCGTTTGGCCGGCCGGTTCCTCCAGAGTCTGTTTGCCGGCCGCGCACACCGACGCTGGAGAAGACGACGCCATGGCAAGGCAAACGACCAAAAGCCAATCGGCGCGGCCAAACGGTGGACTCGATCGCTCATCGGGCATGTTCAAATCCACTTTTCGAAAAGCGAGCAATTCCACCCCGTCTAGTCTTTGACCAGCGATCCGCGGCCGGCCATCGCATGGGCACTTGCGACCAGGCCGTCCACGTCGAGGCCGAGATCGGACAGGAGCTCCTCACGTTCCCCATGCTCGACGAAGCGGTCGGGAATGCCCAGACAGCGAACGTTGTCGGTGCGAACGCCGGCGGCGTTTGCCGTCTCAAGGACCGCCGATCCAAAACCGCCGCAAAGGGCGCCCTCCTCGACGGTGATCACAAACCCCGTTTCCTCAACGGCGCGCAAGATCGTATCGGCGTCGATCGGTTTTGCAAAACGGGCGTTGATGACGCCGACGTCGAGACCTTCGATCCGCAATTGTGCGGCCGCGCTGACACAGGCGGGGAACAGTGCACCAAACGCGACAAACATTCCGTCCTGTCCCCACTCGTACACTTCGGCACGGCCATATTCGATTGGGGCGACTGCCCGCGCGATGTTCTCTACGGCCGTCTTCGGATACCGCATGGAAACAGGACCGTCGTAGTGGAGGGCGAATTGGAGCATGGCGGTCACGTCCCGTTCGTCACCGGGGGCCATCACCACTATATTCGGAAACGTGCGCATGTAGGTGTTGTCGAACGCTCCGTGATGCGTCGGGCCGTCGGGTCCACACAGCCCGGCCCGGTCGAGACAGAAGGTGACGGGGAGATTCTGCAGGGCGACTTCCTGAAAGATTTGGTCGAAGCTGCGTTGCAGAAACGTGCTGTAGATGTCGACGATCGGCCGCATGCCGGACTTCGCCATTCCGGCGGCAAAGGCAACGGCATGCCCTTCGCAAATGCCCGTGTCGAAGAAACGTTCGGGAAAATCTTCGCGGACCTTCTCCAGCTTGTTGCCGGCGCACATTGCCGCCGTCAGCACGGCGACCCGTTTGTCTCGGCTCATGGCATCATGAATCGCCTGGCTGACGGCATCGGTGTAGGTCCGTGACGAGTTCTTCTTGACAGCGACAATCTCGTTCTGTTCGTTGCGTTTGAAAGGGGCCGGCGTGTGGAAGCGGACCGGATCTTCACAGGCCGGTTTGAATCCGTGCCCTTTCTCGGTGAACACGTGCAGCAGGACCGGCCCCTTGACATCCTTGACCATCTCCAAATAGCCGCGTAGCGAGATCAAATCGTGCCCGTCGACGGGGCCGATGTACCGAAAGCCCATCTCCTCGAACAGCATGCCTCCGTGCAAAAACGCTTTCAGGCCGTCCTTGAGTTGGCTCAAGGCATATTCGACCGGTTCGCCGACCAGTGGGACTCGATTCAGCAACCGGGAAACGTCGCGCTTCAAGCCGTCGTAGAATGGTGCCACACGTGCTTGGTCGAGATAGCTGGCCAATCCGCCCACGCGGGGGCAAATCCCCATTTTGTTGTCGTTGAGGATCACCAGCAGGTCTTTGTTCAGACCGGCCGCGTTGTTCATCGCCTCGAACACGATCCCCGACGGCAATGCCCCGTCGCCAAGCACCGCGACCGCTTTGCGTCCGTCGTCGATGAGCAAGTCGTCGGCAGTCTTCAACCCGAGAATGGCGGACACGCTCGCCCCGGCATGACCGGTCATCAACAGATCGTAGGGGCTTTCCTCCGGGTTGGGGTAACCCATCAGTCCCCCTTTTTGGCGGATTGTGGGAAACTCGTGATACCGGCCCGTGATCAGCTTGTGTGGATAGATCTGATGGCCCGTATCCCAGATCAGCCGGTCCTTCGGAAAGTCGTACACGTAATGCAGGGCCAGACACAGTTCCACCACGCCCAGGTTGCTGGCGAAGTGCGCGCTGCGGTCTGAGACGACGTTGCAGAGGGCCTCACGGATTTCAGCGGCGAGTCGAATCAACTCCTCGTCAGAGAGAGTCCGCAAATCCTTTGGCGACTCAATCTGTGGAAGAATGTCGAATTTCATTAATGATCTCTTTCTATCACGAATTCGGCCAGCGTCTCCAAACGCCGGCCCCGTTCACTCAGCGGCGCGATCCACCGGCAGGCTTCCTCGATCAGCTCACCAGCGCGTTGGCGGCTCTTCTGTTCTCCCAACAGCGCGGGGTAGGTCAACTTGCCGTGATCGGCGTCCTTTCGCACCTCTTTTCCCATTTTGTCCGCATCGCCGCTGATGTCTAACAAATCATCCGCAATTTGGAAGGCCAACCCAACACATTGTCCGTACCGGTTGAGTGCGTGAATGGTTTCCGGGTCTGCCCTCGCGATGCGCGCGCCGAGCGTCAATGCCGAGCACAAGAGCCGGCCGGTCTTGCGCCGGTGGATCGCTTCGAGCTGCTCGATCGCGTCCACTGAGTGTGGGGCAGGCTTTCCAGCCTGCCGATTAACGGCAGCAGAGTTTCCAGCCTGCCGATCGGCAGTGGCAGGCGGGAAAGCCTGCCCCACAACGCTGCGGACGTCTTCAGCGGCCAGATCGGCGACCTGGCCACCTACCATCCCCTTCACGCCCGCCGCCGAGGCCAAATCGGCACAACAGGCGGCCGCCACTTCGGGCGGCTGGACGTCGCGGGCCAACACCTCGAACGCCAGTGTCAGCAGTCCGTCACCAGCCAGAATCGCCAGCGCTTCGCCGAAGACAACGTGATTCGTCGCCTGGCCACGGCGAAGATCGTCGTCGTCCATTGCCGGCAGATCATCGTGAATCAGCGAATACGTGTGGACCATTTCGATCGCACACGCGGCCGGCAACGCGGCCTCGACGTCGCCGCCACACGCCTCACAGGCCAAGAGCACCAACACGGGCCGCAACCGCTTGCCCCCGCCCAGCAGACTGTAAGTTATGCTCTCTCGCAACTCGGGCGGACAATCGGGAGACTGCTGCATGTATTCGCCCAGCCGCGTGTCCACACGCGACCGGAGCGTTTGCCAGGATTCTTCGAGCAGGACCCTCGATTCAGACATCCAACCTACCTGCAAATGCTGTCGCCGGAATAAACTATGAATGAGCGGTAACGGTTGATCGCGACGACCATTCGATCAAACGAATTAAAAAGGAATTGAGCCGGAGGCATTCTAGCCGACCGGCCCGAATGCGAGAATAGCAACCTGCAGCACCCGTGCCCACGCTAGAATTTTCACTCCTGGTTGCCAAAGTCTGCGCGGGCGACTCGTGATGATTCAAACGGCTCCGCTCGCCAGCAGGAGGCCGATGCGGCACGCCTGCAGATAGCTGTCGACGTGCAGTTGCTCGTTGACCGTGTGGGCGTGCTGTTGACCACATCCCAAAGAGACGGTCGGCAGACCGCGGGCCGTCAGCCAGTTGGCATCGAGGCCGCCGTTGGCGATAGCTGCGACCGGCTCAAGTCCGACCGCCTCGATGGCGGTCCGGGCCGCTTTCACGCACGGTTCCTCTTCGGAGAGGCGGAACGATTCGTATTTCTGATCGGCCGCGAAGCGGACGCTGCCGGTCTGTCCCGCGTTGTTCTTGAGAGTCTTGGCCGCCCTACGGAACGCCTTTCGAAAAGCTTCGACGATCCTCTTACGGAATTTCGGATCGTGGCTGCGCGCCTCGGCCCGGAGCGTCAGATGCGGTGTGACCACATTGGTTGCCTCTCCGGCATTGATGTAGCCGATGTTACTGGTGCCGGTCTCTCCGCCTTTGACGATCAACCCATGCCAACCGTTGTCGACCAGGTCGGCGATCGCCAGCCCGGCGATGGCGATCGCACTGATTCCCTGCTCCGGGTGCACGCCGGCGTGACTGGCAATGCCGTCCACCTCGATGTGAATGGCGTCATCGCCGGTCGCGCCGATGGTCGCCACCTGCGGCAGGCTGCCGTCCCAGTTGAAACAGAGCTTGGGGTTGCCGAGGTTTGTGAGGCTGGCGAATCGTGCCCCGTACAGGCCAATCTCCTCCTGAACCGACCAGAACAGCGTGAGCGGTGGATGGGGGAGCCGTTGCCGACGGATTTCCAGAATGGCATTCAAAACCACGCTGGTGCCTGCGCGGTTGTCGGCCCCGAGGGCAGTGCACGCGTCGCGCGACTCGATCACCGACTTCTTCCGCACCGGACGCGAACCGACGCACAGGGGGACCGTGTCGATGTGTGCCATCAACAGACGGCGTGGGCCTCGTCGTGTACCGGGCAACTTCACGATGAGGTTGCCGACTTCGCCGCCGGCCGGACTACGTCGGTGCGCGCGGTCCTGGGTGACGGCGGACACCGGAATGCCGGCTTCGCGCAGCCGGCGTCGAATGTATGCGGCAACACGGCCTTCCTCGCCGCTTTTGCCGGGGATGGCCAGCATGTCGGTTACCAGATCGACGGCGAGCTTTGGTGAAACATCCACGTCCGTCGCAGCGGAGCGGGTCGTCATGGTCCCGACTTTTCTTGCTTAGTGATAGAAATCGTCGATTGCATACCCTATCGTTTCCATCGAGAATCACAACGGTCCTGGCTTGAGAATCGAAGGCGAGGAGACGCCAGAACAGAACGAGTCCATTATGGCTGAAATCTTGGAAATTCATCCCGCTTCCACGGAGGAGCGGATTCAGGTGTTTCGCAACGTTCACGACGTGTGGAGCGGCCGCGTCGAGGATATGGCCGGCAAAGTCCGTAGTGACGTGCGGCTGAAACGGCGTCAGGACCAATGCATAATCCGCGACTGGACCACGGCCGACCGGACCGATCAGGCGGCGCGCAGCACGTTCGCACTTATCGCTGCAGAAACACGCCGGCGCGGCCTCTCATGGGTCGGCGGCTGGTTGTGCCCGATTGCCCCTGGCGGTTCACTCGCTCTTCGAACTGCAAGCCCGGCGGCGCGAGATCACCATGCTCAAGGCGCTTCGCCACGGTCTTCGACGACACCAATCGGAGCACACGCCCGCCCAACATTTCCGCGAAATCGATCACGTGTAGACCAATTCACACCAACCGATACGACTGCGTCTTATCGTCGTGCATGACCTTTTTCGAGTTGTATAGGCATTGGTACAACACGTTCTTGAAGTTTTTGCTGTTGGTTTTGTAACCGCTCTCTAGAACCCTCTGTGAAAGCCCTGACAGCGGGAGTCCTCTCTTGTTCTTGCCGAGAATGTCAATGACGAAAGCGGACAGTGGTTTGGAATTCTTCGCCCGTTTTGCAGGCTTGCGTCGCGCTTTTGATGACACTGTCGCAGTGGTTCGTCCTTGAAGAGTTGTAATCCGTTTTTCGACTTGCGAGAGTTCCTTTTTCAGCCTGGTGCGCTTCTTGGTCAACGTTTCCAATTTCGACTTCTTGGAGTTGAGCAGCTTCTCCAATTGCGCGACCGACAGGTCGCCTACCGCCTTGGCCATAATGACGCTCCCTAAGGTAAAGTTGAGATGGCCC
>CAZGYE010000144.1:0-13602 GCA_964530165.1 uncultured Planctomycetaceae bacterium
TGGGCATACACGCGCACCCGCTTGCGGGTCGGTCCACCCAGCAGTTCGTAGATGGGCACACCCAGCGCTTTGCCTTTGATGTCCCACAAAGCCATGTCGATCCCGCTGATGGCGCTGGTGAGGATCGGTCCGCCGCGATAGAACGCGTGCCGGTACATCGCCTGCCAATGATGAACCACCGCCCGCGGATCTTTTCCGATCAGGTACTTTTCGAGCTGGGCGACAGCGGCGGCACACGTGCGGGCGCGTCCTTCCGTGATCGGCTCTCCCAAACCGACGATGCCCACGTCGGTGTGCACCTTCAGGAACAGCCATCGCGGTTTCACGAGCATCGTCTCGAGTTTGGTGATCCTGAGCTTCTCGCGCGGGCTGATGGCCGGCCCGGCAGCCTGTTGTGCCCGTTCAGTAAGCCTCTCGCCACGGTCCGGCGGCCGGCTTTCACCGGCTAAGAGCGAGGACAACGCAGCCGAGCCACCGGCGGCCCCGGCAAGCGAAAGCAAGAACGATCGTCGACTCCTCTGGTGGCAACAAATGCTTTTCATGGCAACCTCACGGTCTGTAACAAGAGAGATAGGGTGAGAAATCGCGGCACGGCAGGAGCTTCGCCCTCCCGGAAACGTGCACGATCAAACCGACGCGACTTAGACTCTACGGGATCACGCCTCATCCGGCCAGCATTGCGACCAGCCTCTGCCCGAAGATCAGGCCGATGGCGATCACGGCCCCCAGGATCGTCACAAACACCGCCCCGGTGCCAATTCGCAGGACGGTCCGGGCCGGCTCGGCGGAGTGCGTCGAAAGTTGAGAGTCGAGAGTCGAGAGTTGAGAGTCAGAAGAGTTAAGGGTTGAGGGTTGAGAGTTGAGAATGATGTGACTTTTATCTTTCCGCATTCCGCACTCCGCATTCCGCACTCCGCATTGGGCACTTCTGGCTCTCAACTCTCCTCGCTGAACCCTCGACTTTGTCGTCTGCCAAATCGCTTTGAGTACCTGGTTGAACATCTCGGCCGCGAGGACCAGCGTCAAGGCCAGCACGACGATGGTCCACTGGATCAGGCTGATGCCGAGGACCACCGCCGTCGCCAAGACGATGCTACCAACGAAGAAATGTCCGTAAAACGTGCTGTCCAGGCGGAATCCGTGCGAGATGCCTCGCTCTGCATCGACGAGCCGTTGACGCCAGGCGGGACGCCGCTTCTTGGGTTGAGGGTGGAGAGTTGAGGGTTGAGGGCTGAGAGTGATGTGACTTTTGCCTTTCTGCATTCCGCACTCCGCATTCCGCATTCCGCACTTCTGGCTCTCAACTTTCGACTTTTGTGCCATGGCGTCTCACCTCACCCCCAACAAGGAACTTAACTGAGTCGACGAAGCGTCGAAGGGACCGAAGCGAGGCTCGACGGAAACGGCAATCCCCGCGTTGTCCTTGCTGTCGTCGAAGGAGGCTCCGATGTGGACCAGAAAATCTGCTCCGACGCGCGTGATGGTCAGCGACTGTCCTCGGTTCCGGTTTTCTGCCAGGTCGTATGCCGTTCCGACCGTGGAGATCCATTTGGGACTCATGCGGTAACTGTAGCTGGCCGTCAGAATCTGGCTGTCCAGTCCGGCTCCTTTGACCTGTCGCAGGCCGAGATAGACGCTGCCCCGCGTGCTCCGCTGGCTGAGCACGGCGACGTTCCAGAGCTGTTGGGCGTCGTCGAAGAGATCGTAATAGGCATTGGCAATCAGGCTGGTCCGCTCACCGACGTTCCAGCGGTAGTTGCCACCGAGCAGACCAAAGTTTTCGCCGAAGTTGTCGTCGGCCGCGTCGGGAAAGTACGACACGACGGCCTCAAAGGTCATCCAGTCCTTGATGCGCTGCCGTCCCGGCGGTCCGACCTTCGTTTGCAGCCGATGCCGCATGCTCAGCCGCAGCACCTGCTGGTCGTCAATCAGTTCGTGATACGGCGCAGTGACCGATCGGCCCGCGCCTGTCCGGACGGCGTAGAACTGTGGTTCAAACACCGTCGGCACCACGCCGCCAAATGTGTTCAAGGGAAATCGCTCGCGGAACCGCTCCTGGGCGTTGTCGTCGAATTCGTTGTACTGCGGGATGCTGCCGAGGCCCTTTGAGGAATCGGTCCATGCGTATTCGCCGGCGAAGGTGACCTTGTGCGCCAGCCCGTTCAAATTGAAGATGCGGCTCTGCACGTACGGAAACAGCTTCCAGACCATCACGCTGCTGCGGACTCCTGCACTGCCCACAAGACGATCGATCTCATCACTGGTTAACCCGTCGTTCCAAAGGGCGGCTTCTCCCAACACGAACGGCACCATCTGCAGCGGCCCCAGGTTCAACGGCATGTCCAGTTCGTGTCTCGACATCAACACGGCCCCGTCGGCTTCGGCAACATAGGGCAGGGGTGTGAATACTTCGGCCGGGTCGGTCGGAGGATCGCCGGGACGCAGTCGCGCAAAACCGACGGAGCTGTGCGTGCTCCAAGTCATCAGACCGCCCCACAGCGGTTCCGAAAGCCCATAGAGGTCGCCTTTGGGCAACCATTCGGTCGTCGTTTCGAACTCGTTGGCCTGCGGACGGATCAAGAGCGTCCACGCCCAATTGTCGACGTCCTGTTTCAGGTACAACAGCGTTTCGTTGTCCTTCTGCTCGTCGAATTCGTTCTCGTAATACTGCTCGAGAAAATTCCGGTCCGAAAGCAGGCCGAGCTCGCCAAGCAGGGTCATGTTGCCGGGAAGCGTTTGACGATGCCGCAGCAACACACGGCCGCGGTCGTTGTCGTCCGGCGCCAGGTCGCGGCGGTCCATGCCCAGATTGTCTTCGCCGTCGTCGTGAATGTAGTAGGCCAACCCGCTGCCGGAATACACTCCGGGGACACCGAACAGCTCGGCGCCGTCATAGTGGCCGCCGGTTCCGATCGCCGGTCCTCGGTCGGTGAGATAGTCAAGTCGCCCATCCCAGTGCACGCCCTGCGGCGCGTCCCACGAGAGCAGCTTGAACATGTTCCAGACGGTCTTCACCTGCCCGCCGAATATGCGGTCGTCTCCCAACGTCGCGCTGCGGAGCGGAATGTTTGGATCTTCAGCCGGCGCGCTGAGATTGGGGATGTACAGCAAGGGAACGTCTTCAATGAAGAACGTGTTGTTCAGGCTTGTGACCCAGGGAATCTCTTTCACGATTGCTGCTCCGGTAGCCGGGTCGATGGGGGGCGGGCCGAAACCGATCCACGGAGTCACGTACCGGTTTTCGACAAAGATGTCGCTGGACGCAATGCGATAGCCCGGCTTGCCGAAACGGCTGGTTGTCGCCCAGGCATTCTCCGCGTGGAACGATGTGCGCGAGATCTGCCGTAACCGCTTGGCCCGCACGCGCAGGTTGGTCTGCAATGCCGGGATGAACGTCTTCAATTCGGCGTTGTTGAGCAGCGCCCGATCTTCCTTTGCGTCGTAGAAGGCGCTGGTCGCCCGGACGACGTTTTGTCCCTGGCGCACCACAATATTGCCTTCCATGTACACCTGGAACGGCGTGTCGCTGGTTTGCTGGAACGCACTCGGAAGGCGATCACCGTCGACTGCACGCGTCCAAATGACCATCCTGTCGGCGGCGAGATCGACCGTCCCGATTTCCTCGACCCCTTCGATCTGCACGCCGCGGATGACGACGTTGATCCCCCCGTCGAGCACGGAAACCTGTTCGGGCGGCGTGGTCTTTTTCGATTGGAAGCTGTTGATGGTATACGGGACGGCGCTCCGGGGAAAGATGTCCACCCGGCGAAGGTTCCCCGCCGGTGGCTTCATCGGTGTGCTGCGCAATTCCGGTCCTGCCGGCTCTTGGCTGGGAATCACCAACTGCGTTTGCAGCAACGTCTTTCGCTTCGACGCCCGCCGGCGGACCAACGCGCGCCGAAAGAGCGGATCGTGCGCGGCGGGCGATCCCGTGGAACGGTCCCGCAAGGTGGTGTGCACATCACTGTGCGTTCGTAGCTGAAACAACATCGACGAAGCGGTCTCCGACCGGCCGGGCTGTTCCAACCGCGCATCGTCCTCGAGGTAGACCCTCACGTGGTGAGAGGAACCTTGCCAGCTTCGTTCCGTTTGCCGCCAGACGACCATTTTTTGCGCCTGAAGCGTCGTGTTTCCCTGGACGACGCGGCACCGGCCGCGAAGCACCAGAACGTCGCCTTGCTCGTCCTTCCACTCGTGCGCGATGTCGGCATGGATGCTGATTGGATCGGTCTCGGTCGTTGAAGCCGATTCCGTTTCGCCGCGCAGCGCAGAACACGTCACGCAGACGGCCAACACCAGGCCGACGGCTGCGCAGACTACGACGACAGAACTGCTTCGCAGAGGGGTCGTTACGCCCGACACGGGCTCTCCCGAAATGCGTGGCGGTTTCGATACGCGGGCCAAGAAAAAATGCGGCGGGATTATAGGTGTCCCCTGGCGTGGGTGTCAATAAGGTCTGAGCCGCTCGAACGACCGGCGGGGACGAGCATGTAAGTCGTTAACGAGATTCAGCTTGCGTCATTGACGCTTCGTCGGAATGGACGCGCCGTCATGGCCATTCCGGGGACGGCCGAGACGTGCGATTTGCCCACACCACCCACGGACTGAGAGAAGGGCAATCGCCGGAATCAAGGGCGCCCGCATCCGCGTGTTCGACCAGAAGAGCAAGTGGACGACAAAGAAACTCAGCACCAACAAAATCAGCGGCATCCCGTTTCTCCATTCGGCAACTCTCAGCCGTGCCAAACAGAGGATCAGTCCCGTCGTAATCACGACATAGAAGCCGGCAACCGCCCATCGCACCACAAGCGGGACCGACTCCCGAACCGGTCCCAGCGGCGCGACATTCCAGAAACGCCGTAAACGCAGCCAACAGGCCCGCAGGAACGCCCCAGGGTCGTCAGTGATGTTTCGCCAAGCCCGGCGGTACATCCAACGGTCGCGATCCGGCTCGGTCTTGATCGGCGGAACTTCCCTCGCCATCTCTTGTTCCAGTGTTTCGTTCCATGCCCTCAGGCTGTCTTCTTGCCACACGGTTCCCCACGGTCCGGCGACCACTTCGCGGTAAAACACGGGATTGTTGCCCAGCAGCAGCGTGTAACCACCGTGAGTCGTCGTCAGGATTGGTCGACCGAAAACGACCAGATTTCGCACCAGCCAAGGCGACACCGTCAGGGCCGCTGCCAGCAGTGTGGGCCAGGGAAATGTTGCGCGGCACTCACCGGCCGACTCAATCATCCTCTTCCTTTTTGTTCTGCAAAACCACCAGCCGCCTGCTGCCAGGCCGAACAGCCAAATGGTGGGACGACACAACCCGCACAGACCGAAAATGACACCGATCATGGCTCGGCGAAAATGACTGTGTCGGACGCTTTGCGTTGTCACCGAGTCGCGCGCTGCGTCTGGAACTGAAACGGCGATGAGCAGGATCACCAGAAATGTGAACGTAGTTTCGGTCATCGGCAGCGTTGTGTACCGCAGCAATAAAGGGTCGAGGGTGACCACGGCGGCCGCAGCGAAAGACGCGCGACCCAATCCGAGTCGACTGCCCACCACAAATGTGAGCAATACCGTCCACGTCCCCAGCAGCAGGTGAAACAGTCCGATCGCCGCGTCCCCTCCGCCGGACTTCAGAATTCCAGCGAGCATGATCGGATACAAAGGCGGTCGGAAGGCGGTCGGTGTACTGGTTCCGGGACTCGAGTAACCGTTGCCGTCGGCCAGGTTGTGCGCGATTCCCAGATACGCGTCCACGTCGAGAGACAGATTGTCCGCTTGTTTCCACAGTAGACCGGCGCGCGGCAGTATCGCGGCCATCACGAGCAAGCCAAGCAAAACTCGTTCCCGCGGATTCACGCGCATCGTTCTCGCAATCTTGAAGAACGGAAACTTTCAGTCTGCCACCGAGTCAATTAGAATCTCGTCTTACGGAAACCAAGCTCCCGGAACGATAGTGTAATCAATTTTCTCTTCCGACGCCGAAGGGCACCATGGCCAACTCCCCAGACACCCGGTTGCGAAGGTTGACGGGCTTTCTGATTCGCTACCGACTGTTTCTGCTTCCGGGTGTGTTCTTGCTGACGTTGTCGGCGTGGCCCTTTGCGGCGCAGTTGTCGTTCGACCAATCGATCGAATCGTTGTACGCCGAAGACGATCCGTATCTGGGAGACTATTTGGAGAGCAAGTCGCTGTTCGGCGGCGACGAATTCGTGATCGTTGCCTATTCGCATCCGAACTTGTTCGTGCCGGACAGCCTTCAGCTCTCCGACGAGGCTGCCGAACAGATTCGCGATCTCGCCGGAAGGCTGAGCAGCGTGCCCGGGGTGCGCAAAGAGAGCACACAAAACCTGGCCGACTCCCTGAAGTTCAAATGGCGCAGGCGAAAGGTCCGCAAACTCGTCGAGGGCGTGCTCGTAGGAAGCGACAACCAAACCACCGCGGTCGTTCTCCGCCTGATTGCCGAACAGGAAACGGATGTCCCACGGGGCGAGACGATCAAGGAAATCCGGAAGATCGCCAAAGAGTTCGACAAAGCGCACAACTTGCTGACGGTCGACGACGAGTCGGTGTTCGTCGTCGGCGAGCCGGTGCAGATTCACGACATGTTCCGTTACGTCGAAGAGGACGGTGACGTCCTGTTCCGGGTCTCGCTCTTCTTGCTGGCACTGGTTCTCTTCATGCTGTTCCGGAGCCTGCGCTGGGTGGTGCTGCCGTTGATCGTCGTGGTGGCGACGATCGTGTGGACCGAAGCGATCCTGGTCCTCAGCGGGATGCGGTTGAGCATGGTCAGCTCGATACTGAACTCGCTGGTCACGATCATCGGCATCGCCACGGTGACCCACGTGACGGTGCACTACCGGGAACAGCGACGACGGTTTGGACGCACCGAGTCGCTGGAGCGGACACTGTTCAATTTGCTGCCGGCCATCTTCTGGACGTGCGCCACCACTGCGGCCGGCTTCACCGCACTGCTGTCGAGCGGCATCACGCCCGTGCGCAGCTTCGGCACGATGATGTCGCTGGGCACGTTGCTGGTGCTGGCGGCCTCGGCCACCGTTTTGCCCGGCGGGATCCTGATTGGCCGCTTCAGTGCCGATCCGGGCGAGTCTCCGGTGGAAGAGCGTCTGCTCCGGTTTCTCGGCCGCGTGACCCACTGGGTCGAGCATCGCCCGCGCGTGCTGATCGGCAGCACTGTTGGGGTCGTTGCCGCTGCGGCGTTTGGCTTGCTTTGGCTCAAACCGGAAACCGATTTCAGCAAGAACTTCCGGGCGTCCAGTCCGATTGTCCGCTCGCTGAACTTCGTCGAAACAAATCTCGGCGGGGCGGGGACATGGGAAGTAAGTTTCCCGGCTCCAGGGAAGCTGACCGCGGAGTACCTGGACCGGGTCGGCAGCCTGGCCCAGAGACTGCGTGCGTTGACTGTGGACGGTAAACCGCAGCTAACGAAAGTCGTTTGCCTGCGAGACGGTGTGGACCTCGTGCCCCGAATCCCCTTTTTGACCAACACACTGCGAAAACGGCTCAATCGGCTGCAGAGTTTTCAGCCAGAATTCGAATCGAGCCTGTACAATCCCGAACGCGGCCGCATGCGGATCATGCTGCGGGCCCGCGAACGGCAAGCGTCGGAAAGCAAACTCCACCTGATCGCGCAGGCCGAGCAGTTGGCGCGCGAAGAGTTTCCCGACGCCAAGGCAACCGGACTGTTTGTCCTGCTGGCACACCTCATCGAAAGTTTGTTGCGCGATCAGTTGGTCAGTTTCGTGTTGGCGGCCATTGGTATCGGCGGGATGATGGCAATCGCTTTCCGCAGTGTGTGGATCGGTTTGATTTCGCTCATCCCGAACCTGTTTCCGATCGTGCTGGTCATCGGCACGATGGGATGGATCGGTTTGCCGATCAACATCGCCACCGCCATGATCGCCAGCGTCTCGATGGGACTGACCGTTGATTCCAGCATCCATTACATTTCCGGCTATCGGCGGGCCCGACGCGAGCAACTCGGCGTCATCGAGGCGCTGCGTGTGACGCATCAGGAGGTCGGCCTTGCTCTGGTGTTCGCCAATGTGGCGCTGATTGTTGGGTTCAGTGTACTGACGCTGTCACACTTCATTCCGCTCGTCTACTTCGGCATTCTGGTCAGCGTCGCCATGCTGGGTGGACTGATCGGCAATCTCGTGTTGCTGCCGCTCTTGTTGCGGATGCTGGAGAAATCAGTTGAGAGTCGAGAGTCAGAAGGGTTGAGGGTTGAGAGTTGAGAATGATGTGACTTCTATCTTTCCGCACTCCGCATTCCGCATTCCGCACTCCGCACTCCGCATTGGGCACTTCTGGCTCTCAACCCTCCTCGCTGAACCCTCGACTTTGCATTGACCCTGGGAATTGTTGCATCATACACTCCCAAAGACGAACGGCGTCAGGATTGGGTTCAGTTTTTCATTCCTCTCTCTTTGGACGGCCCCGTCGATGCATCCGAGTCGCGTGGGACCTTATTTGATCGAGAGGAAAATCGGCGCCGGCGGAATGGGAACGGTCTACTATGGCCGCCATGCCGAGACCGGCCAAGAGGCGGCCGTCAAGGTGCTGCCCGCCTCGCTGGCGCGCGAAGAAGGCTTCGTGGCCCGCTTTACACGCGAAATCGACGCGCTGAAGCAGTTGGCCAACCCACATGTCGTGAAGCTTTACGAGAGCGGGCGGGATGGTGAGACATACTACTACTCGATGGAGTACGTCAACGGCGAAACCATCACCAACCGCCTGCGCCGCCTCAAGCGGATGCACTGGACCGAGACCATCGAGGTTGCCATTCAAGTCTGCACCGCGTTGAAAGCGGCCCACGACGCCGGCATCGTCCATCGCGATCTGAAACCGTCGAATTTGATGATGACGGCCGACGGCATGGTCAAGCTGACCGACTTCGGTATTGCGCAGGTCTTTGCCGCGACCAAGCTGACCGTGACCGGCGGTATCATCGGCACGGCCGAGTACATGTCGCCCGAGCAGGCGGAAGGAAAACGGGCCACCAAGAAAAGCGACCTCTACTCACTCGGCGCGGTGATGTACGTCATGCTGACCGGGCGGCCTCCGTTTGGCGGGAAGACCACTCTGGAGGTCATTCAGAAGCACAAATTTGGGCGATTCGACCGGCCCAGCTTGATCGTTCCCGATGTGCCGCGGTGGTTGGAGGAGGTCGTTTGCCAGTTGCTGGAGAAAGATCCCGACAAGCGTTTTCCCGACGCGTTCGTCCTGCAGCGCCGCTTGCAGGAGGTGCTCAATAAGGTCGCGCTCTCGGCGCAGGAACAAACACGGGTGGTTGCCGGCTACGACGGCACCGGTCCGACGGCAGCGCTGTCGGGCGGAGCATTTTCAGCCGCCGGAGCAGGACCCGGCGCCGCCACGATCATGCGCGACCTCGTGAGGGCGGAACTCGAGAGCCAGCAAGCCGGCTCCCCGCTTTCGAATCTGCTCAACAACACCTGGGTGCTCGTCGCATTGCTGGTTCTGATTGTTGTGGGGGGTCTCTACTGGTTCCGAAATACGGAGCGGACGCCGGAAGAAAAACTTCAGGCGGCCAAGGAGATTCTCGCAGAGCCGCAAAGTTCCCGCTGGTTCGACGCGCGTGAAGAATATCTGGAACCATTGCTCGACACGGATCCCCAGCGTTGGCGGAAAGAGGTCGAACCGCTGCTGAACCAGATCCAGATGTATGAGCTCCAGAGGAGCTTCCGCTTCAACCAGCACGGGCGGAAACGAAAGCCGCCCGCAAACGAGGCCGAGCGGTTTCTTCGGCGAGCGCAGCAGTATCAGCAGATGGGAGAGACCGCCGAGGCCGAGCGAACCCTCTCCGCCCTGAATACGTTACTGGCGGATTATCCAGAGTACGAGACTCTGCGCAAACTGACTAGAACGTTGCTCGACGAATTGCGGACCAACAAGATCGACAAACATGAGCGGTATGCGCTGTTGCGGTGGGTGATGGAACGGGCGAACCGCTTGGCCGAAGCCAGCCAACCACAAGAGGCCCGGAAATTGTGGTCCAGCGTGATTGAACTCTACGGCTCCGATCCCGATCCCGAGGCGCAGAATTTCGTCAAACTCGCTCGGGAGCGGTTGAAGAAGGTTGAGAGTTGAGAGTCCCCAATGCGGAATGCGGAGTGGACAATGCAGAGCCAGAAATCCGGATCCCCAGTCCGTTCATTGGTCATTGGGATTTGGTCATTATGGCTTTCCGCTTTCCGTAGACAGACTCATGGCCGGTTTTTGACATGAACCGAGAAGGGCTTGGATGAAGGTCACCGTATGGAGACGGAAGGAAAACCGCAGGCCAAGCAAAGTGAGTCGGGGACGGCCAAGTCTTCAGAGCAGATTCCGGCGCCGGCTTGGCTGGCGGTTTCTCGTTCGGTCGCGCTGTTTCTCGGTGCGTTCTCGCTGTTGAACCTTCTGGCCGAATTCCGTTCACCCGGCTTCGACGCCAACGTTTGGTGGATCGACCTGCGCCCCTGCCCTGCGCCGCTGGCACGTGGAGTGCTCGCACTGGTCGGCATGCTGCTGGTCGGCTTTGCGGTCCGGCCTCAACTGCATCCGCTGTTGCGTCGGATGACCATCGCCGTTGTGATGCTGCTGTTCGCGGTCGCGCTGTGGAATTCGATTGTGTATTACACGCTGATCCGACAGGGCGCGATTCGCTCGGACGTGGCGTTGCCGTTCTCGTTGCACGTGGCCGCCTGTTTGGCCGTGATCGTTGCGGGACTGCTGTCGAAGCCGGCTTGCTCGTCACGTCCGCAGCGGGACCTGGTCATCGCGCTGGTCACGCTGGCGGTCTGTCTCATCGGCTTTCCGTTGGCACAGATGTATTGCTTTGGGAAGACCGATTACCGCCGCAAGGCCGATGTGATTGTGGTATTCGGCTGCCGGGCCTACGCCGACGGACGCGCCTCGCCGGCATTGGAGGATCGAGTACGTTCCGGCTGTCGATTGTATTTGGACGGTTGGGCAAACAAAATGATCTTCTCCGGCGGACCGGGTGACGGCGACGTCCACGAAACCGAGTCGATGCGGCAGCTCGCACTGCGACTGGGCGTGCCGGATGCCGACATCATTCTCGACCCCAACGGACTCAGCACGCAAGCGACCGTCGCCAATACGTCGGCGATGTTCACCGAGCGCGGATTGAAGCGCCGGTTGGCCGTCAGTCACTTCTACCACTTGCCGCGAATCAAACTCTGCTACGCTCAGGCCGGCATCGACGTCTACACGGTCCCCGCGGACGAGAAGAATCTTCCGAATCTGGCGTATCTGCTGACGCGGGAAATTGTGGCCCTATGGGTCTACTATCTGCACCCGCTGGCGGTGCGGCGCGATCAACGGTGAAATCCGGTCCTGGGTGGCACGGTGGAAAACTCAAACTCGTCTATCGCCATTTTCGCCCGAAACATATACTCTGCCGGCTCTCTCAGGATGTTTTGTCGCTAGGAAACAACGGGAAGGATTCCCATGCGTACGATTGCCGTGATGAATCAGAAGGGCGGCGTCGGCAAGACCACGACGAGTGTGAACGTCGCTGCCGGGCTGGCAAATCAGGGACGGCGGGTGTGCGTGATCGATCTCGACCCGCAGGGGCACTCGTCGCTGCATCTCGGTTTGGAACCCCTCGGCGAGGAACCGACCGTCTACGATGCGTTCACCGGCAGAGGGACGCTCTCGCAGGCGCGGCGGATGGTGGCCTCGAACGTTTGGGTGGTCCCGTCGAACATTGACCTGGCGGCCACCGAGATGGAATTGGTCGATGTGCCGGGCCGGGAAGTCGTGATGCGGAACGCTCTGAACCGAATGCTCTCAGAGCAGCCGTTCGATTACGTCATCATGGATTGTCCGCCGTCGCTGGGCGTGCTGACCATCAACGCGCTGACCGCCGCCCGCGAGGTGTTCATTCCGCTGCAGCCGCACTTCTTCGCCTTGCAGGGACTCTCGAAGCTGTTGGAGACGACCGCACTGGTCACACGACGGCTCAACCGCCCACTGAAAGTGACCGGCATTGTCCTCTGCCTGTACGACACAGGGACCCGACTGGCGGCCGACGTCACCGACGACCTGACGGCATTCCTCGACAACAGCGATCCCGAAGCCCCCTGGGCCGACGCTTGCATTTTCAAAACTCGGATTCGCCGCAACATCAAACTGGCCGAGGCGCCGAGTTTTGGTCAGTCGATCTTCGATTATGCGCCCTCCTGCCCCGGCGCTCAGGATTATAGCGCCTTGGCCGAGGAAGTCATCGCGGGCGAGCAACAAGCTCAACTTCCGCTGTCCAAGGCAGGGTAGTCCGAATTTCTCATCGCTTTTGTGTCTCCACCGGCCGATTCTTTGGACCGGCTGGCGGAGAACGTCCGATATTGAGACCAATCCAGCTTGGTCCGGATCGTCCGAGTCGATGCAGACCCTTGCTGATCCCTTCGGTCCTTTGAAACCGTGCAATCGAATTAACCGCTACCCATCGCGCGAGACGAATAAGATGAGAAATTGGATTTCCCGTTCCGTCGTTGACGTTTCTTGTTTGCTGTTGCTGTCCGCCATGCTGGCCGGGGACAGCCCAGAGGTGTTTGCCCAGGGGGTTGTTCCCGGCACCGGACAGAAAGTGGACGGGGCCGGCGATGACTTCGAGGATGAAAACTGGACGTTTCCAATCCAACGGCCCAAGAGCAGCTACAACATCGACAAACGGGTCCGCGAGCCGATCGGCGTTTCCAGCAACGGTGTCTGGTTCGAGAGTCGCAAGCGCGGAGGACCGGATATCATCGAGCGCGTTCCCACTCCGAAAGGCGGCCTGCCGGGCAGCAAGGGCGCCATGCGGATGCAGTCGCTCTACACCGGCGTGCCCAATGCTCCCAGCCATACCAGCCAGCAAGACGACCTGATCACAGACATGAGCTCCGCGTTTGGCTATGGGATCCCGGTCGAGTGGTCGCCCAGCGTGGTCGTGCGAGTGTACCTGCCGCCGTTTGAAAAATGGGAAGACGCGACCGACACGTCCTTCGGATTCCGGGCGAGCGTCTCCGGCATCGGTCCCACCAAGGAGAAGTACAGGATACGAAGACTGTTCCGCCGCAGCCGCGTGATGACCAGAATGGTCCGCAAGTACGACACCTTCTATCCGGGCATGTTCATCCAGTTCAACAGCAAGACCGATGAGGGTGTCGAAAAAGACTCGGCCGTGTTCATCATCCGTGGAGACGATTCGGGCGGGGACTTTATGGGACCTGAAATCACCAAGACCGGCTGGTGGACGCTGGGCATGTCATTTACCGCCGACGGGCGGGTTCACTATTACGCAAAGCCCGGCGTCGACGACCTGAGGGCGGCCGACCACATCGGCTCGCATTTCTCGCAAAGCGTCCGTTGTCAGCGCTTCAACACGATCTTTTTTAACATCTGCAATCAGGACAACGGCCGAAACTGGTCGACCGAATGGATCATCGACGATCCGTCGCTCTACGTGCATCGCACGTCGGAGTAAGAAACAAGGTGCGAGAACCGCCGAGATCGAACCTCCAAGAGCGCGTTTGGAAAGCCTTTTCTCAGTCCCGGAGGGACGTGAAATGGTAGCCCAGA
>CAZGYE010000145.1:0-13544 GCA_964530165.1 uncultured Planctomycetaceae bacterium
TGGCATCTGGTTTTGCAGCCTTTGTCTTCGCAGGTGCGTCGACCATGCTGAGGTGAGCCGGATCGATGTCGTACCAGCCGATGTCTTCCGGCCCGTCGAATTCTACGAGCGCCCGGCAGCTCATGTTGACCGTCTTGACCAAACCGGTCAAACCTGAAAACCGTCGCAGCTCGGCCACGTCGCCGGACACCACGACGTACTTGTCGGTCAATTCCCACTTGAGTTTTTCCGCTTGCTCGATGGACATAGCGGAATTCTGTGCCAAATGGAAACGAGAATCAAGTGATGCCGGCACGTCACGCAGGGAACGGTTGTCCCTTGTGCGTCGGGGCCGGTGGCTGCAACCGACCTTCTTTCCAGGCGCGCAGCAATTCGGCGTTGCGGCTGACACGGCGCACCAACAATCGCGCGGTCGCGTCGGAATAGATCTCGACAAACTCGCGATGCTGGATCACCCAATTGGCAAAGGGCGCGTGCTTTGGGACCAGGATCAAGTCGGTGGGGTAGTTGTCGACCCGTTGCCTCCAGACATGCGGATTCTCATCGTGCGAGAGCGCAAGATAAGAGACTTCCGGCGGATAAACTGTCTCGTAACGACCGTCGCAGAACACGCGGCAACGCGGAAACAGCTTGAAGATACAGTATTCGCCCCAATGAAACCCGCAGTCGAGATTGCCGTGGATTTGGTTGCGGATCAGGAAATCAACCGCCTGCACGGGATAGCTGTCCGGCGAAACGACCACCGCGCCTTCACTCGGCACGGCTCTCGCTTCACGAACGAATTTTACGCCGCCGCCAACCATCGTCGCCAAGACAAGCAGCGCGAACGCTGCCGATGCCAACGGTCTCGAGTTCGGGGATCGTCCGAATAGTCTTTCGCCGTGAAGTTCGAGGAACTCCGGAAGGCGGCGGGCGAACACCACCGCCCCAAACAACAACAGAAACGCCATGTGCCGAGCGTGCTGAGCGGCGAGCACCACACCGAGCACAAAAACGGCCGTCTCAGCCCAGTGACCGGTGCGTCGGCTCCGAACCCAGAAGTAACCGGGTACCAGCACCGCCGTCGCGTAGCACCACAAGACGGTCCCGTTCTGAACAAATACCGAACCCCATTCGGTGATCGCCGGACGGGGCAGCGTGATGGCGAACAAGACATACCGCCAGTAATCCACTCCGTAGGGATTCAGCAGTGTGGCAGCCAGTGATGCGAACATGACGGAACCAAGAAACGTCAATTCCCGCCGACGGTCCGGCCGCTGCCATGCCTCGGCAACAAACCCGAGCCAATGAATCCCGAAGATTCCCAGTCCCGCAACGAACCCCGCGTGCAGGTTGGTCCAGAAGGCCATCATAACCGGGACGAGGCACAGGCCGATTCGCCGGCCCACGCGGTGGCGGTCGCATACCAGCAGCAGTAGGGCCATCAGCGCGTACGTAAACATTTGCGGCCGAACGCGGTAGAGCTGGGCCAGTACCGTGACTCCAAACAGCGCCAGTCCGACCATCGCAATTGGCGGCAACTTCCGCCGAACAGCGATGACCCCGACGGCGGCGACGGCGACCGTCAAGAGTATCGCGCGCAACAGAATCAGGCCCGTTGTCCCCAGCGCCGAGTAGGCCAAGCCAAATGTCAGTTCCGTCAGCCATTCGTGGTTGGTCCACACGCATCCCTGGGCGGTGTAGGAATAGGGATCGGTAGCGGCCAGCCGACCTTCCTCGAGACTCCTCAGCCCAAACTGCAGATGTCCCCAGAGGTCCGGGTCGGCATCCATACGGACACAGTTGGCAAGTAACAATGTCGCGACCGCAGTGCCGGCAAACATCGCTGGCCAGTTACGGTGTATTCTCCCATCTCCCCGATTGGGCATGCCTTGCGTCAAGCAGGTGGGATGATCGATCGCCATCGTGTTGTTGTTTGAACTGTACCCATTGATTCGCGAACCTTGCCGGGCAAACATAGGTCACCGGCGGCATTCGTCAAGCGGCGATTTGCAGTCGACGCGATTCTTTGTACGCCCCAACACGTTCGGGTCGGTTCGAGCAACGGCCGAATGCACGGATGAGTTGTATATGTTCACTGCCTGGAGTTTACGGCGCATGAATCTGTTTGAACTCGGAGAGCTCGTGGAGCGATTTGAGATCGGGGTCCTTTTTCATCCAGTTGAAGTCGCGAAATCCGAGCTTCACCGAGCGCTTCAATTCAGCGACGGCTTTTTGCTGATAGGACTTCAGCTTTTTGTCACGGTCGGTGGTTTTCTCGTTTTTCCGGACATGTTCCAGAGCACGGCCATAAACACAGGCGGTGTTGTAGGCGAAGAACATGTCGTTCTTAAATTTGCCGCGCGCATCTTCCACGTACTTGATGCCGGCCTCGCATTTCCCTTCCAACACCAGCACAGTTCCCAAACCCGTCACGGCCGCAGAACTGTACGGATCGAGTTCCAGCGCCTTGGTGAAATCCTTGTGCGCGTCTTTGGGCTTGTTTTGTTTGAGCAAAATGCTGGCGCGTCCAGCGTATGCTTCCGGAAGCTGTGAATTGAGATCCAGCGCGACGTTGTACTGCTCGATGGCTTCCTTCCACTTCAGCTCGTGGCCGTAACGCTGGGCCTGGCTGACGTATTGGTATCCCGGCAAGCGCTGGCGGAGCATGCGCAGTGCATTATTGGCGTAATTGCGCTTCGTTTCGTTCCCGGAGTCGCGGGCCTTCCGCAGCGCGGCTTCTGCTTGCGGGGTGGCCAGCGTGGCCAGCGCATTCGAAATGTACGACCAAGTATTCGAGTTGCCCGATTTTTCGAACGCCACGGTCAGCAGTCGTACGGCCTCGGAACTTCCGTCGGACTGCAATCCCCGACAGGCGGCACTGATGAGAGAACTGTTGTTTGTCTCGAGCGCCTGACCGGCCAACTTCCGAAACGCCGGCGACCTCATCTGCAACAGGACGTTCAGCACGGCCGATTTCTCGTTGTCGCTCAAGCGTGGATAATTCTTGACAAAGATCTCCGTGACCTCCTGGTCGCCGATGTGCGACAGCGCGTCGATGATCTGCAAGCGGTTGGTCTGAGATTGATCGAAGTGTTTGAGCAACAGCGGCAAGGCCCGGCGGTCTTTGGTGCGCTTCAACAGGGAATACATTTGCGGCGAAGTCGGCGCAGATTTCTTGAGATATTCCAACGTGTAATTCATGGCGAGGTCTTCGCTTCGGGAATCGGTCCGGGAGACGAGGATGTTGAAGGCCTCGTCCCTGAGCTTCGAATCTGCTTGTCCCAGCGATTGTTCGAGCACATCAATGAGTTTGGGATGGCCGACACGCGCCAGTGCGCGGAGCGCTTCAATAACAACTTCGGGATCAGGGTCTTGGGTGAACCGGTAGATCGTTTCGGACCAAATGGGACGTGGATAATGCGCCAGCACCTTCACGATGTTCTTCTTCGAGGCCGGCGTTTCGTTCTTGAGGACTTCAAGCAGGGCGTGATGTGCGTCGGCATAACGGGAAGCCGCCAGGCTTTCGATGGCAACGCTGGACAATGGCTCTGCGTTCTTGCGGACGGTGACGAGCAGTTTGTCAATGGCCTGTCGCTCGCCGAAATGACGCAGCGCCGTCAGAGCTGCACGCTGCATTGGCGGATCGTCGGCGTCGGCGTATTGGAGGATTTGGGGCAAATCCTTTTCGGTGAGGCGTCCGCCGCCGGCCGCGAGCGCCGCGGCCCGGGTCAAAGGATGACCGTGTTCGATTTCTTTGAGCAGCTCGGTGCGCGGCAGGATCCGGTAGGCACTCTCCAAGGCTGCACTGACCGCTTCGGCGGCCGTCTTGTGAATGCGGGGTGGACCGCTCGATGAGCTGCTGTAGCTTCTTGGTGAATTGGGGTGGCTCGATGTTGCGTTCTGATTGGGGACCTGCGCCAGATGCAGCTCGCGGATGGTGACCGGGACGACCGGAAAACGGCTGTTCGAAACTTGCCCGCGACCGGCTTGTCGCGCCGCATTCTCGAGCCATGACTGCAATTGCGAGTCCAGCGGGGCGGCTGAGTTGGTCCACCGAATGACTACCCGAACGACCTTTTGCGCCGTTAGGCTGTCCATTGCATCAACCAGATTACCCACATTGACCGTGTTGATCGCTCCCGAGATCGTCAGTAGTCCCAGACTTCCTCGCGGACCGATTCGCTCGACATCTAAGCCGAGCAATCCCAAAGCGAACTCGTTCACGCTCAGTTCAGACTTCTTCCCAGCGATGTTCATCTTGAGTTTGAGTTTCGGGATGTGGTTGCCACGGGGCAAATCGGCGAACACGACCCAAGTCGCGGCGGTCCCGCCTGCCGGCAATCTCAATTGCTTTGCCGGCTGCAGATTGTTGAGCTGAAAACCCTGATTGCCAACTTGGAAGGACTGGAACTGGACCTCTGGCGGGATGTCGCCAAGCTTGTAGATCGTGCCGTCGGCTTCCAGCGCGATCTGCTCCCGCGTGACGGTGACGGCCTGGGGGGTCAGGTTGACGAGAATCAACCGAGCCGCGAAAAACCGCATTTCGTTCGACGAACCCTGATACGTGCTGCCCAGGTAAAGAGTTTCCAGAAGCGCCTGGATCTTCTGATCCTTCTTTTCGGCGGGAACCAGCCCTTGTTTCACTTTCAGCCGTTCGAGTTCCCGTTCGACTTTGCTCAGCCGAAGGAGCAGGTCCTGCAGGCTCGGCGGCGCCTTCGCACTCGCTTTGGGGGTTTGTGCTTGCTGAGCACAGGCAACATTCACCCAGCCGGCGATTCCCAGCAGGGCGGCGCAAACGAACCGGATTCCATTTTGTCTTCTCATTCTAGTCGGCTCCGAGGTGTGCCCAATCGAATTTGAAGCGCTACGCCAGCACCAGCCCGGCCTCGATTTCAATCCAGGTTCGGAATTCCGCTCCCGGTTCGAGTACTCGCCAGCCGGCGTCGATTCCCCGTGGTGCAAGATTGATCGCGTCGGTGACGCAGGTATACGGCTCCAGACAAACCGCGCATCGGCCGGGAGGAGAATAAACAACGACTTCGCGGAAGATTTCGTCGCACCGCTGGGAAACCTGCACTCCGGCTTGTTCGTCAATAATCAGAAGCTCCAGCACTTGAGAGTCCGTTTTCAGGCCGGTCTGAACATCGTCGAGAGTGACCTGATCGAAATACGCTCCCTCGCGAAGATCCTTGTCGCGAGCGACCGGCTCCCGGGTTCCGGTCGGCAGGCAATCGATCAGTTCCCATTGCTCCTGGGCCGGGACTTGGATGAGGCAATGTTTCGGATCGCTCCCGGGGGCGAGCGGGAGGTGGAAATACGGATGCGTTCCGAAACCCCACGGCAGCAGGGAGTCGCCGGGATTGGCGATGCGCACATCCGCCCGGAGTAGTGAGCCGAAAAGGACATAGCGTATTTCGATCAGGCAGTCGGCCGGCCAAAGCTTTCGGCGTTCCGGCGCGTCGCGGCTCAATTGAAACTCCCCGACCACGTACCCTTTGCCGATGCTGGTGACTCTCCACGGGCGGTCGAGGCAAAAGCCGTGAATGGCGTTGCCGTCAACGTCACCCGGGGCGTTGGACTCCGATAGATCGTACTCGCGACCGTCCCACGTGTATTTGCCTCCACGAATTCGGTTTGGGAACGGGAACAGAATCGGAATGCCATGCCCGCTGAGAGGCTGGCTGCCGGCGGCAAAGTTGGCTTCGGCGTCGATGATGTCGACGACGCAACCGTCGACGGTGGTCTGGAATTCGTAACAGTTAAAACCCAAATGGGCCGCAATGCGGGCCGTCGAACCGGAGGCCGAGTCGGTCAAAACGATTGGTTCCATGTCGAATCAATTCCACTGGGGGTCTTCCGGAGGCTGGGGCAAAATTCTGTTGGACTCGTGAAACATGTGCAGGGTCTCATCCCAGACCTGGAAGGGGTCTTCGTGAAAAATCACGTCAGCAGCAGCAGGATGGATGTACCAGTCGCCGCGCGCGATTTCCGCCTCCAATTGACCCGGCGCCCAGCCCGCGCAGCCGGAGAAAATACGAAATTCCAGGGTGGGGTCGTTTGCGGCAGCCGACCGCACGACGGTTTCGAAAACCTCCGGACTACTGCCGACGTACAGTCCCGGCACCACCGGTTTCTCGTCTTCGTCCAGGTTTGCCGCGTTGTGCAGGACGAACAGTGCCGACGGTTCGACCGGTCCGCCCACGTACACGAGGTCATCGGTTTCCGGAAGGTCAAAATGCTCACACAGCGCATGCGCCACCAAGACCGATGACGGGCGGTTGACGACCAATCCCATGGCGCCGTCGGGTCCATGTGCGACGATTAGCACAACCGTCTTGAAAAAATTCACATCGCGAAGCCGTTTTCCGGCAATCAGGAGTTTTCCGCGATAGGAATCAGACATTGCGCCGGATTGATCCCATCAGATGAAGTTGAGAATGCCCGGTGAGCACTGTACAGTGTCTCGTTGGATTATAAGGGCGAAGCGGCCAGAAGAGTAGCTCGGCGCGTCGTGACCGGCAGCAGGGGGAGGATCTGGTGTTCGCAGAAAGAAGGTCCAACGGTAGCGAGACGGTTCCCCATTTACACACTCGTCCCTGGAATCGCCGGCAAGTGCTGAAAGGGCTGGTAGCGGGATTGATCGGCGGGCGAGTTTCTCAAGACACAGTTGAGGGTTGAGGGTCTCGTGTTGAGAGTTCAGAGGGAATCCCATGAACCCTCAACTCTCAACCCTCAACTCTCAACCCCCAACTCTCAACCCTCAACTCTCAACCCTCTTGAATTGGCCGATCGTAGTTAGCAGTTGGTGTAGACAAACGTCAACACCGCCACTGCCGCGAGAACCACAGCGCCGAACACGCGGGTGTGTCGCAACACATGTTGGTCGACGTTTACTGGCTTGTCGAGCCGGGCGACGATTTTGTTCGTATCGATCCAGCGGCCGCTGCGCTCGACGATCACTTTGAAACGCTGCGGACTGACAACCGCAACCAGACCTGCGATTCCCGACACTCCCAGCAACGCAAGAAACGCCGGCAGTGACACGACTTGTAGCAAATTGGTGAGTGGTTCCACGATGCCTGCTCCTCAGAAATTCCGCGTTTTTGGAAAGCCGTTCGCACAAGCAAACGTAGTTCGTGAACCCCAACGCGTCAAATCGCGTTGAGAATTGAGAGTCGGGAGATCTCCACTTTGACGCTCAATCTCGACGAACTTCGGTCTGGGCCGTTTCCGAAGTGAATTCCCACCACAGCTCAAAAGTGAAACTTCATCATTGATAGCAAGACGGCAAAACCGTTGTAGGAGGCGTGAATCACCACGGCCGTCAGCCCGTAGGGTGCTCCGAGGGCGAGATGCGGTTTCGTCTTGGTTGTGATCGTGTGCGACCAGATTCGCATCAGTCCCAGCCCGGCAATCAGCGAGCAGCCCATGTGCAGCGCGACGCACACAGTCCACCGCCACTGAACCAGTGCGGGCGGTGGATCGGGAACGTAGACGTGCAGGTACAACAGGTTCTCGATGACCGCGAATACGAATCCGCCGGCCAGTGCACAATAGCCGATCTGCAGCCGCGACAGGAACAGGAACGGCTTTTTCTCCACCACCCACAGCGCAGCGGCCACTTTCATGGCTTCTTCCATGAGCGGGCCGATGACGGTCACATTGATGATGCCCCAGCCCGCCTGATCATAAGCGCCGAGAAATGCGGCGAGGATCGCCCAGGGGCCGGCCGCCAGCGCAACCAGGGCGGTCACTGCCCACGATTTCAGAAATCCGGTTTCAGCGATACGCCGCTCGAGCCAGCCGGCGTAGGTCAAAGCGTCGTGCGGTACATCGCCCGCCAGTTGTGGGGAGAGGCCGGGCTCGTCCCAGACGGAATGTTCGACGCGATCGTCCTCTGTTTGCTTGTCGGCCACTTTGCTGACGGTCCGGTGCGCCTTGGCTTCGCTCTCGTCGGGCGAGAACCGGGCGCCTCGCCGATGCGGTTCGTTCTCGATGGACGGATCGTGGTTCTGGGCGTTCATAAAAACCAGCTACAAAGCGTGGTAGGCAGTTCCGCTGGCGATGATGGCGACCATGGCGGACCGGTTCGTCGATGTGCTGCCGCCCACGTCGGCCGTGTCGAACCGGACGTTGCACACGGCGTTGTAACCTTGCCGCCGGGCCTCTTCCAGAATACGCAAAGAGGCCTCCCGCCGCGCACGGACCAACAGCGACTGGTAGCTGCGGACCTCCCCACCGAAGATGTTTCGCAGCTTGGCCAGAAAACTCTTCAGGTAATCGCTGGCAATGACCACTTCGGCCACCACCATCCGCGGGGGTGGCTCCTCAGGCGCTGCGTTGGGAAACGACTTGATCTGCGTGACGAAACAGTCCGCCTGTTGTTCCTCCCGACACTGAAGATTGCGGAAGTGCCGCCGTTCCAGCGTTCCGCCTGCGAACAGACCCAGCGCGAGCAGAAACAAGACTGGCAGTAGACCGATGATGAGTTCCATACCGGCGTTCCTTTCGGTCAAACGGCGGCGCCATCCGGATCGGCCACGACAGCCGTGCCATACGCGTAAAGTTCCGCGGCGCCGGCGGTCACGGCACTGGTGGTAAACCGCACGTTGACCACCGCGTTGGCCCCGAGTTGCTGGGCTTGTGCCAGCATCCGCTGCAGCGCTTCTCGCCGCGATTCAGTCAACAGTTCGGTGTATCCCTTGAGCTCACCGCCGATCAAGTTCTTGATACTTGCCGCGATGTCCCGACCCGCGTGCTTAGCCCGCACCGTGTTGCCTTGCACGATCCCTTTGGTCTCGCTGATTCGGTATCCCGGGATGGTCTCCGTGTTGACGACGATCATGATTCTCTCCGGAGTTGGCTGAAGTTGCCGTCGCTGGAAGTCGCAACAGTCGAACGCTGCGCCCGGCATTGTCGCATCGTCGAAACGGGCAAGCAATAGGGGGGGTGAAAAAGCCTGAGAAATCGTCATTCCCATTCACGGCCTCCGCGCATGCGGCCCCAAAAGGACTTCCTATCCGTTAGCCACAATACCGTTTAACGAAGCCTATGTGGAAACGTGCAAACGATTTGTGATGGGTGGCTGAGGCAGAGTCTTCGATGCCCCAGGGAGTCGATCACCGTAAGATCTGGGGCTTCGCGGACTCAGCCCCAGCCACACCTTTCCCTCAGCTTCACGAAAGCTAATGAGTGCATTGGAGTTATGCTTCGTTAAACGGTATTGGGGTTAGGCGAGGCGCTTTCAATGATTTGTCACCAGCTTGTAAAAACTTAAGTCTTGAACTGACAAGAACAAAGCGTCACAGTCGGTCGGCGTCGTCCGAGATGACGAGAGTTTTTTTTGACCGTGTGACTATACTTCGGTAGCGTCAGCGATTCCCTCCTCTTCAGTGAGCGCGTACGCATTTTCGGGTATCCGAAATCTGTTGTGTTTCCGAATCGGCGCATCCGTACAGGAGAGTTCCCATGCAAAGCCCGAAACTTGCCAAGGACATCATGATCACCAAACTGGTGACGCTTTCGCCGCGTATGGACGTGTTCGAGGCAATCAACCTGTTGCTGAAGCACCGAATTTCTGGTGCGCCGGTCGTTGATGACGACGGACACTACCTCGGTGTGTTGTCCGAAAGATGCTGCATGAACGTGCTCGTCGAAGCTGCGTACGACGGATTGCCGACCACTGAGGTGTTCACGTACATGGACGCCTCGGCGCGTGCGATTACCGAAGAAACCGATCTGTTGACGATCGCGCAGATTTTTCAGAGCTCGCACACGCGTCGGTTGCCGGTGTTGCGAGGAAGGAAACTGGTTGGACAAATCAGCCGCCGCGACGTCCTGAGCGCCGCTCACCAGTTGAACGCAATCGCACCGGATCGCGAAACGGCCCTGCTGTACCTCAGCTCGCTGATGGACCGCAGCGAGGCGCCAATTGCGTGACCGGCTGGTGCGTACCGGACAGAGGCAGGCAGACGTTCGCTTTTTCAGCGAGATCGCGTTCCGCGTCAACCATCTGCGCAGCAAGACCATCCGCAGCGTTCAACCGTTCAACCGACTTCGCTTGTCGTCCGATGGGTCACTTGTTACGTTTGACCCGTGATGGGATTCCCGGTGCGCAACAAAGGACTCAGCGTTATGTCATGCCCAAAGTTCGGGACATCCGACGAGGGAGGGTTGCAACCAAAATGGCGGTCGACGACGATTCTGAGCGTTCGGCATCAGGGCCAAGTTGCGCTCGGTGGCGACGGTCAGGTGACCTACGGCGACACCATCATGAAGACCGACACGTGCAAGATCCGCTGGATGCTCGATAACAGGGTGCTGGTCGGTTTTGCCGGCTCGACTGCCGACGCCTTCGCATTGTTGGAACGATTCGAGGCCAAAGTGAAGGATTATCCCGGAAATATCACGCGGGCGGCGACCGAGTTGGCCCGAGATTGGCGGACCGACCGGGCGCTGCGCCGCTTGGAAGCGTTGATGGCGGTCATCAACGAAGAGTACAGCCTGCTGATCACCGGACAGGGAGACGTCGTTCAGCCGACCGATGGCATTATCGGTATCGGATCGGGTGGTCAGTTCGCCGTCGCGGCCGCGCGGGCGTTGGTGAAACATTCTGATTTGCCGGCCAAGGAAATCGTCAAACAGGCTCTGGAAATTGCCGCACAGATCGACGTCTACACAAACGACAACATCACTGTGGAGGAACTTCCGTGCGCGAACTGACGCCGCGCGAGATCGTCGAAGAATTGGACAAGCACATTGTCGGTCAAGACGACGCCAAGCGCGCCGTTGCTGTTGCCCTCAGAAATCGCTGGCGGTGGGGGCAGTTGCCAGACGAAATTCGCAAAGAGGTCACGCCGAAGAACATCATCATGATCGGTCCCACGGGCGTGGGGAAGACGGAGATCACTCGCCGACTGGCGAATCTGACGGGGGCTCCGTTCATTAAGGTCGAAGCGACCAAGTACACTGAAGTCGGATATTACGGCCGTGACGTGGAAAGCATGGTCCGCGACCTCGTCGAAGGCGCCGTCAATTTGGTCCGCGCCAAAAAACGTACGGAGGTGGAAAAGCAGGCTGCCGAACGGGTGGAAGATCGATTACTCGACTTGCTGCTGCCTACTCCCGAATGGGATCCGGACGACGAACAGCGCGATGAAAATGCCCGTCGGCATGAAAGAACCCTCGAGAAGTTTCGCGCCAAGCTGCGAGCCGGTGAACTCGAAGACCGCGTCGTCGAGTTGACCGTCGAACAGCGGCAGGTTCCGGTCCAGGTGTTTTCGAACATGGGCTTGGAGCAAATGGACGTGGATCTGCAGAGCATGTTCGAGCGAATCATGCCGCGGCAAAGTTCCGAACGCGAAGTCAAGGTCAGCGAAGCCCGACAAATCCTGATGGAACAGGAGCTCGAAGCGTTGATGGACAAGGATGCTATCAACGAGGAGGCCATCCGCCTGGCCGAAGAGACCGGGATGGTGTTTATCGACGAGCTGGACAAGATTTGTGGGCCGGAAGAAGCTTCGCGCGGCGCCGACGTGAGTCGGCAGGGCGTGCAGCGCGACTTGCTGCCGATCGTCGAGGGCACAACCGTGCAAACACGTTACGGTACGGTGAAAACCGATCACGTGCTGTTCATTGCCGCCGGTGCGTTTCACCGTTCCAAGCCATCCGACCTGATGCCCGAACTGCAGGGACGGTTCCCCATTCGCGTCGAATTGGGGGATTTGACGCGAGATGATTTCATCCGCATCCTGACTGAGCCGGCCAGCTCGATGACGAAACAGTACCAGGCACTGCTGGCGACCGACGGGATCACCCTTCGGTTTACTCCAGACGGAATCGAAACTTTGGCCGACATCGCTTATCAGGTCAATCAGACGACGCAGAACATCGGCGCCCGCCGGCTGCAGACGATTCTGGAACGGTTGCTGGAAGACGTCAGTTTCGAAGCGCCGGATACAAAACAAAAGATGATCAAGATCGATGCCGCCTACGTGCGCGAGCAGCTTGACAAGATCACCAAAGACGAAGACCTGAGCAAGTTCATCCTTTGACGCCTCGGGAGTTGACATGAGCGACACTCCCGGCAGCCGCGAGCGGCCGGATCGCCGGTTGAGATCCCGGCACCGGGCCGGTGCAACCGCGCTGGTCATACGCGACTCCGACAAGATGAGGCTCGGGACTGAGGCCGCCCTGAAAGACGTCTCGCCGGCCGGACTGGGACTGTCCATGACGGCGCCGTTGGAGATCGGCGAGCAAATCAAGATTCGGTTGAACAACGACGTTCAGAAAATTGAGCGAGAAGTGCGCGGCGCGGTTCGGCATGCGACGCCGCAAGACGATGGGACGTTTCGCGTTGGCGTCGAGCTGTTCAGCCGATTGACTCCCTTGGATGTCCTCCTTTTGAGAATGGGAATTCGTGACGATTCCGAAGAGGGCTCAAAGATCTGGGTGTGATCGGCTCACGGGCCGTTGAGAAAAACTCCGTCCTGAAGACACCATGTTTCCGAAGGCTCACTTGATCGATTTGATCATCTTGACAACCGCTTCCTCGTCGTAGGATTTCTCTTCGATCTGCAGCAGCAGGAATGCGGTTCCCTCTTTACCGGGAAACGTGCCGCTCACCTGCCGGAACGCGGCCCCCGATTGAGCATCTTTGGCCTGGGCAAACAGAAACGTCACTTGTCGGCCCCGGATTTTGAACGTGCGTGACTTCGATTCCTTGACAACGAGCTGGCGGTCATCGATTCCCTGCTCTCGCAGTTGCTGCCGGAATTGTGCCTCCTGTTCCTGCAAAGGGACATTTGCGATCTGCATCTCGGTCAGCACCAGTCCCCCTTCTCCGGCTGTCGACTTGTAACTGACCACTTTCATTCTCATGAGGCCAAAAGGAAATTCCATTTTCATCGAGTCGGTTGGCTGGAATTGATCGGGAACATCAATGGAAGCAATTTCCGCTGCCGCCCGAGCCGCGGCAACCGGATCGCCTTGCGTCCACTCGATCTGCGACCAGATGTAAACGATTCCGCCGCAGCAAAGAAGCATGCAGCCGCCACCCAGACACAACAAGAGGATGAGCACCTTCATCCCTGTGCTCATCCCGGATTTCTGTGGTGGGTAAAGCTCATCGGACCAAGGGTCTTGCGGTTCGCGTCGAGAATCTTGCTTGTCGAACGAAGCGTCATCGAAATCGTCGGGCCAGTTGTCGTCTCTCGACATTGCAATTCCTTCCGAGTGCGTTTTCCTCTGCCGTGCACGCCAGATGTATTCCCGAATAAATGGTGATATCCGGCATCGCCGGCATTCTGGGCTGCCACCGGCCAACAGTCAACCATTCAGGACCGATCAAGTGTACGGCGAAACGTTCTTGGAGCGTGTTTGAAAAGCCCCGGTAGGGGCGGAAGGAGGTAGCCCAGGGCGCGAGCCCTGGGTCTGTGGGGCACCCATCGGTGTAGCCCCAGCGGGGCGACAGAACCTGTTGGGCTGTTCGTCGCAACAGTGCTCGATCGCCCCGCTGGGGCTCGGGGAGAATGGACTCGATCCCGGCCCCCAGGGCTCGCGCC
>CAZGYE010000146.1:0-13502 GCA_964530165.1 uncultured Planctomycetaceae bacterium
CTACCGGGGCTTTTCAAACACGCTCTTCGCATTAGCCGGAGCGTTCTTCCAGGTCCTCCCAGCGCTGGGTGGCTTGGGCGCGTTTGTTCTCCAATTGCCGGAGCCTGGCCGTCTCGCGGGCGATTTCGTCGCCGAGGCGTTTGTAGAATTCTGGTGCGGCCATTGTCTGGTGTAGACTCGCGATTTCGGTCTCCAGCCGTTCGATCGTCTCGGGTAGGGCGGCCAATTCCTGCTTTTCTTTGTACGTCAAGCGCCCGTCGCTCTTCTTCGGCTCGGATCTCAGAGAGGATGACTTGGCCGCCACCCGGCTCGCGGCGCCCACACCGGTCGCGGCTGCCGAGCGTTGCCGCAGCCAGTCGTCGTAGCCGCCGACGTACTCCTTCACCTGATCGCCTTCGAAGACGATCGTGCTGGTGACCACGTTGTTCAAGAACGCCCGATCGTGACTGACCAACAGCACGGTTCCCTCGTAGTCGACCAGCAACTCCTCCAACAGTTCCAGCGTTTCCGTGTCGAGGTCGTTCGTCGGTTCGTCCAGCACGACGACGTTTGCGGGCTTGGCAAACAGCCGAGCCAGTAGAACGCGGTTGCGTTCCCCTCCGGAAAGAAAACGGATCGGCATCCGGGCGCGGTCGGGTGCAAACAGGAAGTCCTGCAGGTAGCCGATGATGTGTTTCGTCTTCCCGCCAATCCGAACCGAGTCAGAGCCGTCGCCGACGTTTTGCTGCACCGTCTTGTCTTCCTGCAGTTGCGTGCGCAATTGGTCGAAGTAGGCGATCTGCAAATTCGCTCCCAAACGGACGCCGCCTTGAGAGGGCGGAAGCTGTCCCAACAGCACGCGGAGCAAGGTTGTCTTGCCGGCCCCGTTCGGCCCGATGATCCCGATCTTGTCCCCTCGCACAATGGTGGTCGAGAAATCGCGAATGACCGTGTGGTCGCCGTAGGCGAACCACACATGTTCGGCATGCGCGACGAGGTTGCCGCTGCGCAATTGCTGGTGCAGTTTCATGCGCACCTTGCCGGCGGCGGTCCGTCGTTGCCGACGCTCGAGCCGCATCCGTTCCAGCGCCCGCACGCGCCCTTCGTTGCGCGTCCGCCGCGCCTTGATTCCCTGACGAATCCACGTTTCCTCCACGGCCAGCTTTTGGTCGAACAACGCGTTCTGCTTCTCTTCAGCGGCCAGCGCGGCCTCTTTGCGTTTCAGGAACGTATCGTAGTCGCAAGACCAATCGAACAGCTTGCCGCAGTCCAGTTCCAGAATACGACCAGCCAGCCTGCGCAGGAACATGCGGTCGTGCGTTACGAACATCAACGTGGCGTCCCAGCGGTCTAGGAAGCGTTCCAGCCAGCCGATGGCGTCGATGTCCAAGTGGTTGGTCGGCTCGTCGAGCAAGAGCAGGTCGGGTTCCGCAACCAAAGCGCGCGCGAGGAGCACGCGCCGCTTCATCCCGGACGAGAGGACCTCGAACGGCGCCTCGCCATCCAGTTGCATGCGCGACAGGACGCGTTCGACCCGCTGCTCATCACGCCACGGCGACTCGGCGTTCTCCTCGACGGCCGGCAAACCGCCGGCGACAAGCTCGCAAACGCGGCCGCGGACGCCACGCGGCATGTCCTGCCGGAGCAGCGACGCTCTTGTCCCAACGGCCAAGACGACCTCGCCGTCATCCGGCTCGACCTGACCGCAGAGGATACGCAGCAGCGTCGACTTTCCCGCCCCGTTGCGTCCCAACAGACCAACGCGCTGACCGCGTTGGATCTGACAACTGATCTTTTCCAGCAAGAGCGGACCGTGAAATCCGATGCTCAGTTCGCGGATTGTGACAAGTGCCATGGTTGCATCTTAGGGCCTCACCAGCTTTCGATAAAGTCGCGTTCGTCGAAGGCGCGACCCGGGGAGGATTTGAAATGGCTGCGCATCCGGGTAAACTCAACAGCGTGGTGGGAGGACCATACGATGAAACGCGACTCCGTGCGTATTCTGGCAGCGGTCGTCCTGGGGGCGGTCCAGTTTCAATCTGTGTCAGCGGCGGAGGCCGCCGCCCGGGCGCCGGCCAACTTTACGCCGCTATTGGAGGTGCGGCCGACGATCGTCGCCAGCAGCGTTGCCTATCCGGGTGGAAACTACCAAGTCGGCAACATGGTCGACGGGAACGTCCACACCGAATACTCTTCGGCCGGCAAGGGGACGGAGACGTTTATCGACTTCGACTTCGGGCGCCCGACGCCGATCGCCGGCTTCCGCCACGTCGATCGCTGGGACCTGGCCACCGTGGGCAAAGCCCGGCTCACTTTCAGCGACGCCGCCGACTTCAAGAACGTTTTGAGCACGGTTGAGGTGCAGCACGCCAACAATCGCGGCGGCGCGACGCGAGTCGCCTTCAAGCCGATTACCGCCCGCTACGTCCGCTGGCAGGTCATCGCGCTGGGCCCGCGCGGCTACGGCACCGTCGGCGGAGCGGAGATCGGTTTCTTCGCGGCGGCGCCTCCCGAGAAGTTCCCCAAGCGGATCGAAGTCCGGCCAACCACCGTTGCGGCCCTGCTTCGAGAGGACGATCGTCTGGCGCAGCCCATCGAGGTGGCCATTGTGTACCCGTACGCTGAGCCGGTCGACGCGACGGTTCAGGTTGCAGGGGCACAACCGGTACCGGTGAAGCTGAGCCTGGGGACACATACCGTCTCGCTGCCGCCGTTACCTGCCGTCCAGCGAGAGACGCCGGTCGAGGTGATCGTCAACGTGGCTGGCCACAACGTGAGCAAGAAGCTCGTTGTGCGTCCGGTCCGCCGTTGGGAATTGTGGTTTCTGCCTCACTCCCACAACGACATCGGTTACACGCAAGTCCAAACCGAAGTCGAACGAAAACAATGGCAGTATCTCAAGGAAGCCATTGCTCTGGCCCGCCGCACGGCAAACTACCCGTCAGCGTCGCGATTCAAATGGAACGTCGAGGTGATGTGGGCCGTAGACAGCTATCTGAAGCGTGCCGCGCCCAAAGGGCGGGATGAGTTTATCGAGGCGGTGCGCCGCGGTTGGATCGGATTGGACGCGCTGTACGGCAACGAGCTGACCGCGTTGTGCCGCGAGGAGGAGCTTTTTCGGCTGACCGACTGCGCCCGTCGGATCGCCGATCGCTACAACTTGACGATTGATTCGGCGATGATCAGCGACGTCCCGGGTTACACATGGGGAATCGTGCCGGCGCTGGCGCACAGCCGGGTCAAGTATTTTTCCATTGGTCCGAACCACATCTACCGCATCGGCTACACGCTGGCCGAGTGGGGAGACCGGCCGTTCTATTGGATCTCGCCGTCGGGGCGGCAGAAGGTTCTCTGCTGGATGGCGGGCCGCGCGTATAGCTGGTTCCATCCGGGGCTGTTGGGATCGGTCAAGAACGTGAAACCGAAAGCGTTCTTTGAGTATCTCGATGAGTTGACCGCTGCAGATTATCCCTACGACATGGTCCAGCTTCGCTACAGCATCGGCGGCGACAACGGCCCGCCCGATCCCGACCTGCCCGAATTCGTCAGGCAATGGAATGACAAGTATGCCTGGCCGAGGATGGTGATTGCCACGACCGGAGAAATGATGCGTAAGTTTGAACGCCGCTACGGTGAGAAGCTGCCGGAGGTCCGGGGCGATTTCACACCTTACTGGGAAGACGGCGCGGCTTCCTCTGCCCGGGAAACCGCTCTGGCGCGCAACGCCTCGGACCGATTGGTGCAGGCCGAAGCGCTCTGGGCAATGCTTGAGCCGGCGGGTTATCCGGACGCAGACTTCACCGCTGCCTGGCGCGACGTGATCCTCTACAACGAACACACCTGGGGCGCACATTGCAGCATCAGCAAACCGGACAGCCAATTCACCCGGGACCAGTGGAAGATCAAGCAGGCGTTCGCGACCGGCGCCGACCGGAAATCCCGCAAGCTGCTTGCGGCCGTGACGGCCAGCGTGCGTCGCGGCGCCGACAAAGTGACTGCCGTCGACGTCACCAACACCTGCTGCTGGCCGCGGACCGACCTGGTGACGTTGCCCCGCGAAATGGCTCTCGCCGGAGACACGGTCAAAACGCCCGCTGGCGGCGCCGTTGCTTCGCAACGGTTGGCGAGTGGCGAGTTGGCGTTTCTGGCGGCGGACATCCCGCCGCTCGGCGCGAAAAGGTTCTTGCTGTCGGCTGGCGCGGCTCGTGCGTCGGGAAACGCGACGGCGGAAGGCTTCGTGCTCAAGAGCCGCGACATCACCCTCCAGGTGGATGAGAAGACCGGCGCGATCAGCAGCCTCGTCTGGGCGGGTGCCGGGATCGATCTGGCCGCCGGCAGCGACTCTCATGGACTCAACACTTATGTCTACGTCGCCGGCCGCGACCCGAAGCATCGCAAATCGAGCGGGCCGGCCAAGATCACCGTCGCCGACCGCGGGCCGTTGGTCGCCTCGCTGGTGGTTGAGTCTGACGCGCCGGGCTGCCGTAATCTGGTCCGCCGGCTGCGCGTGGTGGACGGCATCGGGCGAGTGGATTTGACCAACATTGTGGACAAACAGCAGGTCCGCAGCCCGGAGTCGGTTCACTTTGGCTTTGCCCCCCACATCCCCGACGGCGTGATGCGCATGGACATCCCTTGGGCGGTCATTCGGCCCGAAAAGGATCAACTGCCCGGCGCCTGCAAGAACTATTTCACTGTGGGCCGCTGGGTGGACGTTTCGAACAAGCGTCTTGGACTGACCTGGGCCACTGTCGACGCCCCGCTGGTCGAAGTGGGCACAATCGCCGTGGACGTCCCCAGCCCACTTCGCACCGAAGGATGGATCCGGAGCCTCAAGCCGACCCAGACGTTCTACTCCTACGTGATGAACAACTACTGGGAGACCAACTATAAGGCCAGCCAGGAGGGTCCAACGACGTTCCGTTATTCGCTCCGCCCACACGGGCCTTTCGATGCGGCGGCTGCGGCGCGATTCGGAATCGAGCGGAGTCGTCCACTGGTCATCGTGCGCGCCGATCCGGCGGCTCGGCTGCCCAAGTCACTGCTGCGAGTCGAGCCGGCCGAGGTGATCGTTACTTCGCTCAAGCCCAGCATCGACGGCCGGGCCTTGATGCTGCGGCTTTTCAACGCCGGCGAAAACCCCGCCCGGGCCCGCCTCATCTGGATCGATCGAGCACCCAAACGCGTGTCGGTCAGCAGCCCGTTTGAGGAGCCGGGAGAACCTGTCCGCCAGTCAATTGAGCTTCCGGCAAAAGGGATCGTCACGCTTCGCATCCGCTTCGAATCGTGACGATCGCTCATTCATTTCGTCAATTGGTTTGCTTTCGGTGTCACCTTGTCGATGTTGGGGGTCACGTCTGTGTTGACGTTGCCCATCGCCCAGGCGAAACCTCCAAGCATGATCTGCTGGACCATGGGATTCGTCCAGATGTCCTCGCGGTGTCCGAACGACGTGTAGTAAACGCGTCCTTTGCCGTGCATCCGCGCCCAGGTGGCCGGGTACGGCGGACGCTCATACATGGCGCCTTTCATGCCCGCGGTCTGCTGGACCAGGATGACGTGCAGATCGTCGGGGAAGTTCTTCAGTGCGTACCATTCCTCCTTCACGCGCAAGGAATTACCGACGTCTTCGGCGCCCGGGAACTTCGGCGCCGCGACCGTCAACGTGGCGTCCTGCTGAGCTCCGTGTGTGACGAACTCGCCGCCGGTCATCGCCACGTAGGGGTCCACCTCCGTTTGAATTGCGTTCCGCTTGCCTCGCGAATGAAACGTGTCGGCTGCGGAGTGGAAACCGATGAAACCCTTACCGGCGGCAATGACCTCCAGAAGCCGCTTCTTTCCCTCGGGCGACATCGGCGGAGTATGATTCTTGTTCTTTCTGGTGAGGTCGCCGCAGGTGTAGAAAGCGATCGCATCATACTGAGCTAAATCACCGTCGAAAACACGTCCGTCTTTGGAACACACGACGTCAAATCCAGCGCGTTTGCCCATCTCGGTGAGCGTCTTTTCGGAGGAGGCCAGCTCCTCGCCCTTTCGCTTGACCGGACCGTGTTCGAAACTGGCGGTACGCGTGAAATAGAGGACCTTTTGCCTCTTCTTTTCGGCAGCGGGAACCCATCCCACGGGAAACGCTGACAAGCCAACGGCCGTCACTGCAGTAGTCGCCAAAAAATCACGACGTTTCATGGTTGTTCCTCCTTCGACGTTCTGAGAGATAGAGGGATTCAGGGTCTAAAGAATCGTAGCACCACACCGCTCCCAAGCAGACGATTCGGCAGGCAGCGAACCGTCATCCTATGCCGCCCTCGGCCGTTTTACAACGCTAGCCCGGATTATTCATAGGCTGTCCTCGCAGTCCCCAAACCGACAACTCGTTGTCGCCATTCGCTGGTTCCGCAGCACATGCAGCGACGACACGTCGTCGGTTTGGGTTTCTATGAATAATCCGGGCTAGCGGCAGATGTCAGGACGCAGTTCTTCAAGACGTCCGGCGCCAGCGCAGCCGCTCAGAACTTGCCGTCGCGTGTCTGGAAGTGAGTGGCCTTGCCCAGGGTCGGACCGCCGGAAAGCAGCCAGTCGGCGACCCAGTGGATCATTCGTTCTGCATCGACAGTCGGCTGGGCCAGGCGGGCGTGGCCGAGTCGAGGATCGCTCAGAAACGCGTCGGGAGCTTCGCTGCCGGTGAAACGAACCGGGCGATTCAACAGCCGACCAAACTGCTGGGCAACGTCGCGGACGCGCAGCTTTTCAGAGCCGGCCGCGTTGACCATCCAAGGTGGACTGTCGGCATGTTCTAAGGCCAGCAGAGCCATGGCGTTCGCGTCACCTTGCCAGATCGCGTTGAAGTAACCCATCGTCAGGTCGATCGGCTCGTCGGCCATGACCTGCACGGCGATGTCGGCCAGGGTGCCGTAACGCAGTTCGTTGGCGTAATTCAGTCGAAACAGCGTGACGGGGATGCCGCGCGTTCGGCTGAAGTGGGAGAAGATCCGCTCGCGTCCAAGGCAGCTCATGGCGTAGTCGCCGAACGGTCTGAGCGGGTCGGTCTCTAGCGAGCCATCGGACTCGACCGGCACCATGCCGTACACGTTGCCCGTCGAGAAGGCCACGATTCGGCACCCGTAGAATCTCTCGCAGACCATGCCGGCGAGATAGACGTTCATGGCCCAGGTCAGCGGTTCGTTGCCCGTGCTGCCGAACTTCTGCCCCGTCAAGTAGACCACGTTGCGGGCCTGCGGAAGCTCGCCGAGCTGCGAACGGTCCAAGAGATCGCAGCAAATCGTCTCGACGCCGCACTCTTCCAAATACTGCCGCGCGGCGGCGTCGGAGAACCGGGACACCGCGATGATCCGCCGATCGCCGAGGGCAGCCGCGGATGCACGTCGCGCCATGCGCGCCAGAGTCGGTCCCATCTTCCCGCCCGCCCCGAGAACAATCAAATCGCCATCCAGCCGCGCCATCATCTCGATCACTGGCTCAGGCGGGCGGCTGAGCAGTTCTTCCAACTGCTCGACATCGCCGATGGTCTCCGGAAGTTCCATCATGTCAGTCACTGCCTCGAATTGATGAGCCGTTGACTTGTGCCGTTGATAGCGCGGCGGTTAGAGCTTCGGCGGCGGGGGCGGTTTCGGCCGGGGCTTTGTTGGTCTGTGGGGCCTCGGCGGAGGTTGATAATACTCGCGAAACGTGGCCCCGAATCGCCGCTGTTCTTCCCACTCGGCTCGGCGGGACCAGGGGGTGTTGGGGTGTTCTTGCTTGACCTGAGCGAATTGTTTCAGGGCCTGTTGCTGCGCTTCCTTGAGCTGTTTGCCGGTGACCTTCAACGTTTTCTCTTGTTGAGGGTCCGGTAGAATGAGGTTCCGTGAGCCCTGTTGGATCAACCAGCGGTTGCTCTTCGGATTTTTGATGCGCTGGGGCATTGTCTTGCCGAACTGGCCCAAAGCAATGGCGTACTCGAACAAACGGACGCGGTAGGCGAACAGTTGGGCATAGATGAGGTCGAAGTTCGCCCGCCAGCGGCGTGACGGCTCTCTGGCCCGCAATCCGCGCACCGACTCCAGACGCTGCTGGGCCGTGGCCATCGCGGCCAAAATGCGCACGATCTGCCTGATGCGGGCGGTCACCTTCTCGGCAGACTGCCGGGGATTGACGCTGAAGTGTTCGCGTTCCGGTACGTTCAGCCAGCCGTTATTCTTCTCGTAAGGATTCAGCAGCACGATGACCTCCCAAATTGCCTTGCGGAATTCGCTCTTGTCCCGGCGGGCCGCATAGTCTCTGCGGGCCGAGAGGTCCGGCAGGTATTCCTTCAGGTCGAGCATTTGAAACTCGCGTGCGTCGAGGTCGTTGAGGTTTTCCTGCTCGCCGGGCAGTTGGAAGAAAATGCCGCCGGTGTCTCGCGCCAGTCGAACCTGCTCGTACGGGCCGAAGCCGCTCATGTGCGAGTCGAGGCGTTTGCGGAACCCGTCGTGCTGAAGCTGCTCGGCAAAGGGAGTTTCCGGCCCGCGGCGGATCGGCAGGTAGTACACCTGTCCGGTGAGCGGCTGGATCCAGCGGACATGGGCGTAGAGCGAGCCGAACACAGATTCCCGGCCGAGAATGTAGACCGGCGCTCGGGCCGATTTGGCCTGCTGTAGCGCATCCTCGACAAAGTCGCCGTCGTCGCCCGACTCGTCGCTGACGACGATCAACACCAGCTTCCGCCGGCCGCCGGTTGCCATGCTCCGGTACTGTGCAGTCGCGGCGATCAGCGACTGGCACATGTTTTCCTTTCCGGTCTCGTCGACGGGGATTTTGCCGATCGCTTCGATCACTGCAGCCACGTCGCCGGTCGGCCGGGGTGTATGAACGTGGTAGGAGCTGCCGAAACTGGTGACGGCGGTCAACAGGATCTGCTGCAGCTTCTGTTTTTTCGAGGAACCGACGGACGACGGGTCCTTCTCCACCAACTTCAACTCTTCGTAGACCCGCCCGATGCGTGCTCGGATCTCCTTTTGGTCGTCCTTCATGCTCCCCGATTCGTCGAACAGCCAAACCACCAGCAGTTTGTGGCTGCGCATCATGCGAATCAATTCCCGCGTCAAGCGGTCCAGCGCCGCGCCGTAGCCTTCCACCACGGCGCCGACTTCCCCGGTGACTTCCGCCTCGCCCAGATCGTCGCCGAGCGTCTCCAAGCCGGGCATTTCCTGTACGCTGACGTTGACCTTCATCGTGGGATCTTCGAGCACATCCTTGGGATCGATTTCCGTCTTTTTCGCCAGCGGCGCCTCGGAGCCGCCGATGTTCGTCGAGACGCTGCCGGCAATCAGGTTGAGGCTCTGTGCGGCGACTTCCTGCGTGTCGAGCTCTTGCACGAACTCCTCTTGTTGCCGCACTTCTTCAGCGGCGACCGTCTCGATGACGAAGGAGTCGTCGCCAGCCTGCATGGCGATTCTCATCATCGCCATGACCACGAGAATCACCGCGTGCACACCGACCGAAACCAGGTACGACGGAAGCTGCCCCCGCGCTCTGAAGAACGGCACGTGCGCGACGCCGGCAGAGGGCGCATCCGGGTCGGCCGGCGGTTGCTCTTCGGGCTTGGGCGAACTCTGGGCAGCCAGAAGGCGGCGAATGGACTGAAGGATCACGGGGATTCCCACACTTTTTGCTGTGACTGCCTACCAGGATACCCCTTCGCAAAGAGACTGTCCAGAAGCAGTTTGGACCCTGGCGAGAGAGCAAGGAAAAAGTGGAAAGGAAAAAGACAAGAGTAGAAAACAGACAGACTCAGCTGCGTCTGTTTGCTCCTACTTTTTACTTTTGCCTTTTTCCTTTTTCCTTGACCAGCGGTCCTCACCAAACCGGATGGCTCTCGAGGTGGATGTTGTTGACCTGCATCCAGTGTCGGGGGGCCGGGTCTTCTTCTTTCTTCCAGGGGCGTCCCAGCCCGACGCTCAGGATGACGCGAACCCCTTTCTTGATTTCCGCCCGCATGCGTTCGACCACAATCTGCCGCGGCGTCGCGTGATCCCGCTCGTAGCATCGCAGATCGGTCACCGCCGCGTGGACGGAAAAGACCCCGTCTTCGAGCGACATCCGCACGCGGTTTCTTGACCGGTCGATCGAGAGGTCCGTTTTCGTCTTCGGCAGGAAGCAGCCCAGCGACGCGATGCCTTTGCCTTGGGGAACGGCGCAGCTATTCCCGGCCGCTTCCAGATCGTCTCCGAAGATGTCGCGAAGTCTCGTTCGCGCACATCCTTCGAGCAGTGCCCAGAACCCGCGGGGATCGGTGCTTTGAATCGAGTGCGCCTGCCGCGGATCGAACAGGCAATCTTCGACGTGGGGCGCCTGGCCGACCGACTTGGCTCGGCCGATATCCACCACGCGGGCGATCGCAAACGGGCCGCCGTTGCGCGTCAGCAATCGCGCATGGAGTTGTTCCCATGGCAGCACCGGACGCACGTGACTGCCGGTCTCAGGATTCCAACCGGCCACGCAAATGGCCGGTTTCCTCATCCGAGTCAGGTGGTTGACGACGATCTTCATCGGCCCGCTCACAGTTCGAGTTTCTACAAATGCACGATCTCCAGCCCTCCGTATTTCTCCTGCAGGTATTCCAGGATGAGTCGACGATGGCACCGCTCGGCCGTCGGCTCGCTGCACAAGAGAACCGTCGGCAGCAGGAAGAAGTCGCGGCCGAGCCGTTCTTCAATCTTCCGCTCGCCGATCAAGTCCAGGAACCTCAGCTCGAACTCGTCCCACGTTCCGCCATGTTTCTTGTAGTCGTCGAAGATGTCTTTGGTCGGCGCCAGAACGGGCTCGTGGACGTACTCGATCCCGCACAGTTCCTTGAGAAAGAAGCAGAGATCTTCTTTCTTCGTAAAGCCCGCCAACTGCGACGTGTTGTTCAAACGGACGTCAAGCAGCCGTCGAATGCCGTTGCTTTCTAGGAGTCCGAAGAACTCCGGCGCTCGCTTTTTTGCAAAACCGACCGTGTAGACCTCCACGGATTCACCTCCAGTTCCTCGAACAGCGTCAGTTGGCGAAACGGGCTTTTATGCAGCAGCTCCCGCTCGAGAAGCTCACCTTCGGATTCCAGGCCGGCTGCGGCGCGAATGTGCTTGACGCAAGTCCCGCGCTCATAGAGCACCCGTCCCACCAACAGGCGCCGATGACAGTCCGTCGGATCCTCCTCGCTGCACATCATCGCGACGCGCGACTCGTCACAGAGCCGTTCCAACTGCGAAATGGCTTGCTGGAATTTTTCGGTTTGGGCGATTCGCCAATAGCGGACGTGCCCGTCGTCATCGTAGAATTCCGGCCCGTCAGGGTGACCACCGAGCCGATTGCCGAGAGAGAGGTAGCCAATTCCAGCCTGCGAGAGCGAAACATCGAGAGCCTCGCGGTTGAACTGAGTCGTGTATTTTGAATACGGGGACGAGCGGACGTCGACGAGCAACTCGATTCCGTGCCGCCCGAGCAACTCGAGAAACGTCGCGATGGAATGGTTGGAATGTCCAACCGTGTGGATCTCGCGCGGAACCGCTTGGGCATCGGCTGGCTGCATTCGGAGACCTTTTCTGAGAAGCTGGACGCGTCGGTGAACCGGCAGCGAGATCGCCTCGCCCGCGGATTATTCATAGAAACCCAAACCGACGACTTGTCGTTACTGGATGTGCCGTGAAACCCCGTGGAATGCGACAACAAGTTGTCGGTTTGGGTGCCACGGCGACAGCCGATGAATAATCCGGGCTTGTCGGCTCTCCCGACAGAGTACCTGACGCGCGTTCACTTTTCAATGCAGAACAGGTGGCCGTTTTTCTGATTGTTTGTCCGAATGAAGATTTCGCCGTCGGAAAAGGCGGGGGTGGCGTTGGTCGGCTCGCCGAGCTTGTTACTGGCGATTGGCTCGAACTTTTCCGGATTCGGGCGAAAGACGGTCGTGGTGCCTTTCTGGTCGGTGACGTAGAGCCGACCATCGGCCAGCACCAGCGAGCCCCAATGGTTTGCCTCGAGTCGCTCTTGCCAGATCACCTTTCCGGTTTCCAGCTCGATACACTGCGCGGTCCCCGGCCCGGCATTGGCCATGAAGATGTGCTTGCCGACGATGACGCCCGATCCGATTCGCTGCGGCTGCTTTTTCTCGGCGTGCCACAACCGATTCGAGCGTGTGACGTCTCCCGAGCCGCCCAACTTGAACGCCAGCGCCGGACCCATGAAACCGCCCATGGCCACGCCGACGCCGCCGGAAATCAGCGGCGACGTGTAGACGAGGTCGCCTCGCGGACTGGGCAGTCCGCCGACCGTCCAGAGAATGCTGCCGGTCTCCGGATCGTAGGCCACCACCCGCGTCGGCATGCTGCAGATGAGCTGGTCCCTGCCGTCGACCTGGGCGATGACCGGCGTGCTCCACGAGCCGACCATTCTCGGCTTGCGGCTATTCGCGCCGCCCGGTTCGTCGGTTTTCCAAATGGTCTCGCCTGTTTTGAGATCGACGGCCGTCATGAACGTGTCGACCCCCGGCCCGAAATGTAGCAAGACTCTGTCGCGGTAGATGACCGGCGAGGAAGCGTAGCCCCAGATGTGACTCGCCGCACCCAGGTCTTTCGACCAAATTGGATTCCCGTCGAAATTGTAGCAGTACAAACCCGCCGAGCCGTGCCAGACGACCACCAGTTTGCCGTCGGCCGCGGGCGTCGAGGCGCAATACTGATTGCTTTTGTGTGTCACCGCACCCGCTTGATAGCCGACCGTCTGCGCCCACAGCTCTTTCCCGTCTTTTCGGTCGAAGCAATAGAGACTGCGGCGGCTGCCTCGGTCCGTGGCAGCGGTCACGAACACTCGGCCGCGGGAAACGATGGGGCTGCTGTTGCCGAACCCCTCGAGCGGAGCCTTCCACTTAATGTTTTCATCGGGCCCCCACGTGGTGGGCAGATCCTTCTCACTGGAAATCCCGGTCCCTAACGGCCCACGAAATGCCGGCCAATCACCCGCTTGCGATGTCCCGCCGAACATCGCCAACAAACCGGCCACAATGAGACGTCGATGCAGCATGTTCTCGCTCCTCAGCAACGGATAGAGAGATTCCCGGTCATCGTCCGCGAAACAGCATACGATCACTGTAAAGGAAAAAGGCGAAAGGAAAAAGGAAGAAGACAGACACACACGGCATCGACTGTTTCTTGCTCCTTTTGCCTTTTTCCTTTTTCCTTTCTCCTTTTACCTTGCCCCCAGACTGCTCTTGTCCCAAATCGGCGACCGCGTGTATAGTGTGCGGCCCATGCTGAAACAGATTTCGCCCGCTCATCTTCTGGACGTCGACGCGCGCCGGATTTGTCTCATCAAACCGAGCGCCCTGGGCGACGTGGTGCAAACGCTGCCACTGTTGCCCGCGCTGCGAGAACGGTTTCCAACGGCGACCATTTCGTGGGTGATCAATTCCGAGTTGGCGGAACTGCTCGCGGGGCATCCCGGCTTGGACGAGATCATTCCTTTCGATCGCCGCGGCTCGTGGGCCGGCTGGATGAGGCTCTTGGGCGACCTGC
>CAZGYE010000147.1:0-13486 GCA_964530165.1 uncultured Planctomycetaceae bacterium
CTTCGCCGCTCAACTACGGCGGCGTGGACGCGGATTTTTCCACACTGGCCAATCTGGCCGATCAGTCCGTCGAGCACTTGAGGGATTACAGCCACAATTCTAGAATCGTGTTGCTGCCGCGGGACGCGCGGTTCGACGACAAAGCGATGGTCGCCGCGGCGGTCGGAAGCTATCAGCCGAATGCTTGGGGCCTGTACGACATGCACGGCAACGCAGCCGAGTGGACCCGATCGAGTGTGGAGGGTCGAAAGGTCGTCCGCGGCGGCTCTTGGCGGGACCGTCCCAAACGCTGCCGGTCCGCCTTCCGGCTGAGCTATCCGCCTTATCAAGGGGTCTTCAACGTCGGCTTCCGCGTCGTCTGTGAGGTCTCGGCTGACAGGCGTTAGCCCGGATGATTCATAGGCTGTCCTCGTGGCGCCCAAACCGACAACTTGTTGTCGCAATCCACTGGTTGCATGGCACGTGCAGCGACGACAAGTCGTCGGCTTGGGTTTCTATGAATGATCCGGGTTAGTTGTCGCGGCTTCGGCGATGAGGCGCAAATAGCGTGAGTGTGTGTTTAAGGGGACGGCGCATTCCGGCCCGATCACGGCGACTCCGGCTTCCTGGGCGTAGTGCACTTCGCTGATGATCTGCTCTTGCTTGCCTTTGTACAACGTCTCTGGATTATTGACATTGCCGATGAGCGCCAAGCGTCCGGCGGCGATCTCGACTGCCTTCTGCGCGTCGTTTTTCGAATCGAAGTGGAACGCGTCGAAGCCGCTCTGGCAGATGTAGTCCAGACGGTCGAGCGTGTAGCCGCAAATGTGCAGAAGGATCGGGCACGGCAGCTCCGAGCGCATCCGTTGATGCACCGGCAGCAGGAAGTCGCGATAGGTTTCGGCCCGGCACAGGTCGCCGGTCAAATGGTCGCCGACGGTCAGACAGTCCGCGCCCGCCTCAATTTGGGCGTGGCCGAACAGCAACGAAACGACCATCAGCTTTTCCAGAATCCGCTTGAGCTTCTCCGGGTCGTCGATGAGCAGGATCAGGAAGTTTTCGAGGCCGAACAGGTGATAGGCAAGAGTCCACGGCCCCAAAACTTTGCCCACAACGGCCACTTTCTCTCCAAAACGTGTTTTGAGAAGACGGATGGCCTTCAGGACCGTGCGGGTAGGAGACCGGTCGAGGAAATCGTCGGGGATGGCGACCTGTTCCGATTCCTGGAACAGGTAGCTTCCGTCCGGAAGCGGTCTGACCGCGGGCATCCGGTTTTTGGCGCCCCAATGGATGTTCGCTCCCATCGCGGCTGCCCCTTGAATGACCGAGAAATAGGGCGCCACGGTGTCGTACTGCAACAATTCGTGTCCGGCGGCTGCCAGCTCCGCCATCTTCTGGGCGTCGTTGTGGACTTCCGGAAAAGAGCAGCCCGTCGCATCCATCAGGTCCACAGTGGCCAGCGAGGTTGGGTTGGCGACGCACGGACGGTCGATCGGTTCACGTTTCAGCGCCCGCAGAAAACGCTCTCTGGGAGTCATGTTGTTCTCCTGTCGACGTGGCTCGGATGCCTATCGCGGATCATTCACAGAAATCCAAACCGATGACTTGTCGTCGTTGGATGTGGCGTAGAGCCACCGCATTTCGACAACAAGTTGTCTGTTTGGGTATCACAAGGACAGCCTATAAGTAATCCGAACTATCGGGACTCTTCCGCCGGCTTCGGGGGCAAATAAACCAAATGTGTCGGACATCGACAATCGCTGGAGCCGAAACCTTTCGCGACTACCTGCGCGCCCGCTTGCCGGAGCGTTTCGGCATTCCACAGGCACTCCAATGGCTGTTGAGTTTCTTTGACCATGATGTTCTCGATGCACGCGTGCTCAAGCAGATAGTCAATATGCCAGTGTCGCTTCTTTCGTCGCCGCCGATGCCGCGTCAGACGTTGTTCCAATCCGCCCAGTGCGCTTCCGGTATAAACGTAATCGCCAGCCGGAAACACAAACGTTCCCAACTTCCCTACCGTGAGCTGCGTCGCATTGGAGAGGCGCAGATGAAGTTGATAGACGCCGGGCACCATCTGACGACCTCGCAGACCATTGAGCCGGCAGGCTCGCCCGCCGCGCCCCGCAAGCGGGGCGGCTAAATGACCCCGTGCAATTCTATCACGATTCACCAGACGGATCACTGAGCGTGGCTCGCATTGTCCAGGGTGGTTTCAGACCTGGGGCAATTGCCACGGGTCGCGCCGCTGGCGATCGAGCCACGACGTGTTGGCTTCCGCGTCGTCAACGAACCGCCAATTCTTGGGATCCCACCGCAGCTTGCGTCGATTCCAGTAGACCAGGTTGCCCAGGTGGCACACGGTGACCGACCGCGCGCCGATTTCCACGTCGCAGATCGGCCGCTTGCGGGAACGAACACAGTTGAGCCAGTCGCGATGGTGTCCGGGTGATTTGTACAAATGCACGTCGTTTTCGCCGAGTGGTTCCTTGATGATCGTCTCCGGTTTGCTGGTCAGTGTCCCGCGCTTGACGAAGATCTCCCCGTCGGTGCCGATGAAGGTGATGCCGTTTCCGGATTCATGAACCATTTCCACGCCGCCTTCGTAGAGATACTTCACCCCGGCGTTGGCCTTCGGGTCGTCGGGCGGGATAATCTCGATCGGTCCGGATTCGTCCATGCCGAGACCCCACTGAGCGATGTCGAAATGATGGGCGCCCCAGTCGGTCATGCCGCCGCCCGAGTATTCCCGATACGATCGCCAGGCCGGGTAATGCTTGTGAACGCCGCGCGGGCTGAGAATCGAGTTGTACGGCCGCATCGGTGCCGGACCCAGCCAGCGGTCCCAGTCCAGTCCCGGCTCCAACGGCTCTTCCGGCAGGTCACACCACCTGCTCGGTCCGCCCACGGCGACGGTCACCTTCTGCACCTTGCCGATGCGCCCGCTGCGCACAAGCTCGCAGGCCAGACGAAACTCGCGGCTCGACCGCTGCTGGCTGCCGGTCTGCAGGACACGTTTGTACTTCCGCACGGCTTCGATCAATAGTTGTGCTTCGCGAATGGTCAACGTCAGCGGCTTTTCGCAGTAGATATCTTTGCCCGCTTTGCAGGCTTCGATGACGGGGATCGCATGCCAGTGGTCGGGGGCGGCGATGACGACGGCATCGACGTCCTTGCGGGCCAGCACCTCGCGAAAGTCGTTCTGCGCATCGCAGCCCTTGTACGTACCGTCTTTGCTGTAGCGGTCTTCGACCGTCTTCTTGGCGTGCTCTCGCCGTGTGGTGTCCACGTCGCACACCGAGAGCACCTGCACGTCTTTGTATCCCAGAAACCGCCCCAGGTGGTATCCGTTCTGCTTGCCCACGCCGATGAACCCCAGCGTGATCCGTTCGCTCGGTGGAGACTTGTCCTCGTTGCCGAAGACCGAACTCGGCACGATCATCGGGGCGGCAACCACCGCCGATGCCGCACGTTTGACAAATTCACGCCGCGTGAGACCGCTCTTGCCATTCATCATGTGGAATCTCCTGCTTCATCATCGGCCTTTGATTTGCTACAATCCCTCCCTAATATATCCAGTCTTGTGATTTGTGCCAATCCTGGGGAGGTTTACAATGAAATCGCTCGGTTTCAATCTGGTTTTGGTGCTGCTGGCTTCTGCGACCGTCGAGGCCGACACCGGGTCGAATAAGAAGGAGCGTTCCCCTCACCGTGCCGTGATCACTCGCGGCCAGATCGAAGCCGATTGGCTTCGTCAGGACGAGGTCCGCAGCCTGCCTGCTGGCGACGTCGGCAAAGTCACCCCGCGGGAAGATGCAGCCGGCGGCTGCGACGGGGTCCGGGATGGTTCGTTCGGCTTCCACACCAGCCGGGAGCAAGACCCGTGGTGGCAGGTGGACTTGGGCCGGGAGGTGTCCATCGGTGAAGTTTTGATCTATAACCGCGGCGACGCCTGCTCCCACCGGGCGCGGCGGCTGAGGGTGCTGCTCTCAGGCGACGGCACGAGTTGGACGGCGGTCTACAATCACGACGGCAGCGAGTTTGGCGGGATGTGGGATGGGAAGCCGCTTTCGGTTCTCCTGCACGGTGCCAAGGGCCGATTCGTGCGGATCCAGTTGCCGGGCAACGAATGCCTGCACCTCGACGAGGTCGAGGTCTTCGACACCAGCTACCATCGCAACTACGCTTTGGGCAAACCCGCCAACCAAAGCAGCAGCAGCCCGTGGTCCACGGGTACTCTGGTGGCGGCGCTGCAAACGGTTCGGGAGCGGGGCGGGCCGTTTCGCCCGTCCTATGGGGGACCGTTCCAAGCGGACTGGCTGGCCTTGCAGGTGGCTCTTCGGCACAGCGGAAGCAGATACCCGACGGCCGAGGTTGTGCAACGCGGCTTTGTACTGGCGGCTAACCTGCGCCAGTTGGGGACGGACGTTGCCGAGGAGGTTCGTATCCTGCAGGGCGAGACCGATGCGCCAAAGCAGTTGACCCCCGACGCGGATCGCAAGCGCTACTTTCGCGCCCGCTGGGCGGTGCGGCGGATGGCTTTCGCCAATCGGCAGTTGGACTTCGATCGGCTCGTGTTCGTCAAACGGGCTCCGTCCCGTTTCAGCCACATGTCGATCCAATACTACGGGGCATTCTCGCGTCCCGGCGGCGGACTTTACATTCTGGAAAACTTCAAAAGTGATTCGCCCCGGCTGCGCTGTCTGACTGCCGAGTTGCCGCCGGGCGACATCCTCCGGCCCGACCTCTCCTATGACGCCGGCAAAGTGCTGTTTGCTTACTGCAAGTTCTGTCCCGGCCTGGCCGAGAAAAAGAACAAGCTGGACAAGTCGAAAATTCCTGAAGACGCCTTCTACCATCTGTACGAGATGAACCTGGACGGGAGCGGGCTCAGACGGTTGACTCGCGGCAAGTACGACGACTTCGACGGCCGGTATCTTCCCAATGGCGAAATCGTTTTTCTCTCAACCCGCAAAGGTCAGTTCCTTCAATGCGGCAAGGCAAGCGCCCAAGCGAGTTGCGCCGGCGCACTGCCCGACAGCTACGCTCGCTGCGGAGGCGGGCCGGCCCTGCCGGTCGCCGTTTACACGCTGCACGTCATCGATGGCGATGGCCACAACCTGCGAGCGATCTCTGCTTTTGAAAGCTTCGAGTGGACCCCCAGCGTAGCCGATGACGGGCGAATCCTCTACGCCCGCTGGGACTACGTGGATCGGGAAGCCATGTCCTACGAGAGCCTCTGGTCTACGCTGCCCGACGGCACCGGCGCCCAGGCGGTTTTCGGCAACTACACGGTCAGTCCGTTCTGCATCTTCGAGCCGCGATGTATCCCGGGTTCTCGCAAGCTCGTCTTCACCGCTTCGGCGCACCACTCGCCGACCGCCGGGAGCCTCGTGCTGCTAGACCCCAACAAAGGTGCCGATGGTCCCGCTCCCCTGACACGGCTGACCCCGGAAGTGCCGTTCCCCGAAGTCGAGGCCTGGCCGGCCACGTACTATGCGAACCCGTTCCCCCTCTCGGAACAGTACTACCTGGTGGCCTGGAGCGATCAACCGCTGGTGGGCGAACCGAAAACAAACCCGTCCAACACGATGGGCATCTATCTGTACGACGCCTTCGGCAACCTGAACCTCATCTACCGCGATCCGGAAATCTCCAGCATGTATCCGATACCGGTCCGCCCTCGGCGGCGGCCGCCGGCGGTCGCTTCCAGTCTCAGCTCGGAGGAGAACAGTGGACCGCCGCTGGGCGAACCGGAAGGGCGGGTGCTGCTGCTGGACGTCTACAAAGGGCTGGAATCGAACTGGTCAGGCAAGGTTCACCGGCTGCGAATCGTGGGCGTCACGCCCAAAACTCAACCCAAGATGCACAGCCCGCCACTGGGAATGACCAAGAACGACACCGGCAAATTCGTGCTGGGCACCGTGCCGGTCGAGACGGATGGTTCCGCCTTCTTCCGGGTTCCGTCCGGGTTGCCGTTTTTTGTCCAGGCACTGGATGCCGAGGGAATGGCCGTCCAGACGATGCGAAGCGTCACTTATGTCCGGCCGGGCCAGACGCAGACATGTATTGGCTGCCACGAGTCTCGCAACACGTCGCCGTCGAATCGGCTTCCCCGGGCGGCTCTGCGTGAGCCGTCGAAGATGACTCCCGGCCCGGTCGGCTCTTGGCCGCTGGATTTCAGCAGCTTGATGCAGCCGCTGCTGGAGAAACATTGCGTCCGCTGCCACCAAGAAGACGCCGAGGCCGCGAAGACCGATCTGACCGCAGCCAAGGCATACGAGACACTGGTCGGCTACGGCGACCGCAACCTGCGGGCCCATGTGTGGACGCGCCACCGCCAGGGTTTCTCGACCCCGGGCGCTTGTGGCGCCGCAAGTAGCCCCCTGATGAAACTACTCCAAAAGGGCCACTACCAAGTGAAGCTCAGCGGTGCGGACATGGATCGGCTGATCACCTGGATGGACACGTACGCCCAGCGAGCCGGTTCTTTCAGTGCCGACCAAGACCGCCGGCTCGGTGAGCTGCGGTTGCGAATGGCCCGGTTGCTGGCTCCATCGAACTGACGGGATATCCAAGAGTATGCCAGCAGAACGTTCAACTGCCTCCTCCATCGAGATTCCACCGGCAGCCGGCGTGTTCACCGAACCGTGGTCGGTGCAGAAGGTGTGGGCGCTACTGAGATGTTTCGGCCCGGCTGCGATTCTCGCTTCGATGAGCATCGGCGCTGGTGAGACCATCATCGTCGTCATAGTCGGCGCCTGGGCCAAGTACGATCTGTTGTGGGTGATTCTGCTTTCCTGCCTCGTGAAAGGTGTCTTCGTCACCTATATGCTGGGCCGTTACACGGTCATCAGCGGCGAGCACGTGGGCCATGGACTGCTACACTTGCCCGGCCCGCGCGGCTGGTTTCTGCTGGCGATCGTCACTGTCGAAATGGTGTTCGCTCCGCTGGGCTGGGTCGCCATGGCCAAACCGTGCGGCAACCTCTTGCACTTTCTCATCGGGCAGAATTTCTTCGACGAGGCGATTTGTTTGAACCTCTACAGCACGCTGTTCGTCACCGCCGCGCTGGTAGTTAGCCTGACTCTGACCTACGAACGGCTGGAAAAGGAACAGCTTATCATCTGCGGCGTCCTCGTATCGGGCACGATGATTGGAACGCTGATGATCTGGCCCGACCTGTGGGCGGCGTTGAAGGGAACCTTCTTGAACGTCGGTCGCCTGCCGGACTCGGTGCCTGAGTGGGCCCCCGACGACGCCAAGGACTTCGCGTGGCTGAACCTGGCGACTGTGTTTGCCTATGTGGGCGGGAGCGTGATGGGCTACATTGCCTATGCCAACTGGGTGAGTCTGCGCGGCTGGGGTCTGACCGGCCACCCCCAGATCGAGCAGATTCGGCAGCGGGCCGCGAACAACCCGCGAATCGACTACCTACCCGACGATCCGGAGCAATGCCGCCGTCTTCGCCGATTGGCGGCGCCGTTGCGTTGGGACGTCTCGCTGGGCGCGGCAGTGCTGTTCATCGTCACAGCCGCCTTCATGATCGCCGGAGCCGCCGCCCTGTACGACAAACAGACCCGCTTCGAAGGCTGGGACCTGCTGACCCATCAAGCCTACGTCTGGGAGGCCATTCATCCCTGGCTGAAGTGGGTCTATTACGTGACGGTCCTGGCCGCCATCTGGGGGACCCTGACCGCATTGCCCGAGGTCTATTCCCGCGTGATCCACGAGTTTTTCAGCGCCATTTGGCCCCAGCGAAACTGGAACTACCTCGTGATTCGCCGGGTCATCGTGTGCGCGATCTTCGTCGAGGTCAACGTCGTCATCTGGGCCAATCTCAAATTCGAGATTCTGACCCAGATTGCCGGATTCTTTTTGGTGAACCTTCCGGTGGCGGGGGCGGGGGCGGCAGCCCTTTATCTCAACCACAAGCTCCCACCGGCATACCGCACCCATTGTGCAGTGTTCCTCTGCACCCTGGTCTCCACCGTGATCCTGATCGTGGCAACCACCATAAGCGCCTTCGGCTTGATGAAAAAGTTGACAGGATGAACGTCGCGTGATTCATGCGGGGACGCGAGCAACCCCTGTCAACCCCGAGAAAAATTCGATTCGCTTTTCGAGATTGGCCGTTTGCAGGCATTGTGTACATTCTTCGGGCATACACATCTCAGTGAGATCGGCTTTCCCCGGGTCGTCGATGCTTCCGAAAAACTCGTCGATGATCCGAGAGAGGTAAGCCTTGCGGACCGAATAGTAATTGTGCTTCCCAACTCGACGCGCCTCGATCAACCCGGCCACCCGCAAGAGCGCCAGATGGTGGCTGACGGCCGGCTGACTTTGCCCCAGCTTGTCGCACAGCGCGGTCACATGCAATTCGTTCTCGTGTTCCAGGTACAGGAGAATCCGGAGCCGGGTCTTGTCGGAAAGGAGTTTGAAGATCTGGACAAGCTCATTCTCAAGCTCGTGCGACAAGTCAGGCAACGCTGCACCCGGTTTTTGCTCGCTGGGTTCTGCAATACGGGGAAGCATTTGATTATCTTTCCTGTTTTGGGATTGGATTGAGGGTTCCCGCCAATCCAATCGGCTCTCTCGACTGTGCCCGGGTTCCGATGTTCGCGTAATTATGACAATTGGAAGTGATATTATCAAGTATAATCAAGTATAGATTCGTTGGTTCCGTGATTTCTTCTGTTCGCGTCGCCCGCCCGGGGAATTCAAGCAATCTGTCTTGCGGCGTTGGCGGCATCGCCGAGGGGAAGCTCCTGCTCTCGTCGGCCGTCATCCGATGCACCCGTATCGCAGGGCGCTGCGACGCGGGGAGTGACGAATCGGCAAGGCGAGGCAACATGGTCCTCGCGGCCGGAATCGTCGAAGGCGTCGTTTTTTTCGACGAAGGTCGGCGGTTCGTAGGTCCAGCCGGCGGCGAGCCGCTTCTGTTCTTGCCGCATTGTCCACAGCACGTACGGCCCGCCCAAGGCTGCGAAAAGCCGCGATTTCAGCCCGAACTCGTGAAACAGGTCTCGCAGGATTTCAGACATCTTGGCATGCAGGGCGGGGTTGTCCCGGTAATGCCACTTGGCGGCGGCGACCACCGAGGAAAACGTGGTGGCCAATTCCTGGGCTTCCCAGACGAAGCGGCGGCGAATACGCGGGTCGGGGTGGTTCTTGTGACGCTTCCACCCGCTCAACGTCGTCCGCACGATCCGGACCACGCTGGGACCATTGACGTCGAAATCTCGCTGGAAGGCCCGTACGATCAACTCGGTTTCCTGGCCGTCGGTGATGTGAGGATGCCGGTAGTTGAAGCTGTGCTGCCCGTGCATGTCGCTGACGTGGCATTCACTCTCGCTCTTCATGAGTCCCTGGGCTGTCAGTTCGGCGTGAAGGGGAGTACCCGAAAGCGGGGTGTAGAGCATGAACTGATGGAAATCGGTATTGTACGCGACGGCATAATTGATGACTTGGTCGATGTTCTCCGGGGTATGATTTTCCAGGCCGATGATGGTCGAGCCGAGCACCCGGATCCCGTTCGATTGCAGAAGCCGCACCAGTTTGCGGGCGTCGATGCCGTGGAGTTTGACGTATTGGCTGTCTTCGCCCTCCAGTCCCATCCAAACCCACGAAATCCCCAGCCGCAGTAATTGGTCGATGCTGTACGAGCGGAGAACATTGGCGGAGGCAAAAACGTAGAGGGACCAAGCCTTGTCGTGTTGTTCCATCAACTCCAGCAGCCGCAGCGCCCGCTTGCGGTGCAGCAGGAAGTTCTCGTCCATCACAAAGAAGGAGCGGACTCGCATCGACCTTTCGAGCTGGCACATGATGTCGAACAGCTCGTCACCGGTGTCGTAGAAGTTGAGGAACTTGCCTTTGCCGCCGAACATGGCCGACGTGGAGCAGAAGTTGCATCCCATCGGGCAGCCGACCGACGGAATCAGCGTGGCCGCGACGTTGCCGGGGCTTTCTTTCACGGTGACCCCCAGGTTTCGCGTGCCAATTCCGGAAACGATTTGAGGATGCCGAATAGGCTGATTCTCGTCCTCGCCGAGGAACCGGCGAAACCAGCGCACCCCGTCACCTTTGACGATGTTATCTGCGTTGATGCGCTCGTCGAGATCGACCACGTTGGCAATGTGTCCGCCCACGACGATCGTCGCATCCGGAAGGTAGTGCCGCACAAGCTGGCACATCTTCCGGACCTTGGGCAGGTTCACGATGATGCTGCTGATCCCCACGACGTCATAGTGGTTGTCGCGGATCTCTTCGACGAAGCGCTCCAGCGTGGGAAAATCCAACAGCATCGACGGCGCCTGCATGTTCGCCTGGATCAGCATCAACCCCCACGAGCGATGGAACATCCGCAGCGAGAACGGCCCTTGAACCCGCGTCACCTGATTGTGATACAATTCCATCGGGTTGATGAACCGGCTGCCGTAGACGTCGTCCTGAGCATACGGCCCGAATACGCTCGTCAGCAGAACTTTCGCGCGCGACCCTGCCGGATGCACCGGATGGCTTTGCCGTGTGACTCCCTGCGCCGGAACGAGCGCGCTCGCAACACCCATCAATCCGCTCCATTCTTCTCGACGGCTTTCACAGCCCGTGTGAACAAAAACCCTCTCGGCAAGCCGAACGCCGGCCCAGAAAACGTTGACGGCGCATTTTAATCGGTGTCACGCAAAGCGTGTCACAGCCGCGTCAAAAGCCTGTCAAAGATCTGCAATACTTGTGCGTTGACAACTGTTTAGAAGTCCGCTTTCCGCTTTCCGCTTTCCGCTTTGAGTGATATAGTTGAATGTTGAGAGCGAATTCCGTGCGCGGCATGGTTGCTCGCTGCGTGCTCTGGTTGGTCGGGAGTTCGAGTGATGGAAAGGGTTGACGTACGTCGATGTTTTGGGGCCGCTTTTGTGGTCGCGGCGGCGGTTCTGACCGATGTTCACGTGGCGCAAGCACAGCTCACTCGGGGTTTTGTGACGAGAATCGAGCCGGCGGCTACCGGAGAAGAACTCAACGCCCAAAAAGACCTGTGGGTGTTCGAAGTCGATTTCAAACCGATGCGGATGATTTCGCTCGACGTGACCGATCCGAAGACGCGAAAGAAAAAACGCGAACTCATTTGGTATTTGGTCTACAAGGCGGTCAATCGGGACTTGGAACGCCCCCCGGACGATTCCAACACGACGCCCAAGAACGATGAGGATGAGCCACCCGAGTCCTATTTCATCCCCGAGTTCACGTTGGTGACCAACGACAACGCCTCGCAGAAATTCTATGACGATGTTTTGATCCCGGAGGCCCAGGCGGCCATCATCATCCGGGAGCGTCTGCGGTTGAAAAACTCGGTGGAAGTGATCGGCTTGATCCCGCCCGTCACACCCAGAGACGCCAAGGATGAAAACGCGATTTACGGCGTGGCGATGTGGCGCGGCATCGATCCCGAAACCGACTACTTCACGGTTTTCATGACCGGGTTTTCGAACGGGTATCAGAGAAAAAAAGGACCCGACGGACAGACCCAGATTTTGCGACGAACGATCGTGCAAGAGTACTGGCGGCCCGGCGACCGGTTTTTCCAAAATGAAAAGGAAATCCGCCAGAAGGGCGAACCGAAATGGATCTACCGGCCGGATGAACCCAAAGACGCCGCAGCCCAAGTCGGCCCTCAACCGCCGGCCAATAAACAGAACGCTGCCGCCGGGGCCGAAAAGAATCCCGACGAAAATGCCGCCAAGAATGCGGCTCCGTGATCGACCCCCCAGCCCGACCCCCTTGGCCCGGTCAGGTCTCGGGTGTCGTTTCCTCGGCTTCCTGCTGGTCGTGCGAGTCGTTCTACGCCGAATTCATCTACTGTCGCACTTCTTGTCTCGGAGTCTTGATTTACTTGGGTCTGTCTGCCCCCGCCCTTAGAGAAAGTTTCCCCAAGAGTTCCCGTACTATCTTTCGCGCCAATTCTGCAGTGGCCACACCCGCGACGTGCTTCCCCTTGATTGTGCCCATGACATTGCAACTCTGCCACGTCTGTGGTCCTTTGAGTGCAGGGACTATTGTTAAGTCCCAGCCGGCCTGTGGGGCGGAGAGATGCCAGCCCGACGGCAGGTCTGTGAGGGTGAATTCATCAATGTGTTCTCGCTTTCCATCGGCATGATTGATCTCCAGCAACGTCATGGCGATTGCGTCGCTGGAGATGTCCCAGATCCTGAACAGGATTGCCTCTTCATTGTTGTCTAACTGCAGCGCCCACCATTCGTAGGAGTATTGAATGTTGTCGACAAATGACGCGCCCAGCCACTGCCGATCAACCCATTGAATCCCTGTCACCTTTTTCCGGGCGCCGTTGATCGTGAGATGTCCCGTCGCCTTGAGCCTGGTTTGTGAATAGTAGCCGCTGTGTCCCTTCGGCAGCTGGATATACCCAGTCCCATTGACCACCAGGGGCGGCTTGACCATCTCGAGCGCCAGATCCACGCAATAGTCAATCTGCGAATCCTGCCACGCGACGTGGAAATCATACTGGAAAGGCTTGTCTTTTCCCTTCCACTTGAAATAGTCTCCCTTTGCGGTTTCTGCGTCTGCATGTCCTTCTGCAAAGCGTTTCAGCCTTCTCATGTCGCGGTGGTGGTAGGTTTTGCCATTGGTGAGATCGATGAGTGTCGAGATCGCGTGCGGGAAGACGCCGCCAAGGAGTTTCTCAATGGGATCGTAGGTGACGAAGGTCGTGAAGAGGAAGTACCTCGACCCATCCTCTGCCGTGAGATGTACGTAGTGCGCATTCCATTCGATCAGAGTCATCGGCCACTCCGACTGCAAATGCTTTCCTTCATCTCGCGGAAAAGAGAGCTTGCCGGCGTGGTACGGATAGGTGAACGACGCGGAGTTGGCAGGGGTGTTCGCTCTCTGCCCCTTGCCATGAGCGATCTGGGCCGACGTGTACCGATTGGGAGCGGCAAGCAGCATCAGTCCCAGCACGGCAGCCAATTGAAAACGGTGTGTCTCATTTCTCATCATGCTTGGTTCTCCTGTCCTGCATCATCACTTCGCAAGGCTACCAAAGGTGAGTTGTCCTGGCAAGACGTTGCGGCTATCGTGGCACGTCTCGTGCGTTCCCGGTGTTTTGGCACGAAGTCCGATGGAAATGACCCCGCGACAACGTTGGCTCGCCTTGTTGGACGGCCAGCGCGCTGACCGCATTCCGACCGACTACCAGGCGACCGACGAAGTCACCGCGCGGTTGCTGGAGGAGTTGGACTGTGCCGACGAAACGGCCCTGTGGCAAAAGCTGCACGTGGACAGGCGCCGGGAAATCACGGCCAGGTGGAAGCTGCTGCACCATCCCGACCATCCCGAAGCCGACATGTGGGGCGTCCGTTACCGCTCGGTCGACTACGGCACTGGAGCGTACGCGGAGCCCTGTTTTCATCCGTTGGCCGGAGCCGACAGCCCGGCCGACGTGCATGCACACCATTGGCCCGATCCGGACGACTTCGATTACGAGGGAATCACCCAG
>CAZGYE010000148.1:0-13443 GCA_964530165.1 uncultured Planctomycetaceae bacterium
ACGAGTCGTCGGTTTGGGTTTCTACTCGACGACGAGTCGTCGGTTTGGGTTTCTAGGAATCATTCGGGTTAGTAGACGCCCACGGTTGTTCCGCCGGCCAGGTCACGAAACGGCCGCACTCCGCTCAAACCGTCCCACGGGCAGCGGTCCGACGGAGGTTCGCGCTCGGCTTCGTCGCGCTCGAGGAACCGTGGCACGAAGAATTCCTTGGTCAGCGTGGTGACCATCACGCGACCCGTCTCGCCGTAGTCGACCATCTTGTTCGAGTCGTCAAAATCGACGACCTGCAACACGGCGCGCGGCTGCGGGGCGTAGTAGGTGATCTTGTAGTTGTCGTCGGCAGTCGGCATTCGTGCCGCGGCCAGACCCATCAGCGTGTTGCCGTAGGTCGGGGCGATGTACACGTCCGGGCCGAGCAGTTCTTCGATGGCGAAACGAATCCATTGCGAAGTCATCTCCGTGCCGCCGCAAAAGACGCCGGTAATACCGGCTTCGGCAATCGACGCGCCTTCGTCTTCCAGCCGCGTGGCCAATGCTTCCAGCAGCTTCGGCGTGGCGAATAGGCATTTGATGTCATGCCCGGCCCAGAGGAGCGTCATCGCCTGATCGATGCAGTGCTCCTGGTAGGCCTTGAGATGATCCATCCAGCCTTTCTTGATCAACTTGATCACCCAGCGGGGATCCAGATCGATGTAGAAACAAATGCCGCCGCGGAACTGGGCCAGATGCTCGACGGCCAAACGCAGCCGCCGCGGACCCGAAGGCCCCAACAGGAGCCAGTTGCTTTGCTGGGGGAAGTATTGCTCGGGCAGTGTCTCGGAGAACATTTCGTAGTCGATGCGGAAGTCGTCGATAACGACTCGCGACTTGGGGATGCCGGTCGTCCCGCCGGTTTCGAACACGTAGGTTGGCCGGCCGGCGCAGCCCGCGGGAATCCAGCGGGACACCGGCCCGCCGCGCAGGTCGTCGTCCTGGAAGTGGTCGAACTTGACGAGGTCGGCAAAGCCACGGACCTCCTCCCGCGGGTCCCAGCCGGCCGCCTCGACAAACCGCAGCCAATACGGCGTGCCGGTCTCCGGCGAGAAATGCCAGTCGATGATCTCCCGCACGTGCTCGTCGAGTCGCCCGGCGGCTTCGGCGAGGGATTGCCGATTGCCGATTGCCGATTGCAGATTCAAGGGCCGGCTTCCGACTTCCGACTTCCGACTTCCGACTTGCGACTTCTGCATTGCACACTCCGCACTTCGATTATTTTGGGTCAGGCAGGAAAAAATCTGTCGATTGTTTGTTGCTTCAGCGGCTTGGTGAAGAGCGAGACCGCGACCAGCGAGAGCAACGATGCGGCGAAGATGAACGTCACCGGCATCATGTCCATCACGAGATACTCCTTGGTCATCGGGTCCTTGTGACCAAACACCGGCGCTGCCTTGTTGATCAGTGCATCCCAAAAGAACATCAGCCACACGGCGGCCGTGACGAGCACACACGTCAGTGCCCCCGTTTTGGTCGTCCACTTCCAGTATGCGGCTGCAAACGCCAGTGGGAACAGTGCCGCAAACCCGCTGAAACACCACACGCCGAGGTTGAATACATGCGCCGGATTGAAAACGGAAATGACGTAGGTGATCGTGACGATCACGACGACGAAACCACGGCCGAGCAGCACTTTCTGCTTGTCGGTGAATCGCTCCTTGCCGAACAGGGGCAGAACGACGTCGTTGGTGAAGATGCTGCCGATGCACACGAACTGCGAGTCCAACGAGCTCATGATCGCCGCCGCCACGCCGGCGGAAAACAACCCCTTGATGAACGCCGAGGCAATATGTTTGTTGACCATGATGCCCAGCACGGCGTTGGACCGCGGCGGGTTCAGTCCGTCGCCCGCAGCCCAGACGCCGATCAGAACGCAGGGCGCCCAGACGATCATGATGAAGATCGGGTGTGCGATGATCGCCAAGCGGAAGGTTTTCGCGCTGCGCGCAGTCAGCCAGTGCTGGAACAGGTGCGGGAACATGCCGATCGACAGCGGCACGAACATGTATGTCGCGAAGTGTGTCGGCGTGATCAGCCCTTCGCGGGAAAGCTTTTCCGGCGCATTGGCCAGTGTTGCTTGCGACGCGGCGGCCATGCCGCCCAAGTCTTCGGCAATCAGCGCGAAGCCGACGATGCCCATAATCATGAACACCATCGTCTGAAACGTGTTGGCCCACACGGCGGACCGCACGCCGCCGAGGAACACATAAAACAGCACGACGCCGCAAATAATCAGACCGACCAGCCAAGACGGCACCGAACCGTTGGTCGCAGCGAACGTCTCGGGGAACATGTTTCGCGTCACCCCGCCCATGTACGACCCTGCGCCAAGCAGACCGACCAGCAGGTACGGAACGATCAGACCCACTAGAATCGGAAACAGGATGTACCCCAGCGCCGGCGATTCAAAACGGTCGCGGAAGTACTGAATCTGCGTCATGTAGCCGTAACGCTTGCCGACCGCCCACATCTTGATGCCGATCAGGAAAAAACAGGCGGCGTGAATCAATCCCGAAGCCGAAGCCATCAGACCATAAGTCGCAATCCCGGCGTCGAACGCCTTAGCCGTCGAGCCGACCAGCGCGAAGGCCGTCATCGTCGTGCCGAACAGACTCATCAGCAGCATGAACGGTCCGATCGACCGGCTGGCGACGAAATAGTCGCTCGACGTGCCGCGGAACAGGCGGCTGCTGAGAACGCCCAGCGCGAGCAACACGAACAGGTAGCCCAGAATCACAAACAGCGGGACGCGCGAGGCCGGCCCGGACGTCGCCTGTGCGAGCAACAGCATGTCAGGGGTCATGTGTCACCCCGCGTCGTAGAGAATGCGGAATTCGGAGTTCGGAATTCGGAGTTCGGAATTCGGAGTTCGGAATTCGGAGTTCGGAATTTGCTCTTTCATTCCGCACTCCCCACTCCGCATTCCGAACTCCCCACTCCGCACTCGGGGTGGGACGCTTCAGCCGGTTCCAGCTCGTCCGCCCATTGCTCAATGTGCGTCGGCCATGCCCACTTGACCGCCGCCGCCCAAAGCAGCCCGGCTACGATCGAGTACAGCGCGTGGTACGCCAAGCCGATCGGCATGAATCCGAGAACCAGGGTCTTGTCGTCCCACCACCAGACGTCCTGATGCAGGATGCCCAACACCACCACGCACGACCAGACGACGGCGGCTGATGATGGAATGCGGAATTTGGAGTTCGGAGTTCGGAGTTCGGAATTCGGAATTTGCTCTTTCATTCCGCACTCCCCACTCCGCATTCCGCACTCCCCACTCGTTTGCTCATCAGTCCTTCGCCTGGATCGCGTACAATTGGGTCTGCGTGGTGACATACATCGTGCCGTTCGCGGCCACCGGCGACGAGTAGATCGAGTCCGAAAGCGTGATCGTGTTGATCACCCTCTGCTCCTTGCCCGTGGCCAGCACAATCAGGTCGCCGTCTTCGGTGCCGATGAACAGCTTGCCGTCAACGACCAGTGGCGAGCCCCAGATGTGCGAGAGCGTGTCGTGCTTCCAGTATTGCTTGCCGGTCTCGGCGTCGATGCAGTAGATAAAGCCGGTAAAGTCCGCCACGTACACCAGACCCTTGTGAATCGCCGCCGTGGACATAGCGCGGTCGATCTTGTCGAACTCCCACACCGAGAGAGCAAACGTGTGGTTTTCCCCGTCGACGATCCACTGCTTCTCGGTCGTTTGGGACGGATCGATCGAGACCATGTTGCCCTTGCCTTCGCCGTGCTCGGGGTCCTGTCCGATAGCCGCGTAGATCTTGCCCTCGTAGACGACAGGTGTGGCGATGATTTCACTAGGCCCATTCCGGCGGATGTACTTGATCGGCTTGGTGCGATCGCCGTCTTTGTAGCGGTAGTGCGGCGGGTTGGCATCGTAGCGCCACAGTTCCTTGAGAATGTTGAACTCCGGGTCTTGGGGATCGGGGATCGGCTTGGCGTCGAAGCCGTACAGCACACCATCCGGTCCGCCGAGGATGATCGTCTCCTGCCCGTTGACGTTCGCGTACGCCGAGCTGGACCATGCCGAGTGAAAGATGCGTTCCGACAGACCGCTGGCCTCTTCCCCTTTCAGTTCGCCGGTCATCTTGTCCAGAGCAATCAGAATGGGGGCGGTTGGGTTGGGAATGTTGACGTGGCTCTGATCGACACCGTTGGACGTCAACGCCCACACCAGGTTGCCCGTGATCAGCAGATTGTTGCTGGTAATGTTGTGCGGGAACACGCCGAGCTTTTCACGCATGTCGAAACGCCAAATGATGTCGGCGTCCGTCGGTTTAACCTCGAGGGGCTTGTTCTTGCCCAGCGCCACGTATTTCAAATTGGCCATGTAGGCGCCTTCCTCCTTGAAGCCGTCGTTGCCGTCCGCCATGCCGTCGGCGTCGAGGCAGAGGACCTCGCAGCGATTGCTCACCAGGTAGACGCGGTCCTCTTCGATGATCGGCGAGGACGCGATGCCCAAGTACTCCCAGTCGTTGATCTTGCCGGAATCGAGCTTCGGCACGGTCAGCGTCCAGATCACTTTGCCGGTCTCTTCGCTGAGGCACTTCAGCAGGCTGCGATCACCCGGAAAGCGCGGGTCCTCTCGGCCGTCGTTGTTGGTGCCCACGTAGACCCGGCCGTTGGCGATGGTCGGATTGCCGTACGTCTGCGAGCCCATCTTGGCCACCCATTTGACGTTCTTGGTGGTCGAGAGATCGATCAGTTCACTGTCGGGCTCGGATTCGCCGGGTTCGAAGGAATTCGGAATTCCGGTTTCGCGGGAGACCATGTTGCGGCCCGGCGAGCCGCCCCACATCTTCCAGTCGCCACCGGCCGCATGGTCCCAACCGCCGCCAAGAAACACTCCGAGTGTCAGACACCACGTCATCGTGATCGTGCCGATCGTTTTCCTCCAATGCATATTTCCGAGGCTCCTGTTAGCTGAGGGTTCGAGTCAGTCGTTGGGAGTGATGACAATGTTGTCGACAAACACGCGGAATTTGTTCTGTGGTGAAAAACCGAACACGCCCGGCGCACCTTGCTTGTGCACGTGCGAGTGCTTGAACTCGATGGTCCACTCGGCCGGTTCCGGCGCGTCCCGCTTCCAGACTTTGCCGCGAACCCAGCCCGATTCGTCCGGCTCGACGTCGACGCGAGTCTTCATCCGATACCAGACCTTCGGCAGCACGTGAAATCGCACCGCGTGCTTGATACGCTCTTGGTTCGAGTTGATCTCGATCTGACGGTGGTTGCCCTTGAGCACGATGATGTATCGCTGATTGATCAGCCCGACTTCGCCTTTGAGTCGGCGGTTGCCGTCGGTCATCACGTCGGCCCGCAGCGTGTAGTTGCTCTGGTTCGCATCGCCGATGTACGTGAAGGCGCGCTGGAGGATCAGCCGGTCGAGCGTCTTGGCGAAAACCTTTGATCCATCCTGCTCGCGGACCTCCCACTTGAAGCGAGCGCCGATCCAGGGCAACGGCGGGTAAGCAAACCGGCCGCCGTCGGCCGCCGTGTGGGTCAGCTCGAACGATTCGAAATCTTCGCCGGTCGGCAACTCAGGCAAGACGCGGCCGCGGATCGTGCCGAAAAGTCCTTCGGCCGTGGCCTTGAACGCACCGGCCGAGGGCCTCGCATCGGGCCGGGCAACCAATTCGCCCGCCTCGTTGAAGTCGGCGTCCATTCTTGCTTTGACCTTGGCAGTCGGCGGGATGTACTTCTCCCAACGGGGCCGGCTCGCCTTGCCGACGACAATGCCGCGAGCGTCAATTTTGCGGATCTCGAAGTCGACCTTTTGGCCCGGACGCAGCAGCACTTCGGAAGGCAGAATCTGCAGGGCGACCGCCTTGCCGGGCGTCGGCTTCTGCTCGGCGGTAGGTTTCGGCGGCAAGTGTTGCGAATGACCTCGGCGGCCGAACGCATACAGCTTCTGGTTTGTGAACACGTAGACTTTTCCATCCCAGATTGCCGGCGCACCGAGGCAGTTGCCCTCCAATTGGACTTTCGACAGCACATCCGCGCCGCCGTCGCTGGGACGCAGTATGTAGAAGCTGCCGTCGTTCATCGGCACATAGAGCTTGCCGTCGCCCCAGGTCGGCGAGGCGTGAATCTGATCCGTGGCCAGTTTCTTGTGCCAGAAGATTCTGCCGTCGTTGGCGTCGAGGCAAAACAGCTCGCCGCCGTGGTCGATTTGATACACGCGATCCTCGACCAGCACCGGCGAGCTGGTGAACATCCTGATGCTCTGATGCCACAGTTCCGCGTCCTTGCCCAGGATCGGGGCGCCGGCGTCGGCTGGGCTCGGCTTGGCCAAGCGGTTGATCGCGAATAGGCGGCCCTTTTTGGAGCTGTCGATGTTCTCCACGCCGTGCGTCGCGATGACCCGATCGTTGGTGACGACCGGCGTGCAGTTGATTCCGCCGATGGCCACCTGGTAACGCCAGATCGGTTTGCCCGTCAGCGCGTTGACGCAGACCACCGCTCCGCTGCCGATGCCCGCGTAAAACACCCGCCGGCCTTCATTGTCCCACGCGAAACACGGTGACGAGAACGAGCTATCCTTCAGGTAGGGCGGGCCGACGCCCGGCGTCGAGCTCCACACCTGCTTTCCCGACCGCTTGTCAAAGGCGTAGAAACGGTTTCGTGGCGGGCCCTCGGCGCCCCAGTTAGTTGAAATTGTGTTGACCACCACCAAATCGCCGTCGATCGCCGGTGCGCCGGTGCGGCCGTTGGGGAAGGTCAGCCGGCCGTACGTCTCGCCCATCGAGTGCTGCCAGATCGTCTTGCCTGTGTCCGCATCGAAGCAGATCAGCAAGCCCGGACTGGTCATCAGGTAGACGTTGCCGGTGTCCGGGTCGATCGTCGGTGCGCCGATCGAGTAGCGGTCGTAAATGATGTCGGAAAGGAAATCCGCGAACTGCCGCTCCCAAATCAGCTCGCCCGTCTCCGCATCGACACACATCAGCACTTCGACCAGGTCCGCCTGCTCGCCGCGGTAGCCCCAGGCGTACACCCGACCGTTGGCCGCCACCGGCGTGCCGCGACCCATCAGGTCTTTGGTCCACAGATGATTCGTACCGTTGGGTTCCCACTCTTCGGGCAGGTTCTTCTCCAGCGACGTGCCGTTCTGGTTCGGACCCCGCCAGTGCAACCAGCCCTGAACCTTTGCCTGCGCCATGACTGGCGAGCACAGCACCAGCGACAGCGACAGAACTACCAGACCGATCACGACAAACTTCACTTCTCCAGCGTCGGGTTCGGTTCGTGTCGAAGCCATCTCTCCCTCATCTCTCGCCTTGGACTGACGGGGCGATGTTCAGTCAACCTGATCAAGGTCGCTGTGCAGAACGCTCAGCGTGTATTCACCCATTTCAAACTCGCAACAGCAGCACTCGTCTTCAGACATCCGAGACCGCGTCAATTCGACTCGACAGCCCATCAAGCGGGCCAAAACCTGCTTCTCCAACGCACAGATGCCTCGATCTGCAGCAGCCAGACTTGAGTACGGGCAGTCATGCTGCCGAAGCACGGGAAGCCTGCTGCGACGATCGATCTCCACGTCGATGCCCCGTTCGGCTAACACTTGGCACAGTTTCTCCAGGCGCTGCTCAAGCGTATCACTGTGGATGCGGGCCTGATATTTCTCCGCGAGGATGTCGCAAACCCGGCGAACCAGCTCGCGCCGAGTTGTGGGACCCTCGCTCGTTGTGACTGCGCGCCAGAGGCTGACAGCCAGGTCGGTGCAGTTTGAGCCGAACAACCGCTCGGATCGGTCGGTGGTGGCATACTCAAAGAACGGCCGGCCCCGGGTCTGCCGAACCTTACGCCGCTGGACCAGCCCCTGATGCATCAATCGGCTGAGCTTCTGCCGAATCGCCGTCCGCGACACTCCCGCGCAGCAGATCAGTTGATTCACCGTTGCACCGTTGCGACGACGCATCTCCTGGAGCAGTTTCTCATCGTCCGCTAGGGTGGAACCAATCATGCCGATCCGCCTGGCTCACTGACTGAAAGTCCCGTTGACTTAGCTGAATGATACCAATTAAATCTAATTTGGCAACTAAATATGCCAAAAAATTGTAACCTACGTCCAATATGGCAGGACAGCGGATTTTAAGTGGATATCTGTTTATATACTTGGACTAAACCGACGGCGTAAGGCGATGCGGATCTTTCGGCAATCTGGTGAGCGCGCGGCTGGTGGTTCTTGGGCAGAGTCGTTAATTCGGCCAATCGGCAGGCTGGAAAGCCTGCCCCACGACACCTGTCAAATCAGCTTTGACAGACCAGTAGTTCTTTCGCCCGAATTCTCGATCACCTCACCCAGCTCTTGGGAAACCCGTCGAGCGGCGAATCATCGGCCGGTTGCCAAGTCACCGTCTCGTGGATTTTGCGGGCCAACGCGACGTCGTGGGGAGTGACCGCACGAACGCGATGGGTCTGCAGCTTCACGGTCACCTGGGCGTACCCGACCGACAGATCCGGATGATGCCAGGCGGCTTCCGCAAGATATCCAATCGTGTTCACGAGCAGCATTGTGTGCGCGAAACCCGGTGTTGTGTATTGCCGACGGAGCCAACCGTCACGTATTTCCCAGCCGGGCAAATCCTCGAGTTCCTGCTGAAGTTGCTCGTCGGTGAGCACGGAATCGTCGGCCATCATGTTGGTCCCCCGGATGGAATTGTCAGACATTTCAATTATTGCACCCGCCGCCGTTTTTCGTATGGGTGCGGCTGCCGAGGCCATTGGAATGTTCGACGTTTTCTCGACCGCGATGTCATTTCGGTGGACCATTCAGCTCGCCGAACCTGAGGAAAACTCCGGCAGTGTTTCGCATCCACGGTGAACTTCGGGTATCTTGGTGGTTGGCAAGTCCGGCCGGCTGTCGGCCGGCGGAATACCACATGCAGTACAGTGCGTTCCAGCCGAAACAGGCCGCCCGCAACGACGAAAGGGAGCAACCAATGCGCCTCAGAACACTGTGTCCGTCCAGTTTGCTTGTTCTCTTATTGATGCTGTGTTTGGTATCGGATGGGCTGGCCGAGTCGAAAAAGAAGAGAGCCGAGAACCGTCCCAACATCGTCGTCGTGCTGGCCGACGACCTCGGTTACGGTGACCTGGCCTGTTACGGCCACAAGATCATCCAGACGCCCAATTTGGATCGGTTCGCCGCGGAAGGAATGCGGCTGACGAACTGCTACGCCGCCGCAGCCAACTGCTCGCCCGCCCGCTGCGGACTGATGACCGGACGGACGCCGTACCGCGTCGGCATTCATAACTGGATCCCCATGTTCTCGCCCATGCACGTGCGCCAGTGGGAGATTACCATCGCGACGCTGTTGCGGGGGGCTGGTTACGCCACCTGTCAGGTCGGCAAATGGCACCTCAACGGCAGGTTCAACCTCCCCGGCCAGCCGCAGCCGTCCGATCACGGCTTCGACTACTGGTTCTCGACCCAAAACAATGCGCTGCCCACCCATCACAATCCCGATAACTTCGTCCGCAACGGCAAACCGGTCGGGGTGCTCGAAGGGTACTCCGCGCAATTGGTTGCCGACGAGGCAATCGGCTGGCTGAAGAACACCCGTGATCAACACAAGCCGTTCTTCCTCTACGTCTGTTTTCACGAGCCGCACGAGCCAATTGCCACCGCCAAACGTTTCCGGGACCTTTATCCGGGCTTCGACCACCCCGCCCAGGCCGCTCATCACGGCAACGTCACTCAAATGGACGACGCGTTCGGCCGGTTGATGCGCACGCTTGATGTGCGGAATCTACGAGAGACCACGCTGGTCTTCTTCACGAGTGACAACGGGCCGGCCATCACGCATCGGCACCCGTACGGATCCGCCGGTCCGCTTCGTGACAAGAAGGGTTCGATGTATGAAGGCGGCATCCGCGTACCGGGGATGATTCGTTGGCCCGGGCACACGAAACCGGGACAGGTCTGTCACGAGCCGGTCAGCGGCGTCGATCTGCTGCCGACTTTGTGTGCGATCACGAACGTTCCCGTCCCCAACGACCGAAAGATCGACGGCGCCAGCTTCCTGCCGATATTCGACGCCCAGCCCATTCGGCGAGAAACGCCGCTTTATTGGCAGTTCAACGTGGCCCGCAGCAAACCAAAGGTGGCGATGCGAATCGGCGACTGGAAGATTTTGGCACACCTAACCGGACCGGAGATGAAGCCGTTCGGCGACATCAGGGCTGCTGACATGCAAAGCATCAAGAGCGCGGAGCTGGCCTCGTTCGAGCTCTACAACCTGCGTGACGACATCGGCGAAACCACCGATTTGGCGGAACGGGAACCGAGGCGGCTGGCGGACATGTCGGCCAAGCTCCGCACGCTGTACCGCGAAGTCCGCGACGAGAGCCCCGTCTGGCCGGCCTGGAAATGGCCCCGGTACGAAGGCCAGCGCATCCGGGCGTTCTATGAGGCGCAGCGGAAGGCCGCGAAGGAAGAAAACAAATAACATGAGCCTTCAGCCTTCAGCTCCTGAAAGGACAGAAACCTCTATTCCCGAAGCCTGAAAGCTGATTGCTGAGCGCTGCCCCGGATTATTCATAGAAACCCAAACCGACGACTTGTCGTCGAGTAGAAACCCAAACCGACGACTTGTCGTCGCTGGATGTGCCATGCAACCGGTGGATTGCGACAACAAGTTGTCGGTTTGGGTACTACAAGGGCAACCTATGAATAATCCCGACTCACCACAAGTCGCCCGCCGGCAATTTCTGCCGGTGCTCGGCCTTTTTTGAAAATTCGACTCAAGAATCCGGTAGAACTTACCGAGAGGCCTTGACCACCCAGGATGCTTTTCGCTATCTAGACCGCACTTCTCCACTCTCTCTATTGACATCCCATTCGCGATCAAACCATTCGGTTCGTTTGACGAGCGGTCTCGCTTGGCAAGCGGTCCGATTGGCACGGACAACAACCCGATTTGTGGGTTCCGCGGCGCGATCTGCGCGGACGGCGCCTGCATAGGCTCAATTCCAACATTCCACACATGGAGGTGCTCGGTGGCGAAAATTTCACGACTTCTCACCGTTCTGATGGTCACGACCTTCGGCGCCCTGGGTTTCGCCGACGAGTGGAGGCCGACGACGGTCGTCAATCCCTACGGACCGACCGTCGTCAATCCGTACGCCTCGACTGTTGGCAGGCCCTGGGTTAGGGCTTTCCCGTCGGGGTTTTCCGGGGTTGCAGCGGCGCCTGACGCTGGCGCGCAGCCGATGCTCTCTGGCCCCCAACAGCCAGCGGTCGTCCCACCGTCCTGCAAGCCGGACTGTTGGGAGGGGCTGGACTGGTGGCATGATGATTACTCCTATCCACCTTGGTGCGGGCCGTGCAGCGCTGCGTGGAACGCTGTCTGTCGCTTCTCCGAAACGGGTGGCTGGTATGTGACTGCGGGCACTCTCTGGCTGACGCGGAGCAATGGGACTCGCAGCAACCTGTCGACCAAAGTGAGCACGGGTCGGAGTGTGATGAACACCGACGACCTGGATTTCGATCCGCAAGCCGGGCCGTACGTGACGGTGGGCCACTACATCGGTAGCGCCACGAGTCTCGAATGGTCGTTTTTCGGCTTTTATGACTGGGACGCCCGAACCTCGACGGGACGCTCCAACAACAACTTCAACCCCTATTGGGGGAGCCACAGTCAGCGTCCGACCGATGCTTTCCAAGGCGCCGTCAAACACGAAGTCAACTATGCATCGGAGCTGTTCAACACCGAACTGGGAATCCGCCGCTGGGTCAGCAACGATGCCTCGGTCCTCTTGGGGCTGCGCTTCATGAGCATCAATGAAGACCTCGACTTTTTCTCGTTCCATGACTCTCCTGGAATCAGTGATGGTGTGTATAGTATCCATACCGACAACAATCTGTTGGGAACACAGATTGGGGGCGAGCTCTCGCGGCCTCTCTTCGGCGACTGGCTCCGTATTGTGATGGAGGGCAAAGCCGGCGTGTTCCTGAATTTTGCTGAGCAAGACAGTCACTTCATTGACTCGAAGGCGCCGCTTTTCGCCCGTGACCACAAGAGCGATACAGGATTTGCTTCGTTGCTCGAGCTGGCTGTCAGTTTGTCAGCTCGACTGTCGGATCACATTTCCCTGCGGGGCGGCTACCGCTTTGTCGGAATCACCGGTCTCGCCCTTGCTCCGGACCAACTTCTGGACAATTCCGATCGGATCAATCCAGGCCAGTTCATATCGACAGACGGAAGTCTGCACCTGCACGGCCCGTTTGTCGAGGGTGAGTTCCTGTTGCCCTGAGCGTGGGGCAGGCTTTCCAGCCTGCCATGAACGTGGGGCAGGCTTTCCAGCCTGCCGATCTGTCATGGCAGGCTGGAAAGTCTGCTGATCTGTCATGGCAGGCTGGAAAACCTGCTGATCTGTCATGGCAGGCTGGAAAGCCTGCCCCACACGACTTGAGCATCCTCAGCCCGGCAGATCCACCTTGATGTGCAGCTCGCGGAGCTGGCCCTCGTCGACGGCTGACGGAGCACCGCTGAGCAGATCGGCCGCTTTCTGTGTTTTCGGAAAAGCAATCACGTCGCGGATGTTGTCGTCGCCGGCCAAGATCATCGCCCAGCGGTCCAAACCGAGCGCAATTCCGCCGTGCGGCGGAGCTCCGTAACGCAGCGCTTCCAGCAGGAATCCGAAGCGGCGTTCCGCTTGCTCGGCGTCGATGCCCAGCAGATCGAACACCGTTTGCTGTACTTTGGGATCGTGAATACGAATGCTGCCGCTGCCTGCTTCGCAGCCGTTGACGATCAGATCGTACGACTGCGCGCGGACCTTGCCCGGATCGGTCTCCAGCAGCGGGACGTCTTCCGGGACGGGATGGCAGAACGGATGATGCGCGGCATCCCACCGCTGCTCCTGCTCGTTGTAACTGACGAGCGGAAAGTCGACGACCCACGCACAGTTGATCTCGCCGGGATCGAATAGCTTCAGCTCTTTGCCCAGCCGGTCCCGCAGCGCGGCCAGCGCTGCCGAGGTGACGGCTTCCTGATCGGCGACGAAAAACAGCAGATCGCCCGGCTCGCCGGCGAGCTTCTCGATAATGGCCCGCTGCTGTTCTTCGGAGAAAAACTTGGCGGTCGGGGAATCCAACACCGCCGTCCGTGACTCGTTGGCTTTCACCCGAAAGAAAACCAACCCCTTGGCCCCGTATTGGCCGACGAAATCGGCCAGCTCGTCGATCATTTTACGGCTGTATCTCTCGGCAGCCCCCTTGGCGTTCAGGCCGCGGACCCGGCCGCCCTCGGCAACCGCGCTCTTGAACACACCAAAGTCGCACCGCCCGGCAATTTCGTTGATGTCGGCCAGTTCCATGCCGAACCGCAGGTCGGGCTTGTCGCTGCCGAACCGCTCCATGACGTCGCGGTAGCTGTAGCGCGGCAACGGCAG
>CAZGYE010000149.1:0-13418 GCA_964530165.1 uncultured Planctomycetaceae bacterium
CGGCACGATGCGCGGGGCTGCCGGCCGTTTGATACTTGGGTGCGAACAGGGCCTCCACCTGTTCATCGGCGCGGTCGATCGCCCCGGTGGTGCGCGCTTCCTCGTCACTCTTCCCGCCGAGCTTCAGCGCGGTTTCGATGAAGGTTTTTTTCTGTGTTTCCGGTTCTGGCATGGTCGTGCTCATTTTAGGAAGCCCCATTGAAAAAGTAAATCTGTTCAAGACACACGGCACAGCGTGCGAGCCGAAACTTCATCATTTCAGGACTCAGGGACCTGCCGTGGACAATTCTTTCTGCTCTGGGATCGGTTCCCCAAAGCCCGCCCCGTTCTCCGCAAATCGGCGTAATGCCTCGCACGGCTTCAGGCGGGGATGTTCCGATGCGAGCCGGCTCAGTGTTTCCACAATGTGGTCGAGTCCGACCGAATCGGCATAACGCAGCGGCCCGCCGCGGAACGGTGCGAAACCGGTCCCGAACACCATGGCCAGATCGATGTCTCCGGGCCGCTCGGCAATTCCTTCATCCAGACAACGGGCCGCTTCGTTGATGACGGGATAGATGAGACGCTGGATGATTGTTTCTCGCGACGGAGGTCGCTTTGCAGATGCGCCGGATTGCTTGCGCAGCCGGGCAATTGTGCCGAGCACCGCCGGATTGAGCCGTTTGCCGCGACGTTTCTTTTGGAAGAGTGTCGTGCGGCCGGGTTTTGGGTCGGCCCGCATCTCCTCAAGAGCGGTCCACAGGGGGGCGGGCCGCATGTGATCGCCGTAGGCCTCGTGCATGTTGCGGGCGACGTGGGCGGCGATGCCGACACCCACCAGGTCGGTGAGTTCCAGCGGACCCATGGGCATTCCGAAGGCGATGGCTGCACGCTCGAGTTCCATCGGATCGGAAACCTCCCTCAGAAGGTATCCCGCCTCGTTCATGTAAGGCGAAAGTAGCCGATTCACCAAAAACCCGGCACAATCACGCACAACGACTCCCGTTTTGCCGATCCGCTGGACCAAAGCCCATGCCTTGGCCAACGCCTCGGGACTGGTCTGATCGGTGCGGATTACCTCGACCAAAGGCATCTGGTGCGGCGGGTTAAAGAAGTGCAGTCCGACAACCCGCTCCGGATGGGGGATGTCGCGAGCCATTTCTTTGACCAGCAGCGAGCTGGTGTTGGTGGCCAGGACCGTGTCCGGCCCGGTCGCCTCCGCCAATTCACGGAACAACTGCCGCTTGATCTCCATCTCTTCGACGATCGCCTCGATGACAACGTCGGCCCGCTTCAAGCCGCGGTAATCGGTTGCCGGGCTGAGGTGGTCGAGTGCATCGGTCGCCTGAAGCCGTGTCATACGGTGCCGGCGGACGTCGCGCCGCAGCAGCTTGCGGACGGTCTGCATACCGCGGGAGACAAACTCCGGCTCGATGTCTTTCATTCGTGTCCAGATGCCGCGTTTGGCCATCAACAGCGCGATGCCGGCCCCCATCGCACCGGCGCCGATGACCGCCGCTTGGGAGATCGAATCGGGCTCGACGGCGACTGAGAGCGAAGCGGGTGGTTTCTTGGCGTCTTCCTGGAGGAAGAACAAACGCATGCACTCGGTGGTCACCGGGTGCTCGGCCAGACTGGAGATCGCCTTCGACTCGGCCACGAATGCCGCCTCGTCCGAGACGCCCAGACCGGCGCGGAGCACGTTGACGGCCGTCTGAGGCGCCGGATAGTGGCCGTGCGTTTTTCCCAGTACCTGTTTCTCCGCCTGGCGGAGTGCGAATCGCTGGAATAGCCGGCGTCCTTCCAGCCAGCGTTGCCAGAGGGGCCCCGGTCGCGGGCGAAACAACGACGCCGCGGACCCTTTCGACTCACAGGTGCGCAGAATCTTCTCGCCAACCGCATCCAGCGCTTCGGTCGGGACGACGTCGTGCACCAAACCCTTGGAGCGCGCCTGCCGGCCGCTGAGCATCTTACCGGTCAGAATCATCGGCAACGCGGCGAGCAGCCCAATCAACCGGGGCAGCCTGACCGTACCACCCCAGCCGGGAATCAGACCCAGCTTGACTTCCGGCAGCCCGAGCAACGTTTTGCTGCGCTCGTCGGCAATGCGGTAGCGGCAAGCCATCGCGAATTCCAGACCGCCCCCTAGACAGGCTCCGGAAATCAGCGACACCGTCGGAACACGCAGATCTTCGAGATCCGCAAAAACCTTCTGCCCGAACTGCGAGACTGAGAGCGCAGCCGCTTCGCCCGTGAGGTCTTTCAGCTCGGTCACGTCGGCACCGGCGATGAAGTTTCCGGACTTCCCGCTCTTGAAGAGGACGCCGGTGATGGCTGAATCCTCTTTCACTCGCTCGATGAGCGCGGCCAACTCTTCCAGAGCAGCCCGCGACAGCGCGTTGACCGGCCGATCGGCCTGGTCGATCGTCACCCACAGGATGCCGTCCTTCGGTTCACGATAGTGCCACATTTGCGACATGATGTTTCTCTCCCCAACGAAATGTGCGCCGCTCGGCTCGATCTAACCATCAGGAAATCAGGAATGCAGGAAAAGAGAGAGGGATCAGCCGGCTATCACACGTTTGATTTCCAGCGGTACCTTCGCAAAGTTCAAAAGCAAACCGTGCTCTTTTCCCACTGCCCTCAAATAAGACCTAACGATGGCGAAGTGGATGTTCTCTAAGTTCTTGATCACCTTGAGTTCAACAACAATGGTTCTCTCCACAAAAAGGTCAAGCCGGTGACGGCCTACTTCGATGCCCTCGTATTCAATGACGACCTCAACTTGTTGCTCAACATTCAACCCACGCTTTCGCAATTCGATGACCAAGGCTTTTTCATAGATTGACTCGATGAACCCAGGGCCTAACCGCCTTTAGACCTCGATCGCTGCTCCAATTATCTTTTCTGTCAGCTCTTCGTGTTCCAATGTCATCCGTCAGACTTCTCGTGTCCGGCTTTTCATCGTTTTCCTGTCTTCCTGTGTTCCTTATCAACCCTTTTTGATTATTCCGCGTCAGGGATTAGGCGGCTTGTGTGAGTCGTTCGACAATCACTGCTCCGCCCTGTCCTCCGCCGACGCACAGCGTGGCCAGGCCGATGTTTCGGTCTTGGCGCTGGAGTTCGTTCAGCAGCGTCAACACCAGACGGGTCCCGGTCGCGCCAACGGGGTGTCCCAGCGCGATCGCGCCGCCGTTGACGTTCAGTTTTTCCTCATCAACGGCTCCCAGCAGGGCAGGGGCCTCGCCCGGCAGACAATCGGCCGGAGGCGACTCGAAACCGCGCAGACAGGCCAACACCTGAACGGCGAATGCTTCGTTCATTTCAATCAGCTCCATCTGATCGAGCCGCATGCCGGTCGTTTTCAGCGCGCGCGCCGTGGCGTAGACCGGCCCAAGCCCCATGCGCGCCGGATCGCAGCCGGCATAGGCATACCCGCGCACCTTGCCCAGCGGTTTCAGTCCCAGCGATTTGGCCCGGGCGGCTTCCATGACCAACAGCCCCACGGCGCCGTCGGTCACCTGGCACGAGTTGCCGATGGTGACGGTTCCCCAACGGCGATCGAAATATGGCTTCAGCTTGGCGAGCGCCTCGATGCTCTGTCCCTCGCGGGGCCCGACGTCGCTGGTGATCGGTTCGGAATCGGGTTCGGGGTAGACGGTCATCGTCTCATCCTTGAGCCTTGCGGCGCTCCAGGCCGAGACGGCGCGTTGATGACTGCGCAGCGCAAATGCGTCTTGCTCTAGGCGGCTGATGTTAAACTCGCGGGCCAATTTTTCTGCTGTATCGCCCATGATCATCCCGGTGACCGGATCGATCAGACCCATCTTGATGCCAATGTTCGGCGCCAGATCGGCGGGGCGGATCTTTGACAATGCCAACAGCTTCTGCAGCGGGCCGCGCGCTTGGGTGATCGCCCACAGTTTTTCGGCAAATCGCTTCTTCCAAAAGACCGGGATGTTGCTCATCGAATCGACGCCGACCGCCACGACACAGTTGGACCGGCCGCTTTCGATGCGGTCGACGGCTTGGGTCAGACATTCCATCCCGCTGGCGCAGTTCCGGCTGACCGTGTGGGCGATGCGGTCCCGGGGGATCCCGGCGCGCAACGCAATCACCCGAGCCACGTTCGCGGCATCCACCGGGGACGCGACGTTGCCGGCAATCAATTCATCCACTTCGGCCGGATCGAGATCGAACCGCTCGAGCAGTTCGCGGACGACCAGCCGACCCAGTTCCTGTGCAGGAACGTCGCTGAGCGGACCAGCGGCCCGGACAAATGGCGTGCGAACACCTCCGACAATGACGGCTTCAGACATCTTGTTTCTCCCGGCAAATCGGATCGTTTCTCGAAAAGTTTTCAGCTCTCAGCAGTCTGCCGCCCAATTGAATTGTTCGTGAAATTTTGCAGGCGGCAAGACCATTGCTGTGTGCTTTTGGAGCCATATCTACTCTATGACGGCGACGGATGATGACGCCGCAATTTCGTTCTTTCGATGTTGCTCACGCAATTGGCGCCGCTGCACTTTGCCGAGGAAATTTCGTGGAAGATTGTTCTCGACGACCTCGACGGCGCGTGGCCGCTTGTGTTTCGACAAATGTTGCCGGCAAAACCGGTCGAACGCGTGGCGGTCCAGTCGGCTTCCCTTTTTCATGGCAATGACGGCTTTGACCAATTCGCCGCGTTCCGAGTCGGGTACTCCGATTACGGCCACGTCGTCGATGCCGGAAAACTGACGCAATATATGTTCCACGTCGGTGGGGTAGACGTTGAAGCCCGAGGTGATAATCAGATCCTTCTTGCGGTCGACGATGCGAAAGAATCCGTCCTCGTCGCAAGTTCCCAAATCCCCGGTGTAGAGCCAGCCGTCGCGAATGACCTGATCGGTCGCTTCCGGGTTCTCCCAGTAGCCGCGCATGACCTGCGGCCCGCGGATAACCAGCTCGCCGACTTCACCGGACGGCAGCGTGCGGCGACCCGTCTCGGCATCGACAATTCTCGCTTCGGTGTCCGGTAGTGGCAGGCCGATTGTGCCGGCCCGCGCGTTGCCGTCCAGAGGTCCCGTGTGAGTCACCGGGCTGGCCTCGGAGAGACCATAACCTTCCACCACGACGGCCCCCGTGTGGGCGGCGAATTCCTCGGCCACCTCAGGAGGCAACGGCGCCCCGCCCGAAATGCAGAACTGAAGCGAATCGAGCTGGATCGTTTTGTGCCGTAAGATTCCATTCAGGGCGCTCAGCATTGCAGGAACCGCGGGGAAGATGGTAGGTTGGTGCTCCCGTATCAACTGTAGCACGACGCGGGGGACGAACCGGTGGTGCAGCACGAGCGTGGCAGCCATCGCCACTCCGGTCATAGCACACGTCGAGAGACCGTAGCTGTGGAAGAATGGTAGCACCGCAAGAAACGTGTCTTGACCCACTCTGCCGCCTGCCCAATGACTCAACTGCCACGCGTTTGCCATCAGATTCCGGTGACTGAGCACCACGGCTTTCGGCGAGCCGGTGGTGCCGCCCGTAGGCAGAATGTAGACCGGGTCGTCGAGCGAGGCCGGTCCGATCGGCTGGAATTCCCGATCGCCCGCTCCGACCAGTTCCTCGAACGAGTGTTGGTTCGGTGAATCAGCCGGCGGCCAGAAACCGAGCCGTCGTCGCTTTGCGAACGCATAGCCCAACCGTTGCCAGTGCGGAAGCCGGTCTTTCAACGAAGTGAACAAGACGTGTTCCGGGCGGTATTCACCATGACAAATCAACGGCGCCAGCAGGTCGAGGCTGATGACGACGCGGCAATCGGTGGCGGCCATCTGCTGGGAAACTTCTTCCGGCACCATCAGGGGGCTCATGGCAACCGCGATGCCGCCAGCCATCCAAATACCGTTCAAAGCCGAGATGTATTCCGGCACGTTCGGCAACAGCAGACCGACCCGGTCGCCGGGGCGCACACCCAGCCGGGCTAATGCAGCCGCCGTTCTGCGGGCCGCCGAAAAAAGCTCTTTGTAGCTCAACTGTTGCTTATAGTAGTGGCAAGCCACGCGATCCGGATGACTTTCAGCCGTGCGCTCCAGTAACCCCCAGACCGGAATCGACGGGTATCCGAGCTTCGCAGGGACGCAACTGGGATAATGGGCCAGCCATGGGGCGACGCCTTGTTGCTGTCTGACTGCTGCAAAGTCGGATTTGAACGACATCAACCACCCTCCCGCCGCTCGGACCCACGCCATACGACACTGATGTACAGTATTTTATCGTGGGTGACTGACCGAATGAATCAACGAAAATGCAAAAACGCACGGTTGGCGACGAGGAAAACACCGACTGTATTCGTGTCGAAATGCTAGCCAAAATGTGCCGACATGCAGGCCCTGAAAGATTTTCGTCGCCTACATAAAATTCTAGCTGCGCAATCGGGGGCTGGTCAAGATGAACAGTCGAAGCAGATAACACAAAATGTATTCGCTTGTGCAAGAGTTGCATTCTATCATATTGGATGGGCGACCGCGTATCGCGGCGAGACCGTGTTGCGGCTTGCGCGGCTTCTGCTAAATCAAGACGCAGTAACACTCCACAATCGAACAAGGCAAGTCTTGTTTATAGAACGACTTACGGTAATTTAAGTCCGATCCGTGGCAATGTGGCTCAGACTGCGCGGATGTTTTTTGGCAACGCGATCACCAACCCGGCGTCAACGTTGGAGCCAAACGGGAGAATCCGGTTTCATGTGGCCACCTTTTAGGCGTCATCTTTGTCCATCTGGCGATGAACCTCGAGGGCAACATGCACCAAACCCATCTCATGGGGAATCATTTCCTTGTAGTGGGTCGGTGGCTGGGGAGCGTGCGCGACGACGACAACTTCCGCCGCATAGATATTCGGCCCGATCGACCACACGTGAAGATCGGCGACTTGGCTGCCATCGTGCTGCTCGATGCTCTCCCGGATGGCATGCCGGATGTGCTCGGGTCCCTGATGGTCAAGCAGCACTGAGCTTGTCGTGCGCAGCAGCCCAACCGACCAATGTGCTACCAGAATCGCTCCGAACACTCCCATCAGCGGGTCCATCCAAACCAGTCCGTAATACTTACCTGCGAGAAGGGCGAAGATCGCCAGCACCGACGTCAGCGCGTCCGCCAAGACATGCAAGTACGCGGCGCGAAGATTGTGATCGTGATGGTGCGGACCGTTCTTGTGACTGTGCCGTTGTTTATCTTGGCGTTCGTCGTCGTGGCGCTTGTCCCCCAAGATGAACACGGAAGCACCGTTGACGAGCAACCCCAGAAAGGCGACCAAGAGGGCCTGATTGAAGGCAATCTTCACGGGATGCATGATCCGCACGACGCTCTCGGAACCCATCAGCAGGGCGAAAACTGCCAGCAAGAGTGCTCCGCTGAAGCTGCCCAGCGAGTTCACTTTACCGGTGCCGAAGCTGAACCGTTGATCGTTTGCGTGACGCCTCGCGTAGACATAGGCGAAAGCGGCAATGCTCAAAGCCGCCGCGTGAGAAGCCATGTGAAGCCCATCGGCCAAGAGCGCCATCGAGCCGAACAGGATGCCCGCCGCGATCTCGACGATCATCATGGCGGCCGTGAGCGAAATGACGACGATTGTGCGAGTCTCGCCAGGTCTTTTCTTGTCCTGACCGAACACGTGATCATGTTGCGGGGGGCACAGCTCGTGGTCGTGCATCACGTCACTCTAGTCGATCGGTAGTGAAGCTGCACGATTCCAGCGCGGCCCACACATTTGACAAGTTGCCGCCCAGAAACGATGTTGGCGAGATCGAGCGACCTCCAACCAAGTGAGAAATGCAATTGTCCTCCGTGAACGCCTCACGTACGTCGTTGTATCGAGACGCCATACGCGCGACCCTGTTGGGTTTGGCGGCGAATCTGACGCTTGGCATCGTGAAGTTTGTCGGCGGCGTGCTTGGCGAGTCGTTTGCGCTGATTTCCGATGCGATCAACTCGCTGGGCGACTCGTTGATTTCGATCGTCGTGCTGTTTGCCATGTGGTTCGCTCAAAAGCCGGCCGACCGGGAGCATCCCTACGGCCACACGCGGGCGGAAGCAATCGCGGCATCCAACGTGGCCCTGCTGATCATCGCGTCGGCCGTCGTCGTTGGCTGGGAAGCCATCCGCCGCACGGGGATCCCGCACGACGTGCCACCGATCTGGACGCTGTGGATTGCGGGCGCCAACGTGTTGATCAAGGAGAGTTTGTATCGCTACAAGGTTCGAGTCGGCAAGCGTACCGGCTCGATCGCCATTCTTGCCAACGCGTGGGACCATCGCAGCGACGCCCTGTGCTCGCTCGCCGTGCTGATCGGCCTGGGTGTGATTCGCCTGGGGGGACCGAACTACATCTGGGCGGATGAAGTCGCCGCGCTGATCGTGGTGGTGGTGATCCTGTCCTCGGGAACAAAACTTTTCCGCAAAAGCGCCAGTGAGTTAATGGACTTGCAGGCCGACGACCAGTTTGTGCAGGAGATCCGCAGGGCCGCTGAAGAGGTGGACAGCGTCAAGGCCGTCGAGACGCTCCGGGTACGAAAGTCGGGGCTCGAATACTTGGCGGATATTCACATCGAGGTGGATGCCCGGACGACCGTCGAGGAAGGCCACCGCATCGGTCATTGTGTCAAGGGCCAACTGATGGAGAAGTTTGCCATGCTGCGCGACGTGCTCGTTCATCTGGAGCCTCATCCTCACACTCACGAGAGCTAAGTCGGATTATTCACTGGCTGTCGTCGTGATACCCAAACCGACAACTTGTTGTCGGAATCCACTGGTTGCATGGCACACCCAGCGACGACAAGTCGTCGGTTTGGGTTGCTAGCTCGAGCTGCGCGAGGCGGCTTTAGGGGGCTTCGACGGCGGTCGATTGCGTGGGGTGCCCTTTGCGAACCCACTCGCCCAGTCCCCCCTTCATGCTGCGCACGTTCCGGTAGCCCATCGACTTGAGGTAGAGCGTCGTGTGCTTGGAGAACTTGCCGATGCCGCAGACCATGACCAGCGGTGCGTCGCGGTCGCTCGGAAGCTCGTCGGTGCGCCGGGCCAGCTCGTCCTGTGGGATGTTGATTGAGCCGGGAATGTGCGACTCGGCGAACATCTCGGGGGGCCGCACGTCGACGACGAGCGGATGGTCCGCCCCAGGCGGATGGTCCGGCCCCTGTAGCTGCTGGTTCAGATCGTCCGCTTTGATCGAGTCGTGCGGGTTCTTGAGGTTCTCGATCATCTCGGCGACGAACAGGTCGTTCTTGCTCTCGCCCGCGCCTTCCTGCTTCTTGTCCCCCGGGCAGATGGTGGGGAAGTGCCGCTGAAACGACGAGGCGTACTTGAACACGTTGTCCGGGAAGATCACGACGGCGATCGTTCCCGGCTTGTCGGGCACCAAGCGGAGCGCTCCAACCAGCGCCATGCCGGAGCTGGGCCCGGCGATGATGCTCTCCTCCCGGTTGAGCCGCAGGCACATGTCGAACGCCTCACGGTCGGGCACCTCGGTCGTGTCGTCGTATTCTTCCGGGCGGTAGAACTCCGTCTGTTGGAGCTGCGTGATGCTGCGCACGCCGGGGATGTCGTGTCCGTCCTCGGGATACGCGCCCAAAACCTTGACGTCGCTCCGCTTCTCCTTGAGGAACCGGCCGGTCCCAGTGATCGTGCCGCAGGTGCCCAGCCCGGCGATAAAGTGGGTGACCTTGCCCTGCGTCTGCCGCCAGATTTCCGGGCCGGTCGTACGGTAGTGACTGTTCGGATTGGCCTCGTTGGCGTACTGATCCAACAGGACGGTGTCAGGCTGCGAAGCGGCGGTCTCTCTCGCCGTGGAGATTGCCCCTTCCGGAGCGCCGGGGGCCGGGCAGAGCGTGTCGTCCAGCTCGACCACGTCGCCGCCGAAGAAACGCAGAATGGTCCGCTTCTCCAGCGGAATGCTCGCAGAGAGCGGCGTCCGCAGCGGATAGCCTTTCACATTGCCGATCATCGCCAGCCCGAGACCCGTGTTGCCCGAAGTTGCTTCCACCAGCTTCTTGCCGGGGCCGAGCACACCGCGCTCTTCGCCGTCGCGGATCATGTTCTCCGCGATGCGATCCTTCACCGCCCCGAAGGGGTTGTACCATTCCAGCTTGGCAAAGACCTGCGCGTGCTCGAACGGCACGACCCGGTTCAGCCGGACCAGGGGCGTCGGATTCTCTTCAGTCGACAACAGACCGATGATCGAATCGTATACCCGAAGTGTGTGATCGTTCGCCATAGTGCGCGGAATATATCAGAAGTCGCTTGGGAGTTCCATCGCATTTCTCCGGCACTCTGCGTCGCGAGACTGCGCAATTGCCTTGGCAGCGGCCATCTGATAAAGTCAATCGGATCGGGGCGGGCGGACAACAAGAACCATTCAAACAGACGCATTTTGCAATGAAAGCCAGCAATACACTGTGGAAGGAGCGTCTCGAGGGCAAGCTCCCTGAACAGCTTGCCCAGGAGATCGACGACTTCGAGATGGAAATCGAGTTGCGGCGTCAGGGCAAGGTCGACGAAAAGATCTTCGCCGAGACGCGACTGCGCCGCGGCGCCTACGGGCAGCGCTACGACAACGGTCAGCGCTACGACGGCAAACAGACCCGTCAACTGGCCTATGCTGACGGCAAGAGCACCAAGGGCCCCAATACCGTCTGGGACGCGCCGGGGATGCAGCGCATCAAGATCCCCTACGGCGGCATGACGCCGGAGCAGTTGGAGGTCGTCGCGGAGCTGGCCGAGGAGTATTCCGACGGCATCGCCCACATCACCACGCGGCAGGACGTCCAACTGCACTTCATTCACATCGACGACACGCCGACGATCATGCGGCGCTTGGCCGCCGTGGGGATTACGACGCGTGAGGCCTGCGGCAACGCGGTGCGAAACGTCACCGGTTGCCCGTATATCGGCGTCTGCCCGGATGAGGCCTTCGACGTGACCCCCTACGCGCGCGCCCTGTCGCGCTTTCTGCTGGGCCATCCGGACACGCAGAACTTCGGTCGCAAGTTCAAGGCGGCGCTGAGCGGCTGTGGGCAGCACGCCTGCGGATTGGCCGCGATGCACGATCTGGGCCTCACGGCCGTCACACGCGTCGTCGACGGCACGGAGCAACGCGGTTTTCGGCTGGTCGTCGGCGGTGGGCTGGGGCCCGTTCCGTACCAAGGGAAGCTCTTCGAGGAATTCCTGCCGGCGGAGGAAATCTTGCCGACCGCCCAGGCAATTGTCCGGGTCTTCGCGCAGCACGGCGAGAAGGAGAGCCGCAGCCGTGCACGCATGAAGTTTCTCGTTGTCAACTGGGGCATCGAGAAGTTCAAGAAGGCGGTCCTCGAAGAACGGCGCAAGCTTCCCGACGATCCGCGTTGGACGGAGTACCTCGAAAGCGCCGAGAACGAGTTGGAAACCCCGCTGAAGCCGCCCGGCGAACTACCCACGGCCGAGGGTGACGAACGATTCCGCCGATGGCTGAAGACCAACATCCGCCGGCAGCGCCAGCAGGGATACGTCACGGCCACGGTGGCGTTGCCGCTGGGAGACATCACCGCCGACCAGCTTCGCTCACTTGCCGACGTCGCACGCCGTTTTACGAACGGCACCGTCCGCACGACGGTCGAGCAGAACTTCGTCATCCGCTGGGTGAGCAACGCTGATGTGCCGGCGCTGTTCGAAGCGCTGGATGCGGCGGGACTCGGCTCGCCGGGCGCCGGCAACATTCTGGACATCGTCACCTGCCCGGGAACCGACACGTGTAAGCTCGGCATTTCGTCGTCGCGTGGGCTGGCGGCCGAGCTGAGAACCCGCCTGGCCGAGAAGAGCTTCGAGATGGACCAGGCCATCCAGAACCTGCACATCAAGATCAGCGGCTGCTTTAACAGTTGCGGGCAGCACCACGTCGCCGACATTGGCTTTTATGGCGTGGCCCGCACCGTCCAGGGGTTCAAAGTTCCCCACTTTCAGGTCGTCCTGGGTGGTCAGTGGGAGGAGAACGCCGGCTCCTACGGCCTGCCCGTCGTCGCGATTCCTTCCAAGCGGGTCCCCGACGCCCTGGAGCGAATTACAGACCATTACCTGCGCATGCGCCAGAAAGGTGAACGGTTCCGGCAGTTTGTCCAGCGGGTTGGCACGGCACAGGTCCGCCAAGCACTCGTCGATCTGACGCGGGACCTGCCTGAGCACGATGCCGATCCCGACTTCTACTCCGACTGGGCCGATCCGCGCAAATACAGCCTTGGCGACATCGGCAAAGGCGAGTGCGCCGGCGAGGTGGTCACGGCGTACGAGTTCGCGATGGCTGAGGCCGATCGGATGGTCTTTGGGGCCCAGGTCCTCCTGGAAGCCGGCAACGTCCAGCAGGCCGGAAAGGACGCCTATGCCGCCATGATCAAGGCGGCCAAGGCGCTCGTGCAGTTCCAGTACGACGACGTTTCCAACGATCCCGATGAAATCGTCGACGAGTTCCGCGAGCGCTACTACGACACCAAGCTGTTCTTTGATCCGTTCGCCGGGCCTAAGTTCGGGAACTACCTGTTCGCCGCCCACGACAAGGCCGGCACAGCGTACACGCACGAATCGGCGCTGCATACGATCGAGGAGACTCAACTGTTCCTCGAGGCCGTGCATAGCTGTTACAACCGCATGAGAGTGGAGGCGGCGAAGGGCGAAGGGATCTGAACCGCTGCATATCGGATCGTCAATTCCCATGGACCTGCAACACGTCAACGTAAAGCTCTACCTCGAGGGCGGCCTGACGGTCAACCTGGAGCGTTTCATCGAAGTCTTCCACCGTTGGATCCGGGAGGGGGTGCCCGAAGGTCTGCTCATCGACGTGGCCGACTACCGCCATGTGCCGATGGGGTCCAGCGTACTCTTGGTGGGCCTCGAGGCCGACTACAGCATGGACAACACCGGCAACCGGTACGGACTGCGCTACAACCGCAAGGCGCCGCTGAACGGGAGCAACAAGGACCGCTTCCGCGAGGCGCTCTACTCGGCCGCCAATGCCTGCCGGCTACTCGAAACCGAGTTCGAAGAGGAAAGCCGGCTGAAATTCAGCCGCCAGGAATTCGAACTGTTCATCAACGACCGCGCCCTGGCGCCCAATACACCCGAGACCTACGCCGCCTGCAAACCGGAACTGGCAACCTTCCTCGAGAAGATGCTCGGTCACAGCGAGTTCAACGTCGAGCACCAGGACGACCCGCGCAGCCGCTTCGGCGTCACTGTCAAGGTCGCTCGGCCCTTCGACCTGGCGGTGTTTCTCGAGGCCGCTCCCTGAGACGAGGACGAGTACCCCAAGGGTGCAGTCGCGCCAGTCCAGAGATTCTAGGGGAAGGGGCCATCGCACTTTCGGGAAAATGCAGGTATCGCAGCCAGTGCCTCATTAGCCCAACTTCCCCAGCAAGGTGGGAAAATTGGTGATTCTGAAACTTTTTCGGG
>CAZGYE010000150.1:0-13335 GCA_964530165.1 uncultured Planctomycetaceae bacterium
GTATTGCGGAACCATTCGCCCGCGCAGCGACAGCGATCTGAAGTTCGAGCCACTCTTGCGCACGGGACCCGATTCTGGTCTACTCAACTGGGAAGACTATACGGAACAGTCCTTCGATCCCTCGCGGATGGCGTCGACCGCCCGGCTGCGGCACAACCCGTTGCGCGTGATGGATAACGAGGCCCACGTGCTGGGGGCGCACATCACCGGCGGTAAGAAAACGGAGCTGAACGTCGTTTACGTGGCCGACGTCGACATGATCTCCGACTGGTTCTTCTACGAGCGCAGCCGCGGCGAGTCGAACCTGAAGCTGGACAACGTCACGTTCGTCCTCAACGCGGTCGATGTGCTGGCTGGTGACGACGCCTACCTCAAGCTGCGCAAACGCCGGGCCACGCACCGCACCCTGCTGGAAGTCGAAAGGCAAACCGCCCAGTTCATCCGCGAACGCAACGAGCAGCAGGAAAAGGCCGACAACGAAGCCAAGAAGGCCCTGAACGCAGCGAAAAAACGATTTCAGAAGAAGATCGAGAAGATCGAGAACGACGATTCGCTCGACCCGGACGACAAAGAGGAGCAAATCAAGATGTGGAAGGCGCTCGAGGAGCGGCGGATCAAAGTCGCCGAGGCAAACATCGAGCGCGACAAAAAGGACAAGATCGAGCAAGTCAAGTCCAGCACGGAAAGAAAAATTCAAGAGCGCGAAAACCAGTTGCGGGTCGGGGCCGTGACGCTCTCACCGATGCCGGCCATTCTGCTGGGAGTCGTCATCCTGAGCCTGCGCGTCTACAACGAACGCCGCGACATCACACCAGATCGGCTCGTCGAACGATAAAGGTTGGGAAGAACATGAAAGAAATGACGCGGACGCTAATTTTCGTGGTTGTGGCGGGCGTCTCGATCGCACTGGCGACCGTCACACATTTTGCCACAAAGCCCAAACCGTTGACGGAGTTCGAGGCCGTCGGAACGGAGTTCTATCCAGAATTCACAGACCCCGTCGAAGCAAAAGCGCTGACGGTCGTCGCCTACGATGAAGACACGGCGACGGTCAAGGAATTCAGCGTCAAATTCAAGGACGGCCGCTGGCGGATCCCGTCGCACCACAATTACCCGGCCGATGCGAAGGATCGCCTGTACAAAACGGCGGCTTCGGTCGTCGGGATCGTGCGCGGCGCGCTGGCCGACCGGCAAGCCAGCAGCCACGAGAAGTACGGCGTCATCGACCCGACCGATGAGAACGTCACCTCGTTGAAAGGACGTGGGCAAAGAATCACGCTGACCAAAGAGGACGGAAGCACGCTGGCCGACTACATCATCGGCAAGAAAGTCGAAGGCGAAAGCGAAGGCAGCCGGTATTACGTCCGGAAGCCGAAGGAAGAGGAAACCTACATCACCGAGTTGGACATCGATCTCTCGACGAAGTTCTCCGACTGGATCGAGTCGGACCTGCTCAAACTCGACAGTTACGACCTGGCCGAAATCGTCGTCAACAAGTACTCGATCGATGAAAACCGGGGGGCCATTGTCAACCGGGAAATCAGCAAGCTCAACCGCGAGAAATCGGGGGATCCCTGGAAGCTCGACGGCTTGAATGAAGAGACCGAAGAGGTCAACAAGGACAACGTCCGCGAGATGGTCAACGGCCTGGGTGATTTGAAGATCGTCGGCGTACGTCCCAAGCCGGGCGGGTTGAAACCCGATCTGTCCATCGACCCCAAGTTCGTCCGCAACCAGTTGGAGTTCAATATCCTGCGGAGCCAGATGGCCGCAAAGGGGTTCATTCTCGCCTCCGCTCCCGGTGAAGAGAAAAAGCTGCACTTGTACTCCGATGAAGGGGAATTGGTCGCCGCTACGGACAAAGGACTGGTCTACAATCTCCGTTTCGGTAAGATCTTCACCGGCACGGAATTCGAGATCGAAGTCGGCTTCGCGTCGGACAAAGCAGACAAAAAGGACGAGAAGAAAGATCACGCCGAAGCCACAAACTCCGACAAGAACAAGAAACAAGCAAAGGGCGCCGACGACGGCCAGAAGCAGAAGAAAAAGGACGCCGAGAAAGGAGATGAGAAAGAGAAGTCCTCAGGCGACAGCGAAGACGGCGACAAGAAGAAGGGAGAGGACCTCAAGAAAAACCGTTATCTGTTCGTGACGGCCAAGTTCGACGAGAAGTACCTCGGCGACAAGCCGGAGAAGCCGGTCGAACCGAAGAAGCCGGTTGGACCTCCCAAGCCGGAAGATGCCAAGAAAGCTGACTCTAAGAAGAAAGAGAATGCAGACGGCTCAAAGCCGAACAAATCATCCGATGCGGCGAGCGACAAGGGTGACAGCGGCGGCGGCGAGGCAGCGGAGAAGGACGACGCCAAAAACAGCGAAAAGTCCGATTCCGCCGAGAAAAAAGACGGCAAAGAGAAGGACAAAGAGAAGAAGGACGACTCCGAGAAAAAAGGCCCGCAAGCCGAATACGAAAAGGCCAAGAAAAAGTACGACGACGATCTCAAGAAGTACGAAGACGACCAGAAGAACTACGAGAAGAAAATTGAGGACGGCAAAAAGAAAGTCAAAGAGCTGAACGACCGCTTTGCCGGCTGGTATTATGTGATTTCCGCTGAGAGCTTCGAGAACCTGCGGCTGGCCCGCAAAGACCTCGTGAAACCGAAAGAAAAAAAGGAAGAAGAAAAGTCGGACGAGGACAAGAAATCTGAGAAGAAGAAACCCGGCGACACTCTGAAGCCGGCAGCCGCCAAAAAGCCGGCCCCGCAAAAGAAACCGGAAACGGCGAAGAAACCGGCTGCGAAGAAACCGTCGGAAGCCGAAAAGAAGCCGGATTCCCCGAAGCCGAAAACCGAGAAACCGCCGGAATCCAAGCAGCCGGCAAGTCCCCCGAAATAATCAGGTGGTCCCACGGCCGGTGGACTTCTGCCAATCGCCTGCTCTTTTACCAGGTCGTTGTCCAGCGAGCAAAGGTCCGAAAGCCCCCTCAGTCAGACAGGGGGCTTTCTTGCAGAGGCGGGCCCGCCATTTCTCGCAAATTGCGCATTTTTGTGAAGTCCCCTTTCATTAGCGGCTGGTCTCGGCGGTGAATCGAGAATTCTTCCACTATTCTCGTTCAGGTCCGTAACCGATTTCACCCCGACTTCCGGTTTAACCGATAAGGGAATAGGACGGTTCAACCGGCAACTGTCCGCCGTGACGAGAGCAGGGATTCTGCCGGTGTGAAATCCTCACGGGGAGTCGAAAGTCGTGCAAAAACGAAACTCTGTTCTTCTCCTGTTGGTTCTGGTTGCTGTTTCGGGGTCTCTTGCTGTTCCGCTTTCCGCAGAGGATTCGCCTGCGGAGCCAATCCACTGGCAGAACGACCTCAATGCGGCCCATCGGCTCTCCCTGCAGGAAGACAAACCGATGCTACTGGTCATCAGTGCCAATTGGTGCCCCCATTGCCGCAAACTGGAGCAAAACACATTGATCGATCCCGGGGTGGCCGATTACGTGAACGCTTCGTTTATCCCGGTACGCCTCGACTTTGACCGCAATAAGCGGATTGCGAAGATCCTCGAAGTCCAATCGATTCCGTGCACCATCGTGCTGAGCCCCCAGGCGGATTTGCTCGGCAGGATCGTCGGGCACGTTGAGCCGGCCAAATTCCAAAAAGCGCTCCAAGCCGCACGCCGATTGCAGGAACGCATTGAACCGGTCAGCAAAACTGTACAGTCAAACAGACCTTGAAAAGCGCACGGAATCTTTTTAAGATTCTCGTGTATGAGTACCGAAGAAAAACGGCCAAACCAGGGCGGCGAAGAAGATTCCTGGGAAATGCTTGCTGAAGATTTGTTCGGAATCGACTTCGGCAAGGTTGCAGCACAAAATGAGCCGCCCGACAGCGGCGAGCACTCTCCCGACGAAAGCGACGATTCGTCTCGCGTCCGCGACGACGAAGCAGCCGAAACGGGCACCGAAGAGGCAGCGATTCCTGTCGATTCCCAAGAGGCCTCGGCTGCCGTCGAAGAAGACGCCGCGCCCGAGAGCGGGGGCAAATCACCCCAACCCGAGAAACGTGACGACGATTCGTATTGGAACGCGCTGTCCGACTGGGACTGGGGCGCCGACGAATCCACAAGGGGCGCGCCGGCCGTTCGCCAAGAGACCAACTCGCCGTCACGCCGCCCAACGTCGTCTGCCGGATCCTCATCTGACAAACCGTCTGAACGTTCAACGTCAAGAGAACGTCGCCGCGACGAACAGCCTGCTCCTGTCAACCGCGACGCGTACATCGACGACGACGACTTCGGCCTCGGCGTTCTCGATGAGGCTGTTGAGCAGGACCAGGCCGCTTCGACAACCGTCGAGGGCGAAGAGCCGACGCCGCCCCACAAGCGCAAAAAGCGGCGACGGCGACGACGACGCCCGCGTGGAACGGATCAGGGTCCCGAAACCGCCGACACGGAGTCGGATGACCTCGAAATCCCTCAAGAGGCGCCACCCGCTGGCGAGGTCGATGGGGCAGCCGAACCCCCCCGTAGCGACCCCGATGTGCACGAGAAAGAGCGTCCCGCCCCAAAACCAGAACCCAATGTTCCGTCGGCCTACCGGGAGCTTCCGACTTGGGAGGAGGCGGTTTCGTATCTGGTCAACCCCGCTCAGACTGAAGCGCGCAGCACGGAAACCAGCAGCGGCACGCAGAGTCAGCACGCTCGATCGAAAAGCGATTCGTCGAAATCACCGAACCGCCGAAGCCGTCGTCGTCGCTGAAACGCCCGCGCAACCTCCAGCCCGCAACTCTCGGCCCTCAGCTTTTCTCACGCCGCGTCGATCCAATCGGCGAAGAAGGCGAACATGTTGTCCACGACGTCGCTGCCGCTCACCCATTGTGAAAAACTGAACGGCCCTGTGTAAATTTCGGGGAACTCTTGCGGCTGTTCGCCGTCTATTCTGAGGGTTGCCCTGGGAACACGATTGTGAAAGGAACTGGCGAGATGAAGTCGATTCTGAGCAAACGATGGATGCTGTGTGCGGTTCTCGGGCTGTTGACCGTGCGTTCGGCCTGGGCTGTCGACTCTGCTGAGAAGATCGCAAAACCGACGTCCTCAGCGCCGAGAATCCAATTGGCCATTCTGCTGGATACGAGCGGCAGCATGGAAGGACTGATCAATCAAGCCCGCACGCAGTTGTGGAAGATCGTCAACGAGCTGGCAACCGCCAAGCGGGATGGGAAGGTCCCCCATCTCGAAGTCGCCCTGTACGAATACGGAAAAAACAGCATTCCCAAGGCCCAAGGCTATCTACGGCAAATCGTGCCCTTGACCGACGATCTCGACAAAATCTCCGAAGAGCTGTTCGCGCTGAGGACCAACGGCGGGAGCGAGTATTGCGGCCAGGTGATCGCGGCGGCCACCAAAGGGCTCCGGTGGAGCGGTTCGGACGACGACCTGAAGTTGATCTTCATTGCCGGCAACGAGCCGTTCACGCAGGGCGGCGTGAATTACCAGGACGCTTGTCCGGCCGCCATCGCCAAGGGCATTACGGTCAACACGATCTTCTGCGGACCGGAAGCGGAAGGTATTCGCACCGGTTGGCGGCACGGCGCCCAGTTGGCGGACGGCTCGTTCATGCATATCGACCAAGACCGGCAAGTCGCCGCCGTCCGCACGCCGTTCGACCAGAAGTTGGCGAAATTGAGTACGCAGGTCAACACGACCTACGTGGCCTTCGGCAGGGAAGAGATGCGGAAAAAGCTCGCACGGCGACAGGTCGCGGCGGACGCCGCAGCCAGGAAGGCGGCTCCCGCGGCGGCGGCGGAACGCGCCAGGTTTAAGGCAGGGGGACTCTATAAGGCATCGGCCTGGGACCTGATCGACGCGCTGAAGAACGGAAAAATCAAGTTGAACGACGTCAAGGACGAACAGCTCCCCAAGGAAATGCGCGAGATGAGTCTCGATCAAAGGAAAGCTTATCTCAGCCGGAAAGACAAAGAACGCGGAAAGCTGCAGACTGAGATCAAGCAGCTCAGCCAGAAACGCAAAGCGTACATCGCCGAGCAGCGGAAGAAGCAAACCGCCCAGAGCAACAACGACACGCTCGACACAGCCATCATCAACACGATCCGCAAACAGGCGACCCGGAAGAGATTCCAGTTCGACAAAGACTGAGCCGGCTGTCTTCAGCCTAATGCGGCAGCAACCAGCTCGCAGCGCGAGCGAGGGCTTTTGGCTTTCGGCCCTTGGGCGGCGGGCTGGTTTTGTGTCACTTCCAGGGACGGAACAATAGGCGTCGAGGGCATGCGAACGGGAGGAAAGGGATGAGATCGAAAAGCAAGATCGCCAGTGTCCGTGTTCTTCTGGAGGTCTGTTTGTCGATCGTCTGGTCGGCAGTGGTCGTCGCGGCCGACGATCTGTTCCCCGCCGAACTGGTCCGGTTCGTACCTTACGAGCACAACCCGGTCTTCACCGCCGCCGGCAAGGATCACTGGGACGCCCGGATCCGAGAGCGCGGCTGGATTCTACTCGAGGACGGGCGGTACCACATGTGGTTCACCGGCTACGACGGCACACGGGCCGGTCTGAAAATGCTGGGGTATGCCACCTCCAAGGACGGGTTGACGTGGGCTCGGCATCCGTCGAACCCCATCTATCGCCAGCACTGGGTCGAAGACATGATGGTCGTCAAGCACGACGGCGCCTACTACATGTTCGCCGAAGGGAGAAACGACATCGCGCAACTGCTCACCTCGACCGATCGAATCAACTGGCAGCGCCAAGGCTCGCTCGATGTCCGCAAAGTCGATGGTCGGCCCATCGATCCCGGCCCGTATGGAACCCCGACCGCCTGGTTCGAGAACGGAACCTGGTACCTGTTCTATGAACGGCGGGACCTCGGCATCTGGCTGGCAACCTCGAAAGACACAAAGGTATGGACCAACGTCCGCGACGAACCGGTGCTCACGCCCGGGCCCGGCCGCTACGACAGAAAGCTCATTGCGCTCAATCAAATCATCAAGCACAAAGGCCGCTATTATGCTTACTATCACGGCACCGCTGCCGAGCGCAAGCCGAGTCTCTGGTCAACGAACGTGGCAATGTCGACCGATTTGATCCGCTGGAAGAAGTACCCGGGCAATCCGCTCCTGCCGATCGAGGCGAACAAGTCGAGCGGCATCCTGGTCCACGACGGCACACAGTTCCGCCTCTACACGATGCACGACGAGGTGCATGTCCACTTCCCGCGCGACAAATAGCCGGCCGGAATGTGTGCCAGGGTTGTGTCAGCCGTGTTGGCACGCCGGTTGGATCAGCCGCCTCAAAGCTCCTACGTACCACGGAATGATCCGGGAGCCCGTTTCCGTATGTTCGACAATTTGCGCTGCTCCGTGATTGCCAATCGTCAATAGTTGGTTTGTAGTCCAACTCCTTCAATGATACGCTACGACTCTGCCGCAAAAAGCTCCTGCGCGATTGCTCCCTCCTGCCGAAAGGGCCTCCCATGCAGAAGACACGCTCGATTGCCGCGTCGGTGTTGACATTCTCCATTGTGGTTGCCGTAGGTCGTGCTGCATCGTCGGAGGATTGGCCGCAATGGCGCGGGCCGAATCGTGACGGGAAGAGCCTCGAAACCGGGTTGCTCAAAGAATGGCCCGCAGATGGCCCGCAGGTGGTTTGGCAATCGGAATCCGCGGGGGTCGGGTATTCCACAGTGGCGGTCAAAGACGGCCGGGTGATCACGCAGGGTGATCTCGACGGCGTCGAGCACATCATCGCCTTCAGCGAGGAAGACGGCTCGCTGTTGTGGGCAGTTCAACCGAAACAGGTTGCCGAAGCGCTCAAAGCACGGGTCGACGGCCAGTTCGCCCAGGCGGACAAGAACGGCGACGGCCGGTTGGACGAGCTGGAAGCCATGTCGGGCCTCGGCTGGAATTTCAACCATTTCGACGCGGAATCGGACGGCGACAAGACCGAGATCGCCCGCAAGCGCGTCGCGGCGCTGCTCAAGCAGATCGACCGGAACGGCGACGGAAAGCTCGACGACAAGGAGCTGCCGGCCGCCATGCTGCGCGAGCGCTCCAGGATCGATAGTGCAGACAAGAACGCAGACCAGGATGCGGTGGCCGAGTCTCGGACCAAGGCGATTTTCGAACGGGCCGACAAGAACGGTGACGGAAAGATCTCAAAGAATGAAACACGAGGAAGCGCGCTGGCTTTTGTGTTCTTTCGCGCCGATGAAAGGCTGCCCGGATCGAACCGCGGCGACGGCCAGTTGACCAAAGAGGAGCTCATCAAGTATTTCTCGAAGCGCGAGCCGGGCCGCGACGGTATCGTCACCACCGCAGAGCTGCAAGAGTACTATGTTCGCACCTTCCCCGGCCGCGACGGGGTCCTGGTCAAATCCGACGTTCTCCGGTACTACGGCGGATATCGCAATGGCGCGGGTGACGGCCCACGCGGAACCCCGACCATCGACGGCGACCGCCTGTATGCCGAGGGAGGCAATGGTGATCTCACCTGTTTGGAGGCGGCCACGGGCAAGACCATTTGGCACCTCAACCTGGTCGCCGACCTGAAGGGCGGACGGCCCGGCTGGGGTTACTCGGAGTCGCCGCTGGTGGTCGGTGATCTGCTGATCGTTACTCCCGGCGGCGACGACGGCACGATCGCCGCTTTGAACAAGCAGGACGGCTCTGTCGTGTGGCGTTCAGACGACGTCAAGCAGCAGGCGCAATACTCGTCACCCGTTGTTGCCGAGATCGCGGGGATCAAGCAAGTGGTCCAGTTCGCCTACGAAAACGTTTTCGGGGTGACGTTGAAAGCCGGCGACGCCTTGTGGAGCTACAGCCGCGCCAACAACCGCACCGCCAACGTGACCACGCCCATCATCGCGGGCGATCACGTGCTGGCCTCCAGCGCGTATGGAAGGGGCTCGGGGCTGGTGAAGATCTCCAACCAAGCCGGCAAAAGACAGCAGGCCGATGAAGTCTACTTCCAGAACAAGCTGGCCAACCATCACGGCGGGCTTGTCAAGGTCGGCGAAGACGTCTACGGTTTCGGCCGCGGTCTGATGTGCATGGATTTCCTGACCGGCGAGATCGTTTGGCAGGACCGCAGCGTCGGCAAAGGCTCGCTCGTCTATGCCGACGGAATGCTCTATTGCCTCGGCGAACGATACCAAATGGCGCTGGTCGAAGCGACGCCGGACGAGTACCGGGAACACGGCCGGTTCAAGATCGACGCGTTCGGCCGTCCCTCGTGGCCCCACCCCGTGGTGGCCAACGGCCGGTTGTACATCCGCAACCAGCACCAACTGACCGCCTACGATGTGAAGCAATAGCGCACCAGCAAAGCCCGCCGGTGGCAACCGGCGGGAACCACGAGTTGCCACCGGTGGGCTTCCCTGCGAGATCACGGCTTCCCGATAAACGCGACCAGGAGGAACGTCGCAATCGGGCCGAGCAGCAGCGAAATCAGGAACCAGAGCAGCCCGCTGCGGTCCTTCGATTGGGCCAAGCCCGCATTGAGCAAAGCCAGCGTCCCCCAGCCGGCCACCCAGCCTGATTTGTCTTCCATCGGTTTGTCCCGTACTTCTGAACTCAGGAATTCAGCGGCAGGCCGAGAGCGCATGGGCGTAGCCGACACCAATTTGTCCGATTTTGATCGTGTCCATCAGCGTCTCTCATCAGCAGTCGCTATACTATTGGAAACGGACGCCCCACGTGCGTCAACCGGGGCAACGAAAATGAGATTCTACTGGAGAACCTGGAAGCATGCGGCGCGTCGTTCTATTGGGAGCGAGCAATTTGACGGTCTCGTTTCCGCTCGTGCTGGAGAGCCTGCAAGCCGGCTCAGGTGGTCCGCTGGACGTGCTGGCGGCCCACGGACACGGGCGGTCTTACGGCAATTGGAGCCGGGTGCTCGTCCGCGCGCTGCCGGGCATCGCCGGGTGCGATTTGTGGCGGGACCTCGCCCAACGAGCTGAAGCGGAAGACTCCACACAGGCGCTCGTGACCGACGTGGGAAACGATTTGCTCTACGGCGCCACGGTCTCGACGATTCTCGGCTGGGTCGAGACTTGCCTGGAGCGTTTGACCGAACACCGCGCGGAGATCGTGCTGACGCTCTTGCCTCTGGTCAGCGTCGAACGCCTGTCGGTTTGGCGCTACGAGCTGACGCGGATGTTGTTCTTCCCACGCAGCGGCATTCCGCTGGCAGCGATGCTCGAGAGCGCTCGCGAATTGAACGACCACTTGCACGAGCTTGGCCGCAAGTTCGACGTGCGAATCATCGATCCGCCCGGCAACTGGTACGGCTTCGATCCGATCCACATCCGCCATAGCCGCAGGGTTGAAGCTTGGCGGCAGATTTTTTCAGGCTGGCCGAGTTGGGACAAATCGACACGGATGGCGCGGGCGTCGCTGGGCCGGGCTTATCGGCTGTGGAGACTCCCGCCGGCCGACCGCCGGCTCTTCGGACGCCGTCAAAAAATGCCGCAACCGACTCTGCAAGTTGGACAGACGTCGGTTTCACTCTATTGAAGTTCCTCGAGAGTTGAGAGTCGAGAGTCGAGAGCCGGAACCGCGAGACTCTTGAGGCAGTTTCAAAACCAGAATCCGGGAGGGCGAAGCTCCTGCTGAGTCGGTTTGTCGTATGAAAGCCCACGGGTGGCAACCCGTGGGTCCCGCCGGTTGCCACCGGCGGGCTTTGTCGGCTCGGCGGGAGCCTCACCCTCCCAGTTATGAAACCGGTTGTTGACTCTCAACTCTAGACTCTCGACCCTCAACTTAAAAAAGCACCCCGATCCATTCAAAGACCGGGATGGGTCTGCAGGAGACTTGTCGAGCCGTCAGCTACATCCCATGCTGTTTCCACAGTTGTAACAGAGGTAGCAGTTTCCGTTGCGGACCGTGATGGCCCCGCAGTTGTCGCAGGCGGGTGCGTCCGACTGGAATCGCGCGAACTGCCGGCTGCGAACGGAGGGCCCGTCATCTTGGGGATGGTGAACGCCGCCGGCTATCGAGCCGTCGTCGTCGATGTGCTCGGCGACGAGAGATTGCAGTTCTTTGGTTACTTGTTCCACCGAAGTCGCCTGGGCCAGGCCGGTTTCGACTTCGGCCGAGGTGATTGTCTCAGCCGTAGACTCCTCCTTGCCGGCTGAGTCCGGCTTCCGCCTTGGCGTGTTGGCCTCGCGATAGCCGGGAATGAAACGGATGCCCAGCCAGCGGAAAATGTAATCGGGCACACTCTTGGCGTTGGGGATGTCGGGATTGCTCGTCCAGCCGGCTGGCTCGAACCGCATGTGCGAGAATTTGTCGACGAAGACTTCCAGCGGCACCCCGTACTGCAATCCCATGGAGGTCAGCGTGCCGACCAGATCCATCAGACCGCCGATGGTGCTGCCTTCCTTAGCCATCGTGATGAACAACTCGCCCGGCTTGCCGTCCTCGAACATTCCCACGGTGATGTAACCTTCGTGTCCACCGACGGAGAACTTATGGGTGACCGACTCTCGCGTGGCCGGCAGGCGGCGACGGATTGGTTGACCGGCCGCTTCTGCCTTCTTGTTGCGTCCCGCTTCTTTGGTGGTTGCCAGCGGCTGGCTATATTTCGACCCGTCGCGATAGATGGCCAACGCTTTCAGACCGAGCTTCCAGCCTTCGATGTAAGCGCCTTGGATGTCCTCGACGGTCGAATCTTCCGGCATGTTCACCGTCTTGGAGATGGCCCCGGAAAGGAACGGCTGAGCGGCGGCCATCATGTGCACGTGCGCTCGCCACGGAATCGATCGCGTGCCGTTTGCCGGCTTAAATGCACAATCGAAGATTGGCAGGTGTTCTTTTTGCAGCTTGGGCGCCCCTTCGATCGTATCGTGCTGGTCAATGTACTCGACGATCTTCTCGATTGTCAGCCGATCGTAGTCAAGCTCCTCCAAGACTTCCGGCACGGTACGGTTGACGATCTTCATCATGCCGCCGCCGGCCAGTTGCTTGTACTTGACCAGCGCGATGTCCGGTTCGATGCCGGTGGTGTCGCAGTCCATCATAAAGGCGATCGTGCCGGTGGGAGCCAGGACGGTGGCCTGAGCGTTGCGATAGCCGAACCGCCGGCCCGATTCGACACATTCGTCCCAAACCTGCCGGGCCGCCTCGCGGAGATAATCCGGGCAGGCCGCATGAATGTCATCGGCGGCATGGCGGTGTTTGTGCATCACGCGGAGCATCGGTTGCTCGTTCTCCTGGTAGCCCTTGAACGGACCGACGTAACCGGCGATGCGGCTGGAGGTGAGATAGGCCTGGCCGGTCAACAGGGCCGTCAGGGCGCCGCAGATGCCTCGGCCGGCATCGCTGTCGTAGGCAATGCCCATCGACATCAACAGACTGCCCAGATTGGCGTAACCGAGCCCCAACGGACGATAGAGATGACTGTTCTCGGCGATGACCGGCATCGGATAGCTGGCGTGATCGACGAGGATTTCCTGAGCGGTGATGAAGATGGCCGCCGCCCGGCGAAACCGCAAGACGTCGAACGTCCCGTCGGGTTTCCGGAACTTCTTCAGGTTCAGGCTGGCGAGGTTGCAGGCCGTGTCGTCGAGGAACATGTACTCCGAACACGGATTCGACGCGTTGATCCGCCCGGCCTTCGGGCAGGTGTGCCAGTCGTTGATGGTCGTTTCGTACTGCAATCCGGGATCGCCGCAGTACCAGGTCCCTTTGGCGACCTCTGCGAGCAGGAAGCGGGCCTTGTGTTCCGGTCCGGGAATGTTGGGATCGGTGACCCAGTGCGTCTGCCAAGCACGATCGTCGAGGACCGCCTGCATGAACTCGTCGCTGACGCGGACCGAGAAGTTCGAGTTCTGGAACATGATGGAGCTGTAGGCCTCGCCGTTGAAGTTGATCTCGTACTCGCCGCTGTCGATGAGGATGCGCGCTTTCTTCTCTTCTTTCGACTTGGCCTGGATGAACTCCAACACGTCGGGATGCCAATCCTTGATGCTCTGCATCTTGGCAGCCCGGCGCGTCTTGCCGCCGGACTTCACGACCGCGGCAATCTGATCGTAGACCCGCATGAACGACAACGGCCCCGAGGGAATCCCCCCGCCGGACAGCTTTTCCCTTGAACTGCGCAGGGTCGACAGATCGGTCCCGGTGCCCGAGCCGAACTTGAACAGCATCGCCTCGCTGGTCGCCAGGCGCATGATGTCTTCCATGTTGTCGTCGACCGACTGGATAAAACATGCTGACGCCTGCGGGAACTCGTAAGGATTCTCCGGTTGCTCAACCGCGTTCTTTTCTTCATTCCAATGCCAGTTACACTAGTCCCCGGTAACACCGTCTTGGTGCTGTTCCTTTTACCAATC
>CAZGYE010000151.1:0-13236 GCA_964530165.1 uncultured Planctomycetaceae bacterium
TTATCCCTCATCGCTCCGCAAGCTCCGCGACGAGCGATAAAACCCTATTCGTTGTGGGGCAATGAATGGAAGACCATCGAATTGCTTCTTGTTAATAGAACCGAAAACCGTACCCTCTCCCTCGAAGCTGGAAAATTGTTTTCCTAAAGCACGCATACTGTAGTAAGTAAATGAGCGGCTCCCCGATTTGTGCCTTATCGCAGCCACACCGCGTCCTACACAGCAATGTTCATATGCCATATTGATATCACCGACGGGAGCGCGAACGCTGATTAAGGTGTCTCCGGCATTGGCTAATCGCTTAGGTTCAGTGCAGTAGACTCGTTTGGTTGGATACCGAAAGCCAAAATCGCGACGCCCCTGAAAAAAAGGCAGTCCCTGCCCATCTTCGTTGTATGTTCTTCCCGGTGGTGACTGTCCCATTGTGACATCAAAACCATCTTTGACAGTTTTGAATTCCCACCCCTTCGGAATTGGCCCGAGTTCCGATTCCTCGAAGCTATCAGGGAAGAGGTCGGCGATTTCTTGGGGGAGGGGTTTGCGGTTGGGGCCGAGGGCTTGGCGGCGGGTGGCTTGTTCCTGGAGGGCGTCAGGGATGGGGTTCCCCGCCTCCAACGCTTTGTCGATCACCGGGTCGAAGTCGATGAACCAGCTCTTGAAAATCGCCGCCGCCATCCGCTCCAGCGTCCCGTTCATCCGCCGATTCAACTCGATCTTGTCGTCCAACGTCCCGAGGATGTGGGCGATGGCACGTTGGTCAACTTCTGTTGGTGGTACTTTGCATGTTAGAGTCTTAAGCCCGCTTTGAGTAACGAGGGGTTGCGCGCTACCAATCGATGTTCTTTCGGGCCTGATGAATTTGAGCAGATAATAGAGAAATAGAAAGTCGTTCCCTTCTTTGGGTGTGGCGACTATTGCATTATCAGTTACCCAATTCGGTTCAGTGACTTGATGAACTGATCCGCAATATGCGCCAACTCGTCCAATCACCACCACTGGCGTGTCATTTAATAAATGATTAGTTCTGGCAATTGGTCCATTAGCGCCCCAAACCGGATACGCTCCATCGTCTTGGTACTCAGCCGTTTTTAGGCCCTTGCCATTCTTTAAATTAGCAAGTGACCCCAAATCAGTTTCAAGCCACTCATTCCCCATAACCCAAAGCCTCCAGGTTGCGTTTGATCGTGGCCTCAAGCTGATCTGCTTTGGCGAATTGGCCGTAAAGTTCGGTAGACAATGCGGACATCTTTTCTTCAAAGGGGATACCGTCATCTTCGACTTCTTCCGCACCGACGTAACGACCAGGCGTCAAGACGTAGCCGTGCCCCTTGATGTCATCAAGCGTCGCCGACTTCCACCAGCCGGGCTTGTCTTCGTAGTTGCCGTCGGCGTTGCGCCAGTTGTGGTAAACATCGGAGATCGTTTTCAGGTCGTCTTCGGTCAACTCACGGTGAACGCGATCGACCAGGGTGCCCATGCGGCGGGCATCGATGAACAGCGTTTCGCCGGTGCGATCGCGGTAGCCCCGTTTCTTGTCCGCCTTTTTGCTGCGGGTGACGAACCAAAGGCAAACCGGGATTTGCGTCGTGTAGAAAAGCTGGCCCGGCATGGCGACCATGCAATCGACCAGATCGGCGTCGATGATGGCGCGGCGAATGTCGCCCTCGCTGGTCGTGCTGGTCGACATCGAACCATTGGCCAACACGAAACCAGCGATGCCGCTGGGCGCGAGGTGGTGGATGAAGTGTTGAATCCAGGCGTAGTTGGCGTTGTTGGCCGGTGGCACGCCATACTTCCAGCGAACGTCTTCCTTGAGCCGAGCACCGCCCCAATCGCTGTCGTTGAACGGCGGATTGGCAAGCACGAAATCGGCCCGCAGATCCTTATGCAGGTCGTTGTGAAAACTGTCGCCGTGGGTTTTGCCAAGGTTGGCATCGATGCCCCGGATAGCGAGGTTCATCTTCGCCAGCTTCCAGGTGGTCGGGTTCGACTCCTGCCCGTAGATTGCAATGTCGCCAATGCGGCCGCCATGTTCTTCGATGAACTTTTCGGACTGCACAAACATCCCACCCGAGCCACAGCAAGGGTCAAAAACGCGGCCCTTGTACGGTTCGATCATTTGCACCAACAGCTGCACCACGCATTGCGGCGTGTAGAACTCACCGCCCCCTTTGCCTTCGGCAGCAGCAAAGCGACCCAGGAAGTATTCATACACACGCCCGAGCGGATCTTTGACACCGGTTTTCTTGGCTTGCAAGTCGATGTTGCCGATGATGTCGACCAATTCGCCCAGGCGGTGTTTGTCGAGCGCGGGACGTGAGTAATCCTTGGGCAGCACCCCTTTGAGCGTCGGGTTCTCTTTTTCGATGGCGGTCATCGCATCGTCGATGAGCTTACCAATCGTCGGTTGCTTCGCGCCGGCCTGAATCGCTTCCCAGCGGGCCTCTTTCGGCACCCAGAAGATATTGGCGGCGGCGTATTCGTCCCGGTCTTCCGGATCGGTGTAGTCGCTCTCGGCAGTTGCGGCCAGCGCATCGTATTTTCCCTGAAAGGCATCGGAGATGTATTTCAGGAAAATCAAACCGAGCACGACGTGCTTATACTCACCCGAATCCATATGGCCGCGCATCTTGTCGGCCATTTCCCAGAGTTTGTTCTCAAAGCCAAGGTTGGCTCCATTACCTGCTTTTGCCATACGTCATGCCTTTCGTATCCCCGGAACCCGACGAAACCGGGAAAAGCTGTTCGTTCACTGAACAATAAACACTGGCATCATAACCCGGCAGTCAAGGGGACACAAGTGGCGAAGCAGAAAAATATGCGGGAGCCAAAAATCACTCGGTAGAGAGGATTTCCGCCCACAATTCCCGCTGCTTGTCCCAGTCGATCTCGGCGGAAACGCGGCGGCGGCCATGAGCTTCGCGGGTGAGATTCAGTTTGCGTTTGACGGTGATCATGCGGCGTCCTCAATGTTGCCTTCGGCCAGCGCTTTGATGGCGGAAGGATAGAAAGAAATGGCGATGGTGCTGTCGGCCGGGTCGAACTCGACGCGGGAGACCAACAGCGCCAGCACCTGGGCTTGTTCGCGCGAACTTAGCGCGGTCCAGACGTTGTCGAAGTCCGCAAACGCTGCGGCGACGTCTGTTTCATCAATACGGTGTTGTTCGATTTCAGCCGTGCGGTTCTTCACGTCGGACAGTTGCAGTTCCGCTCTGGCGATCCGTTCGTGCAGATCGGCGATGCGGGCGGTTGTTGCGCTGCTGGGGTCCGGTGACACGGCAAGCCGGGCGATCTCGGCGTGGTCCCGGCTGAGCTGGCGTTCGAGTTGCCGCTGCTGGGTGGCCAGTTCGGCGAGGCCGTCATCCGACGCCGAACGCGCCTGCCGCAACACCTCGTCCCGCAGGACGGCGTCGCTGGCGATGCAGCGGATTTGATCGACCACGGCGGCTTCGATTTCTCCCGCCGGCAGCGATTTCGTCGGACAGGTCTTCCATCCCTTCTTGATCGCCTTCGTGCAGGTGTAGTAGCGATAACGCTTCGACCCACGCCCGGTGAAGGTGTGGACCATTGCTCTTTTGCAGGCGGCACAATGCAGCAGCCCCTTGAGCAACGCGCCGTATTTGTTGATCAGATGGTTGCCGCGTCCACGGCCGTTCTGTTGGAGCCGCGTTTGGACTTTCTCGAACACACTGACGTCGATGATCGGTTCGTGCTCGCCGTCGTAAACATCCCCCTTGTGCCGAATCTTGCCGATGTAGATGGGGTTGGTCAGCAGGTGGTAGATCGAACATCTGTCGAACGGTCGTCCACCGCGAGAGAGTCCCTTCTTTGTCTTCCACTGCTTGTTGCACCAACCGCGACGGGTGACTTCCTCGACCACCGGCAACAGCGAACCGAGTTCCAGGTACAGGCTGAAAACCCGCCGCACGCGAACCGCCTCTTCGGCGTTGATGACGAGCTTAGGGCTGGCGCTGGAGCGGTCGACGTCGTAGCCCAGCACCGGTACGCCGCCGGCCCATTTCCCTTTGCGGCGCTGGGCGGCGATTTTGTCGCGGATGCGTTCGCCGATGATTTCCCGCTCGAACTGGGCGAACGACAACAGGATGTTGAGCGTCAGCCGGCCCATCGAATGCGTCGTGTTGAACTGCTGGGTGACGGAGACGAACGAGACGCCGTTGTTATCGAACGTTTCCATGATGTGGGAGAAGTCGAGCAGCGACCGGCTGAGACGGTCCACCTTGTAGACGACCACGCAGTCGATCTTGCCGGCCTCGATGTCGGCCATGAGGCGGTTGAGCGCCGGCCGATCCATCTTGCCGCCGGAGAAACCGCCGTCGTCGTAGTGCTCGGGCAGACATTCCCAGCCCTCATGCTGCTGACTGGCGATGAACGCCTCGGCCGATTCCCGCTGGGCGTCGAGCGAATTGAATTCGAGATCGAGGCCTTCCTCGCACGACTTGCGGGTGTAGATGGCGCAGCGAACCGCCGGCGTTTTGGGTTTCTTGTTGCGGTTCATTTGTCCCTCCACAATCGGAAGAACTGGAATCCGTTGCAATGGGAACCGGTGACCGCTTTGGCGACGCCCGACAGCGAACGATAGCGCTTGCCTTCGTGTTCGAAACCGTCGGCCACAACCAGCACACGAATCATCTGTCCCTTGTATTCGCGTTCGATCCAGTTGCCGGGCGGCGGCAGACGGGGATCACGGCTGGCTTTCATCTTGACCGTGGCCGGTGATCCACTATTCGACTCTTTCTCGCGCGGGGGCGTGACGCGAATCTCCGCATCGTCGGCCAGTTCTTCGGCTCGCTGGCGAGCGCGTTCCGTCAAGCCGCCTTCCGCGTTGGCTTGCAGTCGCCAGGCGATGCGGCGGATCAGATACCGTTTGTGCCGGCTGCGACACTCTTCGCCGATCAGTTCTTCATAGCGCCGGGCAAGCTGATTGACCGACATCGTTTCCAGCCAAGCGATCTCGGCCGCGACAGTTTCGTTCATGGCTGTTCTCCTTTCTCTCTGTCCGCTGCCGGATGATCTTCCAATCGGTGATCTGCAGCGGTCGGTTGGGGTTGGTCGTTGCCTTGCGGTTTCCAGGTTCCCGCCCGTTCGGCACATTGCCGAACGCGAATCAGTCCACGGGCCAGGATCGCGGCAAGACAACTTTCACGTGATTCGTCCATCGTTCACCTCGCATTCCGGGTCTCGTGTTTTGAGACCGTGAGACACAGAGAGCCTCGTTTCCGAGCAAAGCTCAAGGCCCGTGCCGCAAGGTTTGGAGAATTGGCCGAGATTGGTCCGTTCGGCGATTTGGCAATGACGAACAACCCCTTGCGCGAGAATCGCAGCGACCTGACCACGGCGTTCTTCGGGTGTCAGGTCGCTGACGGGAGAAACAGCAAGAGTCGGCATGAATCGGTCCCCTCAAGGAATTCGTGAATCGGAACGTTCATCACGCTCCCCCAAGGTTATGTATGCCGTCGGCGCGCGGTGCTGCGCGCGAATGCCTGACGGACCACGCGACTCTGTTCCCTGAAAAGACCCGATCGTCGCAAATGCCACACGCTTTGTGGCATTGCCACACGAGTTGTGGCGCCCCGCTTCCGCCGGAGGACAATCTCGGCGGACTCGCACCCGCGGCTGTGTGGTAACTGCGGCCAACTGGCGGCCGCAGCACAGTTCTTCTTCGCGTAGCGACGGACCGCCCGTGGTGGCTGCCTCCGGCAGGAGGCAGTCATGCCCAATTCGTTTGATCCCCAAGGGATCGTCACTGAGTACGCGCGGACACTGATTCGCGTCAAGGCGAAGCAGCTGGTTCGCCGTCCCGGTTTTTGCCGGTCCGATCAGGACGACATCGAGCAGGATCTGGCCCTGTACCTGTTGAGTCAGGCTGACAACTTCAACCCCGATCGTGCATCGCTCAACACGTTCATCGATCGGGTCGTGAACTCAGCTGCAGCGATGCTGGTGCGGGAGCGAGGTCGCATCAAACGTCGCCCCGCCGGTGACGTCGAAGTGCAGTCGCTGGAAGAGAAGGTGGAGCAGCCTGACGGTCCGCCCGAGCCGCTGTGGATGCTGATCTCGATTGCCGACCTCGCACGGCGAACGGGAGTTGATTGTCCGTCCGATGTTGAGATGTTCGAACTGCTCGAGAGTGTTTCCTCAGCCTTCTCCTCTCTTCCGCAGGAATTGCAGGACGTTTGTCGTTCGCTGTTGGAACGCAACCGCGCGGAAACCGAGCAGGAACTGAAGTTGTCGCGTCGCCGGTTCGACGCGGCGATGGACCGGATTCGGCAGCACTTTGCGCAGGCCGGACTGGAAAAAAACTGAACGCCGCGCGCAGCGGGGCACGCCGACGGCATAGGTAACTACGGGAAGACCACACAAATCAACTTCCAGAAAGTGACCCACATGACCGCCGGCGTGTTCCGTTTTTCGTTCTCGAACGATGTCCCTCTCGATGAAGCCGAGATGACGTTGCAGTTGGCGACGTTCGCGGCGGAGGGATTGTTTGGAACGACGCGAGTCCGACTCGACTTTGGTTATCACGTCGATGCCGACCACCAGATGGTCGTCGTCGATGGATCGAAGGAGGTCGGCGCGGCCGTGGTCCAGGTATTCACCGGCCTTCTGCTGCGTGAATTTGGCGAAGAGGCATTCCGCGTGGAACGTGTTTCATCACACACCCATCAACCCGAACCCGAAAAGGAACTGTGTCCCCATGAAGTTGCTTGAACAGATTCAGCGTGGCAAACAGCCGATGCCACCCCGTTTGATCGTCTACGGAACCGAAGGGGTTGGCAAATCGACGTTCTCCTCGGAGGCACCTGCACCGATTTTTGTGCAGACCGAAGACGGCCTGGCGGAAATCGAGTGCGACAAGTTTCCGCTGGCGACGACGTTCGAAGAGGTCCAGGCCGCGCTGGCGGAACTCTATTCCGAGCCGCATGACTACCAGACCGTCGTGATCGACAGTTTCGACTGGCTGGAACGGCTGATCTTCGATGCGCTGTGCAAACAGCACAACGTGACCTCGATCGAAAAAGTCGATGGCGGCTACGCCAAAGGCTACACGCACGCCCTGACGTACTGGCGGCAGATTCTCGACACGCTCAACCTGCTGCGAAACGAGCGGGGCATGGTCGTGATCGGCATTGCCCATTCGAAAGTCGAGAAGTTTGAGGACCCGGAATCGAGCGCCTACGACCGCTATTCGCCCCGGCTGCACAAACACGCGGCAGCGCTCGTCTGCGAGTGGTCCGACGCCGTGCTGTTCGCCAGCCGCAAGTTTCGCACGCAGAGCGAAGACGCCGGTTTCAATCGCACGCGGACGATCGCCAGCGCGATAGGGACCGGCGGAGGCGAACGCATTCTGCGCTGCGTCGGCGGTCCGTCCTGTATCGCCAAGAACCGTTACGGGATCGCCGAAGAACTTCCGCTTTCCTGGAACGCCTTCATGGCGGCCCTCACCGACCCCAACCATCAACCAACAGGAGAAACCAATGGCTGATCTGAATGGCTTCGATGCCAACAACGTGGAACCGACAACCGATTTCGAGCCGCTGCCCGCCGGCAGGTACGAGGCGGTCATCACGGAATCGGAATTCAAACCGACCAAAGCGGGAACCGGCAGTTACCTGCAGCTGACGTTTCAGGTCATCGCCGGACCATACAAGAACCGTTTTCTCTGGGCGAGGCTCAATCTCAACAACCCGAACGCCACGGCGGTGAAAATCGCTCAATCGGAGCTGTCGGCCATCTGCCGGGCGGTCGGTGTGACCAAACCGCGCGATTCCGTCGAGCTGCACAACCTGCCGTTGATGATCCGCGTGCGGTGCAAGACGCGCCACGACACGGGCGAGATCGTCAATGAGATCAAGGGTTATTCCAAGAAGGAATCGCCGGCAGCCCCGGCTGCGGCTCCGAATCAGACCGCTCCCTGGAAAAGGTGAACCGGATGCTCGAACTCGAACTGCCCTATCCGCCCTCCATCAATCATTACTGGAGGCGGGTCGGGCCGCGAACACTCATCAGCCGTGAGGGACGTCGCTTTCGCAAGGAGGTGATGGCGATCCTCGCGGCGATGGGTGTGAAACCACTGCCCGGTCCGCTCACGGTCTGGATCAAAGTCTATCCGCCCGATCGGCGGCGACGCGATCTCGACAACATCATCAAGTCGCTACTCGATGCGCTCGAACATGGCGCTGCGTATCACGACGACTCGCAAATCGATTGTCTCCTCGTTCAGCGACAACACGTGGTGCCGGAGGGGAAAGTTCGGGTGATTCTGGATGCCCCCAGCGATGAAGAACCCGCAGAGGATGACTGGCCGCGAGACGCTGGCATGGAAGCTAAACAACGCACCTGCCTGAAATGCCATGAGCTATTCGATTCGGCGCACGCCGGGAATCGCATCTGCGAGCCGTGCGCCCGGATCAACGCCCGCATCCGGATCAGCGAAGCGGAATTGAAAAAGCAGCGAGGCCGCAAGTGGCTCAACGGAGAACTTCTCAGCGACGAGTAACGCCTATGCAACTGAGACCTTATCAACGACAAGCGATCGATGCCGTTTACACGCATCTGCGAACCAGGGAGGACAATCCGTGCGTCGTGATTCCGACCGGCGGCGGCAAGACCCCGGTCATCGCCTCGATCTGTCACGACGCCGTTTCGCTGTGGAACGGCCGCGTGCTGATTCTGGCGCATGTGAAGGAACTGCTCGAACAGGCCACCGACAAACTGAGGGCGATCTGTCCGGAGGTCGAATTCGGCGTCTATTCGGCGGGCCTCAAACGGCGTGACACGAAACAGTCGGTGATCGTGGCCGGCATCCAGTCGGTCTACAAACGGGCCTGTGAACTGGATGCCTTCAATCTCGTCATCGTCGATGAAGCCCACATGATTCCGCCCGATGGCGACGGGATGTACCGGCAATTCCTGGCGGGCGCCCGCGTCGTCAACCCGGAGTTGCGGGTGATCGGCATGACGGCGACCCCGTACCGCATGAAGGATGGCCTGATTTGCACGCCGGATCATTTTCTGAACCACGTCTGTTACGAAGTCGGCGTGCGGGAGTTGATCCGGGACGGCTACCTCTCTCCGCTCATTACCAAAGCGGGCAAGGAAGCAATCGACACCACGCGGCTGCACGTCCGGGGCGGTGAGTTCATTGCCGGCGAGGTTGAAGACCTGATGGATACCGACGATCTGGTCCGTTCGGCCTGCGCAGAGATTGTGAAGTACACGGGCGATCGGCAGAGTGTACTGATTTTTGCTTCGGGCGTTCATCACGGCCGCCATGTGGCTCGCATCCTGCAGGAAACGCACGGTGTCGAATGTGGTTTCGTCTGCGGCGAAACGCCGACGGCCGAACGTGACGAACTGCTGGCGAGGTTCCGCGGCGATCGGTCGGACAAATTGTTCGAACAGAAGCCACTGAAGTACCTGTGCAACGTCAATGTCCTGACGACCGGTTTTGATGCGCCGAACGTCGATTGCGTGGTCCTGCTGCGGCCGACCCTCTCGCCGGGCCTGTATTACCAGATGGTGGGCCGTGGATTCCGACTGCATCCCGGCAAGCAGAATTGTCTGGTGCTCGACTTCGGCGGCAACGTGCTGCGACACGGGCCGGTCGATGCCATTGAGATCGAAAAACGGGACGATCGCGGTGATGGAGCCGCGCCGGCCAAACAGTGTCCCGAATGCCGCTCGGTGATCGCCGCCGGCTATACCCGCTGCCCCGACTGCGGTTACGAATTTCCGCCGCCTGACCACAAACGGCACGACGAAAAGCCGACCAGCGCGGGGATTCTGTCGGGACAGGTCACGGATATTGAATACGAAGTCCGTGATACGACATGGTCCGTGCATCAGAAACGGGACGCGCCCGAGGATGCGCCACGCTCCATGCGGGTCGATTACCGATTAGGACTCGACCACTGGCAATCGGAATTCATCTGTTTCGAGCACACCGGCTACGCGCGGCAGAAAGCGGTGCTGTGGTGGAAGGGACGGTCGCCCGATCCGGTTCCCGACACAGCCCAACAGGCGGTCGAACTGGCCGAAGTCGGTGCGCTGGCTCCAACGGAAACGATCACCGTCCGCAGCATCGCCGGCGAGCGCTACGACCGCATCGTCGGTTACAAGCTGGGAGAAATGCCGGAACCGAGTCCGATCTGGGACGACGTCGATCTGGAGGAGGTTCCGTTTTGAATCTACAGGGCGAACATTTCAGAGAGTGCATCCAAGACTCGTTCGGCCGTCTTGCCACGCAGCGTGCTGACTTTCTTGACCAGTCGTCGCTTATCGACGGTCCGAATCTGATCGACGGCCGCGACGCCTTTCTTGCCTTGGACTCGTGTCGGAACACGAAACGGATAGTCACGGCCGGTTGTCAACGGGACGACAACGACCGTCTGCAAATGGGCATTCAGCTCGTCCGGGGAGACGATAACGGCCGGTCGCGTCTTCCTGATTTCGCTGCCGATGGTCGGGTCGAGGTTGACCAGCCACACCTCGAAACGCTTCATCACCATTCTCCGGCGAAATCAGAGAGGGTCGCATCCCAATCATCGAGTCGGTCGCCGCCCGATTCGGCGCACGCGATGGCCGCCTGTTCCCAGTCTTGGCGCGGGCGTCTGGCAGCGCGGATCGTGATGGACCCTTCGGAAACCTCCAACTCGAGCTCCGCAGTCAACCCGGCCTGTTCAATGACGGCTTTGGGCAGGCGGATTCCTTGCGAGTTGCCGATTTTGACGAGATCAATCTGCATCGGGCCCTCTCCTGTCGGAATGCGGTGTAATTACATTGTATTACTTCACCGAAGGTCGTCAAGACCGGCCTGTTGAGGGCGCTCCAGGACCTTGGCTAATGGAAAACAGGAACGACGTGCGATACGCCGCCTTGAGGTATGCCGAAGTCGGCTATCCGGTCTTCCCCTGCGCGCCGGGAACGAAGACGCCGCTCACCGAACATGGACATCTCGACGCGACAACCGATCCCGGCCAGCTCGAAGCCTGGTGGACCGAACGCCCCAGCGCCAATGTGGCGATCGCGACGGGCGGGTTGGTAGTCATCGACGTCGATGCGGAAAGCACCTGGTTGGCCGATGACCCCGATCGGCAACTCGAGCTGGCGTCAGGGCCCCTCGCGCTGACCGCCAATGGGGGCCGGCATTATATCTTTCGCCAACCGGCCGGCCGCCACTGGCGGAACACGACCGGCCGGATCGCCCCCCATGTCGATACACGGGCCGATGGCGGTTACGTCGTCGTTTCCCCTTCGGTGCTGGCCGGAGGCAAGGCGTACCGGTGGGCCGAGGGAATGGCGCTGGACGATCCCCCCGAGAAGCTTCCCGAGCCTCCGCCTTGGTTGAGCGAATGGCTCGACACGTTGGCGACGTCCCGACAAACCGCCTGTGGCGGCCCGACGTTCGCCGACGTCGCGGCCGGTCCGCCGGAGGCGAACAAAATACCAAGTGGTCAGCGGAACGCCACGTTGGCGCGACTGGCGGGCACGATGCGCCGGGTCGGGATGTCACAATCAGAGATTCTGGCCGCTCTCCAGCGCGCCAACGCCGAACGGTGCGTTCCGTCGCTCGGCGATCGCGAAGTCCGGCGGATTGCGAGCAGCATCGCGCGGTATCCTCCGGACGAGGTCTCGGTTGCGCTGGTCGAGAACCATTTTGTGCAGGACTTCGGGACCGAACAAACGGAGAACGAACAGAATGCCGTTCCCGCACTGATCGATCCCGGTCCCTTGCCCGAAGCATTGCTGCGCGTTCCCGGCTTCATCGCGGCCGTGATGGAGCACTGCCTGGCGACATCACCGTATCCCAATCGTGCCCTGGCGTTCTGCGGGGCACTGGCCCTGCAGGCCTTCCTGGCCGGCCGCAAGGTACGGGATGAAGCCGACAACCGGACGAACCTCTATCTCTTGGCGCTGGCCTTTTCGGCGGTCGGCAAGGACTGGCCGCGGAAGGTCAACACGGCGATCCTGCACCGAGTCGGTTTGGTCAATGCGCTCGGCGAGAAGTTCGCCAGCGGGGAAGGGATTCAGGATGCGCTGTTCATGAATCCGTCGCTGCTCTTTCAGACCGACGAGATTGATGGCCTCTTGCAGTCGATCAACAAGGCCCGCGATGCCCGGCATGAGAACATCCTCGGCACGCTGCTGACGATGTATTCATCGGCCAACAGCATCTATCCCATGCGTCGCAAGGCGGGCAGGGAACCGCCCGGCGTGATCGACCAGCCCTGTCTGGTGGTCTACGGCACGGCAATTCCGACGCATTATTACAGCGCGCTGTCGGAACGGATGCTGACGAACGGCTTTTTCGCCCGCATGTTGATCGTTGAAAGCGGTCGTCGGAGTGTGGGGCAGGACCCCGGAATCATTGACCCGCCTTCTCACGTCATCGAGACGGCACAGTGGTGGGCCGACTTCCGGCCCGGCACGGGAAACCTCGAAAACTGGCATCCTCAGTCAAAGGTCGTACCGGCCACGGAGCCGGCCCGGCAGCTTCTCACCGATTCCCGTCTACAGGCCGAGTCCGAATATACCCAGGCCGAGGCCCGAGGCGACCCGGTCGGAACGACCGTTTGGGGCCGGGTCCATGAACAGATCCGGAAACTGGCGCTGCTGTATTCGGTGAGCGAAAACCACATCAATCCGGCAGTCTCCGTCGATGCCGTTCGCTGGGCGACAGACTTCGTCATACACCAGACGCGGCGGATGCTGTTCATGGCACAGGGGCACGTGGCGGACAATCCGTTTCATGCCGAGTGCCTCCGGCTCGTCAAAAAGCTCCGCGACGCACCGAACCGGACGTTGCCACACCAGGTGTTGCTCAAACGGATGAAGATGAAGGCGAAGGACTTTCGCGACCTGATCGAAACGATGATCCAACGCGGAGACATCGAATCCGTGGCCGCGAGAACGACTGGCCGATCCGGCATCCACTACCGGTTCATTGGTGAAGGAAACGCTGCGGGTGAAGAAAGGGAGGGTGGCTGCCATGAATGAGGCGGTGAAGAAAACCCGAAATCGGGGAAGGAAGGTGAAGAAAAGGGTGAAGGAATCCGGGGTGAAGGAAGTGAAGGAAGGTCGGCGGAAACACTGGAAAACAAGGGCTATCGGAAACTTCCTTCCTTCACCCCGATGCGCGCAATGTAGGTATTTCTTACTTCCTTTGCGATGGCCCAGGAGTGGCGGACTCCGGACGGGGCTTGTTTTACGCCGCTA
>CAZGYE010000152.1:0-13232 GCA_964530165.1 uncultured Planctomycetaceae bacterium
GGGGGGCGCCCGCCCGCGCCGTGCATCGTACGCTTCGGCCCATGCGTGCGCATCTTTGTTGCGGGCGACCCAGTAGTGGCCGTATCGATTTTCCTCGGCAGCGACGAAGCCGGTCACATACCGGCAAGGCACATCCCCCAGCCGCAGCAACGCCACCGTCCCGGAAGCAAAATACTCACAATGAGCAGCCGGCTTCTCAAGCAGGAACCAGGTCAGCGGGTCCTCGACACCATCTGGAACCGTGACGCCCAGGTAATACTGATAATGAGATCGAAAATAGTCTTGCACCGCCGCGATTTTCTCGCCGGTGCTCTGACAACCGGCGAAGATTCTTTCCGCCAGTTTGCGCACGCGAAAATTCCCGTCGGTCAAATCCTCCGTCAGTTGTTTGCGTCGGGTTGCCGAGAGCGGCCGGGGCGGGATTTCCTGCGAGTTGTCCTTTGGAACGTATGCCGTGTATGGGAAACCGGCAATCAACTCGTCGGAGTCGACAATTCGATGCACATTCACCTGGACCTTCGTTGCCGCTGCTTGAAGGTGCGTCGTCCGAAGCGGCGTGAACATTGCACTGTCCAAGGTCGCGTGCGGCCAAATCTCGAGTGTCCGCCACTGGAACGCCGAAGCACGGTCGACGGCAAACAGGTTCTGGCCGTTCGGTGGACGTTGAATTCCTCGCGGCAGCCGGTTCATGGGAAACACAGGTTTCTGAGGGCCGGCCACATGCCATTCCCAATGATCGAAGCGGTCGAAAGCCTGTCCACGCAAATACCCCGGTAATTGTTCGGCGTAGACGCGCAACGCGATTCGATTCGAGGCGGAACTTTGCCTCTGGACGATGCTGCCCAGACGGGCCTGACGCGAAAAGCCGATCAACGAACGGGAGCGGAGCAGGGTGGGAACGAACTCTGCAATCCACCCTTCGATCTGGCGTTCATAGCGATACAGTCCACTCGCCGAAAGCCACGCAGTCACCGCCACCACAGCGAGCACCACGGCGCTCGCGACCGCTCGGCTCAAACGTCCTCTGCGGGACACATTGGGGAGCGGCGTGCGGCTCGATCCAAAATACAGAGCCGCCACTGACGTGAAGCCGATCACTAAAATGTGCGTGACGAGCCGCTCGGTTCTCATCACCCGCAAGTCCAAAACGCAGACCAGCGCGACGGCCCCCAAACCGGGCAGCCAGAGCGGCAAACGATCTTCGCCTTGCCGCACAAAAAACTGTGCCGCCTCGAGCACCATCAGAAACTGTCCGACAACCAAAGCCAGGTGCGAGCGAATGAAAATCGCATCGAGCCGAATTTCATGCGGGGCCACCGTGTATTTCGCGTAGAACAAAACAGCCAGTGCGGCAATCAACCAAAACTTCTGTTGTCGATTCCACTGAAATCGCTTTTTCGAGAAGACGCCGAACAGAGCAACTGCGGCCACGGTCAGCGGAAAGGCCAGCGTCTTCGACAGATAGCCCAACGAGGCCGCTTGCAGGCCGATGAGCAGGAACCCAAGAATCCGTTGGACGGTCATCGCAGTTCGAGGCCTCCCTCGCGAACCTGCGCTGGCGTGTACTGAGAAATATCGCCGTCGTCGCCGGCGTCGAGCGGATCGGTCGTATCGCCGTCGCGGACGACGAGCACCTTCAACCGGCAACCGGCTTCCAGCACCGCGCGGGCGAGCCGCCGCCGCGACCGATCCCAATCGAGAAAGATGCAAAGCGTCGTGGAAATGTTGTGCAGCTCATCGGCGATGGCCGGGACGATGGTTTCGAACGGATTCTCCCGACAGGCGTCGACGCAGGCGAGAATCTCCAAGACGTTCTCGAAGTGGGCCGTGTGTCTGCCGGCGCGAAACACATACAGATCGCTGCCCGCCGCGAAGATGTCGATGATGTATTCGCCGCCCGCGAGGGCGTCGGCCACCGAGGCGGCCAGACTCACTCCCGCTTCCAGATCGGGGAAACCGTCGCGGCCGGCCTTTCGGCCCGCGGGCACGAACGTATCGAGTATCAGTGCGATTCGGCAGTAGTACTCTTCTTGATACTCCCGGACGACCGGTTTGGCCAGCCGGGCCCACGATCGGAAATCGAGCCGACGCGCCGGTTCCCCGGGAACGTACTCGCGGTTGCCGATGTACTCGGGCGATTCACCGACATTCGAGGTCAGCCGAATGCCACCGGGCTGATAGCGCGTGCTCGGGGGAATGTCGAGTCCCGCGACCGGATGGAAAGCCGGCAGGACCATCAATGATCCCATCGGCAGCCGCGACGAGCCGCTGCGCGCCAGGTTGAATGGAAACGTGCTCCGGGCCCGCAACGGCGGCAGTTCGTACAAGCCGCGCCGTCGAGGTCCGAGGGTCACCGGTATCGTGGCCGATTCGCCGCGCGGCAAGAAGGGAACCGTCCGCCCCGCGTCGTGCTCTGTCAAGTAGACCGGCAGGTCGAAGAAGCCGAGCGCCAAATCGTACGCCGGCCGCCGCGCCAGGTTGGTCACGATGAATTCGCCCGTCGCCGGTTCACCGACGCTCGTCTTTTCCGCCAGCCGGCCAGTGATCGAGACTTTGGGCCGAAACACAAAACCGGCGATTTCGGCGACACCTAAGAGTGCCGCCAGCGCGCAGAAAATCTGGTAGACGGGAATGGCGACCGATATCGTTCCGACGACCGCCAACACCACTCCGGCAAAGAGGTATTTTGCCGCCGGTGTGATATCGTCGCGCCAGCGCAACCACGCGATCCTCAGCAACCAAGAGAGGTTCGGTGGGCGCATTCTCATGTCGGAACTCTCACCTGCTCGATGATCTCGGCGACGATTTGTTGTTTTGACGTGCTGCCGTAGTTTGCCTTGGAGGTGAGAATGATGCGGTGCGGCAGCACGAAATGAGCCAAGCGCTGCACGTCATCGGGGAGCACGTAATCTCGCCCTTCGGCAAACGCTGCCGCCTGTGCGGCGCGGAACAGCATCAGCGATCCGCGGGGGCTGACACCCAGCTTCAGCCGGGGATCGACGCGCGTTCGATGCACGATTTCGACCAGATATCTCGCCACACTCTCTTCCACGCGGACCCCTTTGACCATCTGCTGCAAGAGCAGGACCTCCTGTTTGGTCAGGACCGGATTGAGATCGTCGATGGGATGCGTCTCGACCTGGGCGTAGAGGATGTCCACCTCGGTCTCCAATTCGGGATAGCCGAGATGCAGTTGCACCAAAAAGCGGTCGAGCTGAGCCTCCGGCAGCGGGTAGGTCCCGTGGAACTCGACCGAGTTTTGCGTTGCCAGCACAAGGAACGGAGACGGAAGAATATGCCGCGTTCCCTCGATGGTGGCCTGTCCTTCGCTCATCGCTTCCAGCAACGCCGACTGAGTGCGGGGCGAGGCACGGTTGATTTCATCGGCCAGCAGCACGTTACAAAAGATCGGCCCACCACGAAAATTGAACGACCCGTCGACCGGATTGTAGATCGACGAACCAAGGATATCTGTCGGCAGCAAATCTGGTGTGAACTGCACACGCCGAAACGAAACGTCGATGGATCTGGCCAGCGCCTTAGCCAGCGTCGTCTTGCCGACCCCCGGTACGTCCTCCAACAACACCGAACCACCGGAAAGCAAAGCCACCACCAAGATTTCGATGCACTCGCTTTGACCGCGAATCACCTCCGTGAGATTCTGGTTCAACACGTTCAACTTCTGCTGCGGTTCGGCGACAACCTGGTCGTTCATGAAGGCCGTTTGTGGGAATGAGTTCGTTGTCATGTCAGCATCCCAGCGATCAAGGGAAATGTGCTGCCGGCGGCTGGGACAACCGCACTGGACTCGTGCGTATTCATTCTACGTTGTTGGGGCTTCCAACATCAAAGGAATCAGGGTGATGTCGACGTAAATCGGGGAATTCCCGCGAACGAGTGACCTTGCCTACAATTCCTAGTTACCCAAATCTGAGCCGATCGAGGGGAAAAACCTGCACCGTGGTCGGGCAAAATCGCTCTTGACGAACCCCCCTTCCAACCAATACCTTCCGCCCGCGCCGGTCGGGCCGAAGCGCACCCAAACCGATCAACATTTCGCCGGTGGAAGCTGATGCAAATATTTTTTTCTGTCGGCGAACCAAGTGGCGATCAGCACGCCGCTCATCTGATTCAAGAATTGAAGCGTCGCAGGCCAGACTTGCGGTTTACGGGTTACGGCGGGCCGTTGATGGAACAAGCGGGCTGCCGGCTGCACTATCGGCTGACCAACCTGGCGGTGATGGGCCTTCTGCGCATCGTGCCGTTGTTGTGGCGGTTTTACAAACTCGTTCGGCAGGCTGGGCGTTTCTTCCGCGAATCGTCGCCGGACGCCGTCGTGCTTGTCGATTTTCCGGGCTTCAACTGGTGGATCGCCCGCAAGGCGAAAGCAGCGGGTATTCCGGTCTATTACTATTTGCCGCCGCAGTTGTGGGCCTGGGGGCCGTGGCGGGTGAAGCGGATGAGGAAATTCGTCGACCACGTTTTGTGTGGGCTGTCGTTCGAGAAACAGTGGTACGCCGAGCGCGGCATCAGCGTGGACTACGTCGGACATCCGTTTTTCGACGAAGTGGCCGAATATCGGCTGGACCGGGAATTCTGCAAAGACTGGTCTTCCGGCGAGTATCACGAGATCGGCATCCTGCCGGGATCGCGGAGCCATGAAGTGACCCGCAACTGGCCGGTCATGCTGCAGGTGATGCGGAAGCTGTACACACAGCATCCGAATGTCCGATTTCTCGTCGCGTGCTACAAACCGTCCCACCAGCAGTACTGTCGCGAGCGGCTGCGGTTGGAGCAGTCGAGAGTTGAGCGCCGAGAGACCGTAGAGCAGGCTCCCGCCTGCCGCCCAGCGGTTTCCGTCAGGCAGGAGCCTGACCTACGCGATTTCGACACTCAACCTTTGCCCGTCCATTTTTTCGTTGGCAAGACCCCGGAAATCATCGATCGAGCGGGATGCTGTCTGATGGTCTCTGGTTCGGTGAGCTTAGAAATGCTGGCCCGGGCCACGCCGGCCGTGGTCATCTATATGAGTAGTTGGTTCTGGTACGTGATGGCCCGGCTGTTGTTGACGGTCAAGTCCATCACGCTGCCGAACCTGATGTCCGAGAGAACCGTCCTGCCGGAGTTTCTCATCTTCGGACGCCCGAAGCGACATGTCGAAGTCATGAGCGGGATCCTCAACGGCTGGTTGAGCGATCCACACATGCTCAAACTCTCGGCCGACCAACTTGTCGAGGTGCGGGACCATTTCGCCCAAACCGGCGCGACCGGTCGAGCAGCCGGCGTCATTCTCGACCGGTTGGCCTCCGCACCCGCCGCCAAAGCCGCGTAGTAGACTGTAGGGCAGGCTCCCGCCTGCCGCCCAGCTGCGCACCGGTGTTGCGTTCCCCAAGACAAAGTGGACTGCTCGGCTCTTCCGTCAGGCAGGAGCCTGACCTACGCAACTACCGCGCATCAGGCGCGGCCGATGATGTAGCGGTGCGGATCGACTTCGGTGCGCAAGATGTCGAGCTGCTTTTCGTCGGGAGCCGCGGTGGTGTCGAGCGGATCCTTGGCGAGCAGCTCGAAGCCGGTTTGGTCCTGAACTTCGTCGAACGCCACGCCAGGGTGCAGCGATTCGACCTGCATGCGTTTTGTCTCCTCGTCGAATCCCAGAACAGCCAGATCGGTGATGACGCGATGCGGACCCGTGCCGGGCGGCAGCCCGGCCGTTTCGCGCGCGCCGGGCCCGTCGAGAAAACCGGGCGTGGTGATGAAGTCGACATGCTCGACAAATCGCCGACGATCGTGCGGCGTGATGACCAGTATCCGCCAGCACAACGACCCCAAATCGTTTGCTCCGCCGCTGCCGGGCAGCCGAACTCGGGGACGCTGGTAGTCGTCGCCGATCAGCGTCGAGTTCAAGTTGCCGTACATGTCGATCTGCGCGCCGCCCAGAAAGGAGTAGTCGACCAACCCGCGCTGACAGGTTTCCATGATGTCGTTCATGCTGGTCGCCATCAGCCCCTGGTAGAACGTGCGCGAGTCGCCGACACTGATCGGCATTCGCGGCAGCCGGGGCCCCACGCCGCCGGCCTCGAACATCAGCGCCAGGTTCGGGGCCGTCGTCTTCTGCGCCAGCATGGCCGCCGCGCACGGCGCCCCGGTGCCGACCACCACCATCGCGCCGTCCTCCAACAAACGGGCCGCGGCGCAGATCATCAATTCCATGGGGGTGAAATCGGACATCGTCGAGCTATCCTGCCGGAAACAACTCCTGCCTGCGAAGTTCCTGCAAACGCTTCAGCCCTCCGCATCGTTCGAGATACTCGGCGAAGTCACGCACGCCGAAGAGATAATCGTCAAGAAACTGCCGATGCGTCACCGGGTCGGTTTCCACTTCCAGCCACTGTCGCAGATGCGCCTCATCCGAGAAATACTCGTAAGGCATGTTGCCCGGGTAACTGCCATAGGGAACCTCACACACCGCGTCGACGCAGTAGTAAGGGATGGAAGTTGCCGTCGGATCGCGGCGAATCTCGTCATTGGAAATCAACCGTTCGCAGCTAATGATGAGCTTCTTGGCGGCTCGGGCCACGTCGAGGTCGGAAACCGAAGTCCCCCGGATCCGGCAGTTGCCGTAACAGTCGGCTTCGTGGACGTGGATGACGGCCACGTCGGGCCAGAGCGCGGGAATCGCCGATAATGTTTTCTGAGTAAACGGACACACGATCTTGCGTGCGGCGCTGCGCCGAAAGGTATCGGTTCCGGCCAGACTACGCACCGGGAGGAACGGCAAGCCCATGGCCGCCGCCTGAAAACGGAGTGCAAGTGTGTAGTTGGTCCACTCGCACAATTCGATCTGACCGCTTTCCACCACACGGCGAGCGTGCGGCGACAGGCCGCGGGCCTCCAGCCCCACAATGTAGGCCGCGTCGACCCGACGCAGCAACTGACCGCGACCCGTGTCGTTGCCGGCCGCGAGAATTTGAAAATCATGCGTCGCCGTATGACCGGCAAGTCCCAGGTCCTGTTTCCGTTGCCGCACGATCTCGTGCAACAGGGCCGTTGCGATGCGGTCGCCGCCGAACCCGCCGGAAGCCAGATAGTCGCCGTCAGAGACGAACCGGTCCACGGCTTCGTGAACCGACATGACCTTGTCGGTCAGACTTTTCGGCCGGTCCCGAAACACACGACGTGCCGCATCGTCATCGGGGGCTTCGAAGAGGGGGCCGCCGCCGTGATCGGGTGAATCAGCAGAGGTCATGGCAGGGTTCGTTCGCGGCGTCGAAATGTGACGGCCGGTGGCTGAGTTTGAATGAAACACTATTCGTCGAACAAACGCGCATCGTATCGTCGAAGGGCCGTGCAAACAACTCACAGTGTCAGCAGAGAACCCGGATCGAATCACTGCTGAACCGTCGGTTCGTTGGTCGTGACATGAGTCATCGTGGTGCTCCCATGGAATCGGGCGACAGCAAAAACCAGTCTGAAACGCTTCGCATGAAAGCCCACGGGTGGCAACCCGTGGATCCCGCCGGCTGCCACCGGCGGGCTTTGCCGGCTCGGCACGAGCACCGACTTGCGGTTCGCGCCCGATCAGCCAAGCAGTCGCTCACTGATCGCGACTGCTGCGAAACGGCCATCGTGGGAAAAGCTAAGTCCCCGGTCGAACGAACGACCACAGATGCTCCCACGAGGCTGCGAATACTTGTTTGGCGCTGAGAACACGACGGCACTCGGAGCACAATGGAAATGCCTCGCCAAATACCGTTTGGCCAAGACTCGGACAGCGATTGACTCGCGAGGCCAATGCAGAGAGCCCTCTTCAAGCTCGGCGGCGGAATACAGATCAGATTTCGCGGCCGCCAACGAGCTGATTTCTCCAACAATCGACGCATAGCGCACAGATTCCGAGACGACGGCGGACACCAGCCGAGCGCTTTGGCTCACGTGAACCGGCCATGTCCATTTGGCACACCGTATCCGCGCGGTTCGATCGCAGTAGCTCAGGAGCGACGGGACAAACGTGCGGAGTATTCCCGCCTGTCGTAGCATCTTGAATGCGGCCTCTTTCGCGGCCCAAGCGCGCCAGAGATGCGATGGAGCCGAGTGAAGCAGGCTTTCCCGCCTGCCGGCAGGCTGGAAAGCCTGCCCCACATACTGCTCGTACTCGCCAAGTGAGAACACTCGGCGCCAATAGCTGTCCGGCTTGTGGTGTTCGACAGTTGCCAGGTCGACGACGTCGTTGCCAATGCACATTTCGCTGTCCATGCCGAATGGTCGACGGCCGCCCTCATCATGAAGCATCTCGCCGCTGAACGATGCTGACGGCGTCGCCCACTGTCTTCAACTCTGCCAACTGTTCGTCACTGATCGCCATGTCGAAAGAACCCTCGAAATCGAGGACGATGTCGATGAGCCGAGCGGAGTTGATGCGCAGGTCGCCCAGCAATGTCGACTCCTTGCTAATCTGTGACAGCGCGTCTTCGTCCGGCACATAGGGCGCAAGGATATCCACAATTTGTTTGAACAGCACTTCAGCGTCAGGGGGAGCCATTGATTATCCCTCCAGGGTCTTAAAAATGATGCAGTTGTTCACGTCGCCGAATCCGAAGGACGCTTTGGCTGCCACTCGCAGGTCCATTTTTATCGAATTGCGAGCCACACTGTCAGCGAACATGTGAATATCAGGATGAAGGTCTTCGCAGTTCGCCGACCCGTGAACAAATCCCTTCGCAAGCTGAAGAACGGTTCCCACGCTCTCAATCGCACCCGATGCCGACATTGCATGACCGATCAGCGACTTCGTGGAGTTTATTTTCGGAAGGTCTCGTGCGTCAAGTTGAAGCGCTTGTTGCCAATTCTGCATCTCGATGGGATCGATGCGTGTCCCCGTGAGATGGCCGTTGATGTAATCGATGTCCGACGGATTAATCTTGGCGTCGTCTAAAGCGGCGCGGATACATGCTTGAGCGCTCCCGCTGTTCGGGGCCGTCATGGTTCCGCCATTTCGCAGTCCGCCGCAATTCGCGCCGTAACCAGCAATTTCCGCGTAGATTCTTACGCCCCGGTTCACGGCCGTCGTGAGTTCCTCCAAAACGAGGACAGCCGCACCACAGGCCGGCACGAAACCGGCCGCAGTGGCGCTCATCGGCCGGGAAGCCTTCTCGGGGGCGTCATTGAACTTGCGGCACAGCAGACGCATCGAGTCAAATCCGGCCCAGGTGAAAGGAGAGCTGCCTTCCGTCGCACCTGCGAGCATCCGTTTGGCACGGCCGGTGCGGATGCGATCAGCGGCCAAGATGATCGCTTCGGTGCCCGTGCAACACGCGTTGCTGTTGCTGAATACGTGATTCCCCAGCCCCAGCAATCCGGCAACCGTAGCGCTGATTCCGCTGTTCATGATCCGTTGAATGGTGGTCGTCCGCAGGCGTCGCACTCGTCCAGAAGTGACCATTGGATAAACATGGTCCGCGAACGTGTCCGCACCACCGACACATGTCCCGATGATTGCACCCGTATCGGTTAGCAGCCTGCTGTCTGCCGGCATCGATTCCGATGCGGCCATGAGGTCGGCGTCGCGGAATGCGTCGATCGCCGCAACGCCGGCAAACAGCATGTTCTCATTCATGTCGCGAAGCTGAAGTTTAGTGAAGTAGTCGGCGGCGGCTTCCTTCACGCCTTGAGGAATACCGCCCACCTGACAGGCGAAACCGAGCGATTCGAGTGCGTCGATATGCCGCACACCACTGCGCATGGACCAGAGGGCTTCGCGGAATGCTTTCAGACCACAGGCGTTGGGGGCCAGCACCCCCATTCCGGTGATCACAACGCGGGGTGTATTCATGTCAACAACCGTACTGACGCCATAGATGAGTCCGCTTCCTACGTATAGCTCCGTTTGCCTCCGCAGGCAAAGCGGGAGTCGGGATTTGGGTAATCACTGTAGCGGATCTCGGGAAAGACGCCCGCTTTGAGATGGCGGACGGAGTAGATGTGCTGCCCGTCTATGAGAACCCGTCCGGAACCGATCGCCACACCAGAGCCTCCCTCCAGCGCGGAGTATCGGTGCACCTGCAATTCATAGCTGATCTGCTTGTCGTACGGTCGAATCTGTCCGGCAAACTCGACCTCTTTGCAGCCGAGCGCTCTGCCCGAGCCAACGGCTCCCAACAACGAGCAGTAGAGACCGAGAAGCTGCCACAATGCATCCACGCCAAGACATCCCGGCTGAACCGGATCACCGACAAAATGGCATTGAAAGTACCACGCGTCGGGACTGATATCTTGCTGGGCGACAATCTGGCCGTCGCGCGTCGCTCTCGTGATGCTCGTGATGCGATCGAACATCAGAAAAGGCGGAGAGGGAAGCACTGCGAGCCCCGCTTCCGGCGGATCGTCGACGAGGTTGCCTTTAGCGATCCCCAGCAATTCCGTCTTGCTGAAGCTGCTCTTGTTTTTGAACTCTTCGTATCGCATAGCGACTAAACCACTACAAACTCTCCACCATCAGCTCGCAATGTGGCTCCATTGATCCAGGCCGCTTCATCCATGCACAGAAGAGCCACGACGTTTGCAACGTCTTCGGGACGGGTGAGGCGCTCAAAAGGATTGCGCCCTCGGGCCCGGGACATCATGTCTTTCGCACTCGGAATGAACCTCAGCGCCGGCGTGTCCGTCACGCCCGGCTGAAGCAGGTTGCACCTGATCCCGAACGGGGCGAATTCGGCTGCAATCGATCGAACGACCGCCTCAAGTGTTGCTTTTGCAGCGGACACAGGACCGTAGCCCGGCCAAACCCGGACACTCCCCTCAGAGGTAAACGCCATCACGCGTGCATCATCGGCAAAAAGTCCGCGCTCGCAGACATCCTGCACCCAAGAAAGCAAATTGAACCCCATCGCCTGGACGGTAGCGGCAAGGTCTTCTTCGGTTGCCAGGCTCTGGGGCGCATCGCCAGTTGTCGCGGATTGAGACGGAGCAAATCGTTTGAGTCGACCAGCGGCGATCGAGTGCAGGAGAACACGGACTCGCCCGTTGCCAATCGTACTCTCCAACTGCGTCAGCACTTCTGTGCGGCCACTTTCAGTCAGAGCATCAAGATTGAGCGCATGGAACGCGACGTCAGTTTTACTCAGGGCGTCGAAGTGCTCCTTCACCTTCAACATGGCGCCGCGCGTGTCTCGATGGACGAGGAAGATATTCATACCCCAATCAGCGAGCTTCTTAGCGCTGGCGAGTCCAAACCCGCTGGAGCCGCCAAGTATCAAAGCCCAAAAGTCTTTTCCGTGAAACGGCATCTGTTTTACGTGAATGCGTGCCTCAAAGATGCGGATGAGAACCGACCCACCATTCGATTGCCGTCGCGCGCTACTAACAGATGACGTGCATGGTACTCTGTCGTCCGCCTGATGTCCACCAGTTGGGCGCCTGAGTTCATTCAGCGTCCAACCGCGAGATTTCTGACTGCAGCAGTTCGTAGAGGGCGTCGAGCGACTGTGGAATGACCTTCACGTCGCCCAGGACCGGCATGAAATTTGTGTCTCCGTTCCAGCGGGGAACCAAATGCCAGTGAACGTGTCCCGGCAACCCAGCCCCGGCCACGTGACCCAAATTCACTCCGATGTTGAAGCCCTCGGCCTTGAGGACCTCACGCATCACACGAGTCATCCGCTGTAAGTGTTGCATGCAATCGAGCAGTTCATCGTTGTTGAGGTCCTCAAGCGCCGCTTTGTGTTCCAACGGAGCCACCAGTAGATGACCGTTGTTGTACGGGAACCGATTCAAGATGGTCAACGCGTGCTCACCCCGCAGAAGGACGAGATCCTGGACATCGTCGTTGCCGTCGCGGTATCGGCAGAGAAAACAACCTTCCGATTCCTGCTCCTTTGCGGTGGCGATGTAAGACAGCCGCCAAGGCGCCCACAGTCGTTCGTGTGACACGTGTCGTCTACCCCCGAGGTTCTTTGCGATGACATATCAGGTGCAATGCAGTGTGGGGCAGGCTTTCCAGCCTGCCAATCGGCAATGGCAGGCTTCTTTCCAGCCTACCAATCGGCAATGGCAGGCTTTCCAGCCTACCAATCGGCAATGGCAGGCTTTCCAGCCTACCAATCGCAATGGCAGGCTGGAAAGCCTGCCCCACAACACCGATGATTGCCGCGTCCCGGCTTCTTTTACTTCGGTGCACCGATCGTATTCTAGTCGATCTCCCGGCCACCCGCACGCCGGCAAGCGTCCCGCGCGAGACCGCCTTCAATTTGCCGAGACCGTGCATCGTCATGGCGCCGGAAACACCGAGCAGGCTCACGTCTTCGCGGCCGGCGATCTCCCGCATTTCGTTCCAGTACTGCTTCCGGCAGCAGCGTCCCGTATCTCTGCGGGAAACGTCGTGTGCGGCGGATTACACTGATTCCTCCGGCACGACGAACGGTTCGCGGTAATTGCGAGTCAGCATTCGGTTCGCCTCTTCGTCGCCGACGAACGTCTCCGTCTTGGCGTCGACGGTGAGTTTGCGTCCGAACCGGCACTTCAGATCGGCCAGCTTCAAGCTGTTCTCCTTGGCCAGGTGCTCTTGCATGCTCTCGAAGGATTCGCTGGCCGCCTGATTGCCGCGGAACAGGCCGGCCTTTTTGTCGAAGGACGCCTTCTCCCCCAGCCGGTACGAAATGTTGGCCAGGTGGCACAACGCGGCGGAGTAATGACCTTCGAGAATCTCCGCGTTGAGGTCATTTCGGTCGCGGCTGCGAACGGCGGCGATGAAGTTCTTGAACGGACCGCCGCCCGGACCGAGCGTGTACTCGACGCCTTTCAGCGGCTCGCCGGTCTTGCTTCCGTTCCGAAAGAACTTGCCGCCGGCAATTGTGCCCTCGTCAGTGACGAATGAGTTGCCGACCTTCCGGGGTGACTTGAGTCCGCGCACCTCAAAGATCAACTGCGATTCACCGTAGTCGAAGACCGCGATCTGAGTGTTGGCGGTTTGGCCCTGGTCCTTGTAGCCGAACCGACCTCCCAGACTGACGACGCTTTGGGGCAGCGTCCCTCTGGCAATCGACCAGCGGGCGATGTCCATCTCATGCACACCCTGGTTGCCGATGTCGCCATTCCCGGTGTCCCAGAACCAGTGCCAGTTGTAATGGACCAGGTTGCCGTGATACGGCTGCATCGGTGCCGGTCCGAGCCAGATGTTGAAGTCCAGCGCCTCCGGCGGTGTGGTGGGCTCTTTGAAGCCGATGCTGCGGCGTCGCTTG
>CAZGYE010000153.1:0-13194 GCA_964530165.1 uncultured Planctomycetaceae bacterium
GTTTTTGGGGGTTGAGAACCGTGTTGCCCATGCTTCTATTCGAGCGTGCGGCTTTTGCCGGTAGCCCAGTGGGGTGTTCGAGTGATGCTGACTGCCCCATCTGGGGCTGAGTCCGCGAAGCCCCAGGTTCTGGGGTCATCGACTCGCTGGGGCATCGAAGACTCTGCCACCAGCCACTCGCAGGTTCGCGAAGCAAAGCTGCAAGCACTGCGCATAATGGTGGATTTCAGGCACGCTCCAAAGACTGATTGCCGAAAGCTGACTGCTAATCGCTGATCGCTACTTCTGAACCGATACGCGGCGAACGGCGTACTGCTGGTGCTTGACGTTGGCGCGGACGACCTCGTAGCCGGGCGATTCGGCGAAGCGCCCGGCGATTTGCTCGGCCCGTTTTGCGTCAATCGGTCCCCGATGACTGTGCAGCAGATAGCGCAGCGCCAACGGCTTCTTCCGGGTGGTGATGATCGGCGCATTCATGCAGACGGAGGCCCCCATCCAGCCGTCTTCGCGGACGTGCCAATGCGTCGGCTGACCGGGATTGGACGGGTGGTCGAAATACGTGATCCCCTCGAACTCGTCTTTCGATTTTCCGGGCGGGACTGGGCCGCTGTAGTCCATCCACTTTGCCGGCCGGCCGAAGATATCCGGCTCGCCGGTCTTGCCGTCGCTGTTGGTCAGCCGCCCGCCGCCAAAGTATTCGGAGATATGTTTTGCGACGCGGACCGCCAAGAACCCGAAGTTGGTCTTGCCGAACTCCAGCGAGTCGGCCCGCGGCTCGAAGGTTGCCTGCAATTCCAGAAATGTCTCACCGTCCGGTCCGGGACGGACGGCGGCAATCATCTCCTGAGTGAGCAGTTCCTTCGGATCGTGACCGTCGTACCAACCGAGCCGCACGGCCATGACGGCTTCGTCGTCGCCGTCCTGGTAAGCCAGCCATTCTTTCTGGCGAATGCGTGCCGTCGTGCGGTCGCTCCAGAAGTCGATGCCCAAGACCTTTTGATGGGCGAACCAGACGGAGCGATGATGATCGTGGTTCGCGGCGCCCGGATGTCCCATGCGGGTCAACGGCGTGCCGGACGGTCCCGGCAGCGGATAGAAAAACGGCCGCGGAGACTCGCCGCCGAAATGCCACCGCAGCCGTTCGCTCCCGTCGATCTCGAACGACACCTGATGTTCCGGCAGCGGGACGATCTGACAACGGGGGAATCGGTAGGCCATGGATTGTTTCCTGTAAGTTACAGATTGACAAACGACGCCTTCAGCGACGACAGGTCGACGACGGCCAGCGAATGTGGATGGGCGCGGTACACAGCACCGGGGTTGAGGACGAGTGTGCCGCATCCGGTCGTATGTTGTTCAGCCACATGCGTGTGGCCGTAGCAGATGAGATCCCACCCGTCGCCGGTCACCACTTGGTGCAGCGCGTGCGTATCGTCGCCGTGCAGAAAGGCGACACGCCGGCCTTGCAGGTGCAGCGAGCCGAAACGGCCGTGACAGGTTTGACCGGCCAGGTCAATCGCCCAGCGAAGTTCCGTCTTATCTTGATCGACGTTGCCGAACACGAAATGCGTCGGCCACTTTGCGAACAACGGGACAATGTCGGCCGTCCCGACGTCGCCACAGTGCAGCACAAGCTCGACACACTGTTCCTCCAATACGCGGACCGCATTGGCAGTGTGTTCGAGATGCCCGTGCGTGTCGCTCACGATGCCAATACGCATGATCTGCAAGAAAAATCAAAGACGAGGAAACAGCAGAGTCTGTCCGCTGTCAGCCGCAAAGCATACCGGCCGACGCCCCATTGCAGCAAATGTCCGGCAGACAGGCAAGCGCCGGTGGCGCCGGCAATTGGGATGATCACACACTTCCGTGCAGGAATCCGGTTTCAGCAGGGACACGGCCTTTGGGAGACAGGACCTCGCCGATTCTTGATTTTCGTCGGCGCGTCCGATTCTAGGTTTGCGTCAGTCGCTGCCAGTGGCGCATAATGAAAGGGTGTCCTGTTTTCGATTGTTCAAGCAGAGCATCGTGAGGTCTTGTTATGGCTGGTTCGGACCCCAAACACGCCGCGAACAAGAGTCAATCTGCACCGCCTACCCACGACTTGGCAGAAACAAACGTCCCCGGATCGGCCGACGAACTGGCAGAAACAAACGTCCCCGCTCGGAGTGCTGCGGACAACCTGGGGGCGACCGGAATCGGGAAAGACCCCGCGTCGTCCAAATCAGCAGCCGCCCAGCCCAAACCCAAGCCGCAGCAGGCGAAAACCACGGCCGCAGGCGGGAAGAAAAAAGTCACCCAGTTGGGCGACTTCAAGATTCTCAAGAAGCTGGGAAAAGGGGGCATGGGCGAGGTGTACCTGGCCACACAGGTGAGCCTGGACCGCAAAGTCGCCCTGAAAACGCTCTCCAAAGAGTTGGCGAAGAAGCAGAATTTCGTCCAGCGGTTCATCCGCGAAGCCCGCTCGATGGCCAAAATCCACCATCCCAACGTCGTGCAAGTGTACGCCGCCGATTCCTTCAAAGGCGTGCATTTCGCCGCGATTGAGTTCATCGACGGCAAAAGCATGCAGGACTGGATGGACGAATTGGGCAAGCTCAGCATCGGTGACGCGCTGTACGTGGTGCTGCAGTGTGCCGATGCATTACGACACGCTCACGAATTAAACATGATCCACCGCGACATCAAGCCCGACAACATCCTGGTCACGAGAAAGGGGGAGGTGAAAGTGGCCGACTTCGGGCTGGCCAAGGCGCTCGATGAAGACGTCTCGATGACGCAAAGCGGCACCGGATTGGGTACGCCGTTGTACATGTCTCCCGAACAGGCGCGCAACGCCAAGCACGTCGATCACCGCACCGACATCTATGCGTTGGGATGCATGCTGTACCACTTCGTGACCGGCGAGCTGCCGTTCAAAGGCGACAACACGCTGGAATTGATTATGGCCAAAGAAGAAGGCAGATTCACATCGGCCCGGCGTCTGAATCCTGACATTCCGGAACGGCTCGATTTGATGATCGACAAGATGATGGCCAAGAGCCCGCAGCATCGCTATGCGGATTGCAGCGAGATCATTCGCGATCTACAGGGATTGGAGCTGGACAGTCCGTCGCTGAGCTTCATCGACGCGGGTGAGGTGGTGGCCGCCCGACGGACTTTGGCCGCAGCTCGCTCCGGACCGGCGACCAGTCTGCCGAAACCCTCCGGCAAACCGGTCACGTCCGCGGAAGACGCCGCCCGCACCGAGGCCAAAACGTCGAAGGTTGACACGGGCAAGATGTGGATCGTCCAGCACACCAACCCCGCCGGGAAAATGGTCATCGCCAAAATGTCGACCGTACAGATCCAACAGGGCATCAGGACCGAAGTGCTTGATCTGAAAGCCAAAGCGAAGGTTTCGGCCAAAGACAAGCTTCTGCCTTTGGCGCAATATGCAGAGTTTTCGTCGCTGATCGAGAAGCGGGCGATCCGGGCCAAGGCCGAGTCCAAAGCCGGCGGCCTGAAGGAACAGTTTGAAATGCTCGACCGCCAGGACCGCCGTCGCAAACGCTGGCGTTGGCTCAAGAACTTGACGGCGAACGTCAAGGGTCTGATCGGCCTGATTCTCTGGCTGGCCCTTATTTTCGGTGGCGGTTGGGCCGCGGTCGTCTACGGCATTCCGTGGATCAAGAGCATGTTCTCCGGATAGCCGTCCCCGCGATCGGCAGAACCTTCTCGGCCGACTTGTTGAGCGAGAGTGGCGGAATTGGCAGACGCGCTAGACTTAGGATCTAGTGGGAGAAATCCCTTGGGGGTTCGAATCCCCCCTCTCGCACTCTCAAAAAAAAGAGGTTTCGGCACATTCGGATGCTCGCAACCTCTTCCTTTTTTGTTCTCGTCTTATGCCAATGGTCCAAAAATGGTCCAACATCGGGGCAGGCATTAGTTCCGCTTTGCTGGCCGCAGAGACAACCGTCTCTCCAGACCAACAAGAAACGGGTCCCCATGCACCTCGAACTCGACAATAGCTGCATGAATTGTTTGAGGGTTATGAAGCTCCTCAAGAAGGAATACCAATGTTCTCGTCACGTCTGTTTTGGAAGATTTTTTTGGTCTATGCAGCCCTCTCGCTGGTGTGGGCGGGTTTCTTCGTCGCCATTCTTTCCGAACGGCTGCAAGGCGTCGTGATTGAACAAGTCCGGCAGCGACTGCACGACTCGGCCGTTGTGCTTCGCAGCCACATGGGAGGTGTGTTCGACTCGGGGCAGATTGGTCCTGTGCAGGAGACGCTCAAGAAGTTGGGCCGCGAAAACGAGACGCGTATGACGCTCGTTGCGGAAAGCGGAATCGTCGTTGGCGATTCGGACGAAGACCCGGCAGTCATGGACAACCATCACGATCGGGACGAATTGTTGCAAGCGCGGCGCACCGGGACCGGCGTTTCTCAGCGCACCAGCCCCACGCTCGGGATTCCGATGATGTACTACGCGCTGCGAGTCGGTGGTTCCGAAGACCCGTCGGGCTTCGTGCGGGTGTCGATGCCCATGGACTCGGTCAACGAACAGGTCGGCTCGGTGCAGCGTTTGGTTTGGGGCACGGCCGCATTGATCAGTTTGGCGGCACTGGTGTTGACGTACGGGATTGTGGGGCGGATCATTCGGCCGCTCTCGACGCTGACGCGTGCTGCTCAAGCCGTTGCCGGCGGCAACCTCAACCAGTCTGTCGATGTCCCGAACAATGATGAACTGGGGATGTTGGGGACGGCGTTCAACTCGATGACTTCCGAGCTGGCTGCGCGGATCGAACAGCTACAGGGAAAGCAGGAAGAGCTGCAGGAGAACAGTGACCTGTTAGCGACCGTCCTGAGCACGATGGTCGAGGGGGTTGTGGCGGTAGATCGTCGGCAGCAGATCCTGTTCGCGAATGAAGCCAGCCGGCGGCTACTGGATTTTGCACCGGGTGAATCGATTGGGCGGCCGATCTGGGAGGCCGCCCGCAATCCGAAGATCCAGGACGTTGTCGAGAGCGTTCTGGAAAAAGTGCCGCAACAGCGAATTGAGTTCGAGCTTCCCCGAACACAAAGCGTGGTGGCGCTGGTCGCTCGCCGACTTCCCGGAGATCCGTGTCCGGGTGCTGTTCTGGTTTTCCACGACATGACGGAGCTTCGGCGGCTGGAAAACGTCCGGCGAGATTTCGCCTCGAACGTCTCCCACGAGCTTAAGACGCCGCTGACGACCATCAAGGCTTGCACCGAAACGCTGCTGGAAGGGGCCATTGACGATCCGGACCACAACCGCGTCTTCCTGCAGCGGATCGAAGAGCAAGCGGACCGCCTTCACGCCCAAATCCTTGATCTGCTGAGCCTGGCACGGATCGAGTCGGGCCAGCCCGCGTCTGAGGTGCATCCCGTCGCCCTCGGAGAGACGATCCGAGACTGTCTCGAAGCACGCACAGCAATTGCCGAGTCGACAGGGGTCTCCCTGAGCAGCTTTCCCGGCAGCGAGATCTGCGTATTGGCAGAGAAAGAAGGGATACGCACGATCCTCGACAACTTAGTCGAAAACGCGATCAACTACACGCCCGCCGGTGGGAGCGTGACCCTGCGGTGGACCAGCGGGGGCAAATGGGCGCGAATTGAGGTCGCCGATACCGGCATCGGAATCGCGCGGGAGCACTTGGACCGAATTTTCGAACGGTTCTACCGCGTCGACAAAGCACGCTCGCGGGAACTGGGTGGGACCGGCCTCGGGCTGGCCATTGTGAAGCACCAAGCGCAGGTGTTTGGCGGACACGTGGATGTATCCAGCGAATCCGGAAAGGGCAGCACGTTTACCGTCCTGTTACCGTTGGCCCAGCAAACATAGCCAGCCGGGAGAAAGGCCAATCTTCACGGAATTTTAACATTCCGGTCATCAAAACTTAACAATTCGCTTCTACACTTGCCGGCGTGAGAATCACTGTTCGAGCAATCTCAGGTCATTTGGAGGGTAGGAGCGATGAAGGCGGTTGTGCGCGTCGCGTTGCTGATGGTGTTTCCAGCGCTGTTTTGTGTTGGCTGCACGGTGGAGGATCAGGATGCCGGCGTGAAGACTGGTACGGGTGGTCCGGCGACGAAGGGTGAGGAATCGGGCCGGCTTTCCGGGACGATTCTCATCGACGGATCGAGCACGGTCTTTCCCATTTCTCAGGCGGTTGCCGAGGAATTTCAGAAGGTGCATCCGCGGGTGAAAGTGGTCGTGGGAACGTCAGGGACGGGTGGGGGATTCAAGAAATTTGTGCTGGGCGAAACGGACATCAACGACGCCTCGCGGCCCATCAAAGGGAAAGAGATCGACGCCTGCAAAAAAAACGGCGTCGAGTACATCGAATTGAAGATCGGCATCGACGGCCTTTCGGTCATCGTCCATCCGGAAAACGATTGGTGCGACGCGCTCACGGTCGAGCAGCTCAAGGCCATCTGGCAGCCCAAGAGCACCGTGACGAAGTGGAAGGACGTCGATCCGAATTTTCCGGAAGAGAAAATCAAGCTCTTCGGCCCAGACACGGATTCCGGGACGTTCGACTACTTCACCGAGGTGATCTGCGGCGAAGACGGAGCCAGCCGTGCGGATTACACGCCGAGCGCCGACGACAATGTTCTCGTGCGCGGCGTGGCCGGTGACAAGTACTCGCTGGGCTATTTCGGCTACGCCTACTACGTGGAGAACAAGGACAAGCTGAAGATTGTTGCCGTCGCACCGGGTTCGGACAAATCGGCGGCCGTCGCACCCACCGACGAGACAATTGAAGCGGGCCGCTACGTCCCGCTGTCCCGGCCTCTGTTTCTGTACGTCAGCAAGAAAGCGCTCCACCGACCGGAAGTGGCTGCGTTTCTCAGGTACTACCTGGACCAGGGACAGGCATTGGTCAGTGACGTCGGATACGTCCGCTTGAGCGAGAAAGCTCTGGCGGAAACCCGAAAACGGTTGGAAGAGGCCCGTCCGTGACATCAACGAATTTGGCAGCCTCGCTCTCGGCGACCTCTCCCGAGCAGTCCATCACGAAGCGTTTTTCGCTCATCCGGGCAAAAGAGCAGCTCATACGGTTTTTGCTTTTCCTGTGTGCCCTGTTGTCGATCGTGACGACGCTGGGTATCATTTTCGTGTTGATCAGCGAGACGGTTCTGCCCCTCGGATCCGAGACCGTCTTCTTTCAGGACGTCTCCATTAGCGAGTTCTTCACCGAGACACGCTGGACGCCGCAATTTGCCGAGAAACATTTCGGCATCTTGCCGCTACTGGCGGGGACCTCTCTGATCGCCGGGATTGCCGGGCTGATCGGGCTGCCCATCGGGCTGGCCAGCGCCGTCTACTTGAGCGAGTATGCCCCGCCCAGAACACGTCAAATCGTCAAACCGGCGTTGGAAGTCCTGGCGGGCATCCCGACGGTCGTGTACGGGTACTTTGCCCTGATCTTCGTCACGCCGTTCCTGTTGCAGCCGATCTTCGAGGATTTCCTCGGGTTCGACGTCGACGTATTCAACGCCGCCAGTGCTGGGATTGTCGTGGGCATCATGATCATTCCCATGGTCTCTTCTCTGAGCGAAGAGGCACTGCGGGCCGTGCCTCAAGCGTTGCGGGAAGCGGGATTCGCGCTGGGCTCGACAAAGTTCGACGTCTCCGTGAAGGTGGTTTTGCCGGCGGCCTTCTCGGGGGTCGTCGCGTCGTTTTTGCTGGCCATCTCTCGCGCCATCGGCGAAACGATGGCCGTCACCATTGCCGCCGGCCAGACGCCCGCACTGACGTTGAATCCCTTTCGCAGCGTCGAGACGATGACTGCGTTTATCGTCAACGTCAGCCTGGGCGACGCGCCGGCCGGTACCATCGAGTACAAGAGTCTCTACGCCGTCGCCCTAACGCTGTTCTGTATCACGCTCTTGATGAACCTTTTGTCGCAGTGGGTGCTGCGACGCTTTCGCGAAGTCTATCAATGAACACACATGAGGATACCTTTGCCGGCCAACTGACGACACGGCGTCGCAAGGAACGCGTCTTTTCGGTCGTTTGCTGGCTGTCGACCTGGTTTGGGTTGGCGGTGCTGGTCGTTTTGCTGGCGGGTATCTTCTGGCAGGCGGCGGGCCATCTGAACCTCGGTCTTCTGACGCATTACGATTCGCGATTTCCCGAACAAGCGGGAATCCTGGCGGGAATCTGGGGAAGCTTCTGGGTGATCTTGCTGACCTCGGCCATCTCCATCCCCATCGGAGTCGGAGCGGCCCTCTACTTGGAAGAGTTCGCCGGCGAAACGCGGCTCACGCGACTCATTCAAGTCAACTTGGCCAACCTCGCCGGGGTGCCGTCGATCGTCTATGGAATGTTGGGGCTGACGGTATTTGTGAGAATGTTTGGTCTATTCGGCTCGCAGTCGAAGAGGGTGGTGATCTCGCTGTTGTTTGTGGACTTGCAGATCCCGCTCCCCTTTGGCCGCAGCGTGATCGCAGGCGCGTTGACGTTGAGCCTGCTGATTCTTCCGGTGATCATCGTTGCCGCCCAAGAGGCGCTGCGGGCGGTCCCGGCGTCGATCCGGCATGCGTCCTTTGCACTGGGAGCGACGCATTGGCAGACGGTTCGGAACCAGGTGCTACCGGCGGCGCTGCCCGGCATCCTGACCGGCGTGATCCTGTCTGTCTCGCGCGCCATCGGCGAGACGGCCCCGCTGATCATGATCGGCGCCTTGACTTACGTGGCCTTCACGCCCGGAGACATCGCCGGCCCCATGGACATCTTCCGCAACCCGCAGGGCGTTCTGGACGCCCCGTTCGACACCTTCACGGCACTGCCCATCCTGATCTTCAATCTGGTGTCGCGGCCGAACGTGAAATACCAGCAGGTTGCCGCGGCCGGAATCCTCGTGCTCCTGATCGTGCTGCTCTGCTTGAACGCGGCGGCTGTGTTGATCCGTCATCGCTCCCAGAAGCGCTTACGCTGGTGAGAGAACACCGTTATGACCACACTCAACACGTTCACCGACCTCTTCCAAAGCAGGAGAGACCCGGGAGCCGCGCCCGATGTTCACAAGGAGGAACCTGCGCGCACCAAGATCGAGACGCAGAATCTCTCCTTCTTTTACGGCTCCAAGCAGGCGCTGTTTGACGTTTCCATGACGATCGCCGACCGGTCGGTGACGGCGTTGATCGGTCCTTCGGGCTGTGGGAAGAGCACGTTTCTGCGCACGCTGAACCGCATGAACGACATCATCGAAGGGACCCGCCTGACCGGCGGCGTGTTTCTGGAAGGCCGAAACATCTATGGACCCGAAATCGACGTCGTCTCTTTGAGAAAGCGGGTCGGAATGGTCTTTCAGAAGTCGACGCCGTTCCCCAAGTCGGTCTTCGACAACGTCGCCTTCGGTCCCAAGATCGCCGGAATCGGGAGCAAGAAGCTCCAGGCTGAAATCGTCGAGCGGTCGCTCCACCGGGCCGCGCTGTGGGACGAAGTGAAAGACCGACTCAAGGATTCCGCATTGACCCTGTCCGGCGGCCAGCAGCAGCGAATGTGTATCGCGCGCGCCCTGGCCACCAACCCCGACGTGCTGCTCATGGACGAGCCGGCTTCCGCGCTGGATCCGGCTTCAACGACGCACATCGAAGACCTGATCTTCGAGCTGAAGCGCAACTACACGATCGTCATCGTCACACACAACATGCAGCAAGCCGCACGCGTGAGTGACACGACCGGCTTTTTCTATGAGGGACAGTTGATTGAAATGGGAGAAACCAAACAGTTATTCACGAAACCGGGCGAAAAACAAACCGAAGACTATATCACCGGCCGATTTGGCTGATCTACAGGACGAACGGGGCAAGAGCATGTCGATTCATCTGACACGTGATCTCGAGGAGCTGCACCGCGAACTGCTGTCGATGGGGGCGTTGGTGGAGGAAATGGTCCACCAGGCGGTCGACGCGCTGTCTGAGCCGAGCCGCGACAAAGCCGAAGCGTTGACCAAAAAAGACGACGAGATCGACCGTTGGGACGTGAAGATCGAAGAGAATTGCCTGAAAATTCTGGCGCTGCACCAGCCGGTGGCCATCGATCTGCGGCGGATTGCCACCGTGCTGAAGATCTCGTCCGAGCTGGAGCGAGTTGCCGACCTGGGTGTTCACATTGCCGAGCGGGCCTACGGCTTGATCTCCGCGCCGGAGCTGGCCGTGCCCGACAAACTCAAGCAGATGGTGCGTATGGCCGTCGACATGCTGCACCGCAGCATCGATGCCTACGTCCAGCTCGACAGCCGGCTGGCTCGGAATGTATGCGGCGACGACCAGACGGTGGATGAGCTGAATCGCTTCATCATCGACGAACTTGTTTCCTGCATGCGCCAGTTTCCGGAACGTGTGGAATCGGCTCTGCACCTCTTCTCAGCCGCCCGGCAGGTGGAACGCGTGGCCGATCATGCCACAAACATTGCCGAAGACGTGGTCTATCTCGTCGAAGGGGAAATCATCCGGCATCGCGCCGACATTGGTAGAAGCAATGGCTAAACCAACCATCCTGATCATTGAAGATGAGCGGTCTCTCGTCGAGATCCTGACCTACAACCTGACAAACGAGGGTTTTCAGGTCCTGAGCGCCACGGACGGTCAGGAGGGTCTCAGAAAGGCGCAACTCGATTTGCCGGACCTGATCATTTTGGATTTGATGCTGCCGGTCGTCGATGGTCTGGAAGTGTGTCGTCAGCTACGCAGCGATCCTCGGACACAAAACATCCGCATTCTGATGCTCACCGCCAGGAGCGAGGAGACCGATGAAATCGTCGGTTTCGAGATGGGCGCCGACGACTACGTCACGAAACCGTTCAAAGTGAAAGCGCTGATTCACCGGATCAAGGCTTTCTTGAGACGGCCGTCGGTCTCGCAGCCTCAAACTGACGCGGTCGCCGTCGGCCCGATCGAGGTCGATCGGACGCATCATATCGCCCGCCTCGACGGCCGGGAGCTGCAGTTGACTCCCACCGAGTTTCGGCTCCTCTGGACGCTCGCCCGGCAGCCGGGCCGAACATACACGCGGGCCGAGCTGATGGAAACCTCCCGCGGTGAAGACGCCAACGCAATGGAACGAACTATGGACGTCCACATCCGTTCGCTCCGCCGAAAGCTTGGGGATCGCGCGCCGTTGGTCGACACGGTTCGCGGCGTGGGCTATCGCTTCAAGCTCGACTGATCGGAGTCTTTTGCCTGGCAGTCGATCATTGCACGTCAAGGGTATGGACGATCCGTCCGGCCTCAACATCGAACAGGTGAAGCGCGCTGTTTTCGTCCGCCGCTGACGAAGAGCGCCGAAATCGTACCACGGTGGCCGTCGAGTGCGCGGACCGGTATTGGGTCGGTCTGAAGGTTCCACTCTAATAGACGCAAGCCGCGAATAATGGGGAGGCAGAAAAGGGGATAAGTCCAATTATTGACAAGTCGTACTGGCCGTGATAGGGTCGCGGCATGCCACGCACTGCTCGCATCGCGCCTGGGGGGATGGTTTTTCATGTCCTGAATCGGGGCAATCACCGAATGCCGATCGTTGAGCAGTACGAATATTGGACTTATCCCCTTTTCTTTTTTTTTCTGTTAGCCTTTCCTGGAGACCACTTAAGAGATCGACGCATTCCTCGTGAAACAGGGGTGGCTGCAAGGGGACGACAAGGCGGAGACGTGGCGGAAGAATCTGCAGGCCATCAAGGATGCCGAAGCAAAAAAAGGCGAAGGCTGGAAAGAAACTGACGATGAGTTAGAATTGCCATCCTATGTGCGATCAAGAAACTTTTCGGCCAAATCTGCAAACTGGATTCTGGATTGTCGTGCTGCTGATCGGCATTCTGGGGCTTCCCTTGCCGACTCGTGCCCAAGAGACCAGGGCGAAGACGGGAGCCGTGCTGCTCGTCGCCAACAAGCACGACGATACGCTCTGCTTCATCAACCCAAACACGCTGGAGATCGTCCAGACGATTGCCACGGGTCCAAACCCGCACGAGATCATCATCACGCCCGACCAGCGCTTCGCCTATCTTTCGAACTACGCCCCGCCAGGCAATACGATTTCAGTCATTGATCTCGTCGAGAGGAAGCATATCCTGCAGATCCCAACCGGCAAGTACACGCGCATCCACGGCACGGCCATGGCACCTGACGGTAAAACCGCGTACTTCACGGCGGGGCAAACCGGGTTCGTGGTCGAAGTCGACACGAAAGCTAACCGGGTGACGCGCGGCATCCCAACCCACGGCAAGATCTCGCACATGGTCCTCGTGTCGCGCGACGGAAAACGACTCTACACGGCGAACATTGTGTCGCAGAACGTTTCGGTCATTGATCGAGCTTCCGGTGAACTGATCACCCAGGTGTCCTGCGGCAAGGGGGTTGAAGGGATGGCCTTCACGCCCGATGGCAAGCACCTCTGGGCGGCGAACCAGACGGGCGGTTCCATTACGATCATCGACTTGGCCACGCACAAGCCCCTCGACACGTTCGACTGTCCCGGCATGCCCGTGCGCATCCGCTTCACCGACGACGGAAAGCTGGCCCTCGTGCCGAGCTGGACGAAAGAAGGCCAACTCATTGTCATCGACGCAACGACGCACAAGGAGATCAAGCGGCTCAAAGTCGGCGGCTACGCTATTGGCGTCGAGATTTCACCGGACGGCAAGCGGGCCTTCGTCGGTTGCGAGCACTCGGACGGTGTCCATGTCATCGACATGGACAAGCTGGCCGTTGAAGCGGTGATCAGAACCGGTGATGGCCCCGACCCCATGTCGATCTGGTTTCCACCGGGGACATGAGCCATGAGAATAAGGTTGCGCGTCGTGCAGCTTCACGCGTGCGAAGAGCTGTTTAGTCAGTAGTTTCCAGAATTTCACGCAGCTTTGGCTACTCGTTTTCGTCGCCTCATAGAAAGTAGGTCCGGCCTTGGCCTGATGCAATCCAATCCGGGGTGGAAAGAAAAGGGGATAGAAAGAAAAGGGGATAAGTCCAATTATTGACAAGTTGGACTGCCCGGAAAGGAAAAGGGGATAAGTCCAATTATTGACAAGTTGGACTGCCCGTGATAGGAGCGTGGCCCCGTGCTTGCCGACTTGCTTGGTGGCCGGGACACCCGGTCCTACGTGACTATCAGCTTTCGGCTTTCCGCTTTCGGTTGTTTGAGATCTCCGGGCAAGAGGGGCTGAAATTGGGCGGCGCCGTGA
>CAZGYE010000154.1:0-13170 GCA_964530165.1 uncultured Planctomycetaceae bacterium
CTCTCCGCAGACAGGAGGAGCTGACGATTTCATTATAGCCGTTGTTAATCTTTCGTTGCATCAAGTTTGAGCATGACCTGGGGAAAGAAAAGGGGAAAGAAAAGGGGATCAGTCCAATATTCGTACTGCTCAAAGATCGGCATTCGGTGATTGCCCCGATTCAGGACATGAAAAACCATCCCCCCAGGCGCGATGCGAGCAGTGCGTGACATGCCGCAACCCTATTACGGCCAGTCCGACTTGTCAATAATTGGACTTATCCCCTTTTCTGCCCCTTCGAATGGTTCCGAGGTGGAATGAAGGGACTTTTCGGACGCACGCCTGAGAGCGCAACCCAATGAATCGCGGGAACCAAAACAGGAGCCATTGAGGGTCTAATCCCTTTGTTCCTGTTCCGGCTTGTACGCGAGCGGAATCGCCGAGGGCGAATCCACCTCTGGCTCGGCTTTTCGTTCTTTGTGGGTTGCGAAGTGAGGCGGTTTTGGCGGCAGATTTGTTTCGTCGTCGTCGGCTCCCGGGTCATCCGTACCAGCCGAAGAGGGTGCGGGGCGTAGGTACAGCAATGCCGGCAGCAGCACCAAGTCGCCGACGAGTGCCGCCACGAGCAGGGTGGCCATCATGTATCCGAAGCGGGCGGTGGGAGTGAACTGCGAGAGTGTCAGCGCCAGCATGCCGATGGCCGCGATCGCACCGGCTTCGAAGATGGGGGTGCCGGTCTGCAACAGGGCAAATCGGGCCGCGCGCGGCGAGTTGTTTGTGCGTCTGTAACGCTCCTCGTAGCGGACCAGGTAGTGGAAGGTGCCGTCGACCGCGATTCCCAGGGCAATGCTGCCGGTCATCATCATGCCGATGTCGACCGGAAACCCGATCCACCCCAGAATCCCGAATACGATGCAGAGGGGCGTGAGGTTGGGAATCATGGCCACCAGCCCGGTCTTCAGCGACCAGAGCGACACGATCATCACCACCGTGATGATCACGAACGCCAATGCGAAACTTTCCCAAAACCCGTTGAAGATCTCGCGTTGGGCGCTCTCCAGCAACGGGGCGATTCCCGTGAAAGAGATCGAAGTCGACGCTCCTCTCGTCGCCGCGACGAGATCATCCAACGTTTCCTGCCGCGTGAAACCGCAATCTCCTCGGACGCGAGCCGAGATGCGCCAAAGCCGTTCGCCATCGGCCACGAAGCCGTTGTTGCCCTGCTGGGAATTGGCTCGTTTGAGAAGGCCCATCACCGAGAGCGCGTCTTCGGGCAGTTCGGTGGGAAAGAAACTCGCGGCCGACATCGTGTGACGAACCGCCGGATGCTTGCGGATGCAAGCCTCCAGGCTGCGAACTTCCTGCAGCTTGTCGAGGAACGGCATCTCCCGATTGCCGAAATCAACGACTGCTTCGATGGAACTCGAGCTGGTCAAGTCGCGTTCGATTCGCCGCACGTCGGCGAGCACTTTTCCGTCTTTCGGCAGAAAGTCCAGCGGATCAATCTTCGATTCCAGACGCAACAGCCCCAAGCTGGTGACGACCACCAAGACGGCGGAAACCAGCGCGACCGGCTTACTGTGATCGAGCAGCCAATTCGCGACTCGAGAGAGCCGGTGGGCGAAGGTTTGGCCGGTGTGTCTCGGGCGGTAAGGCCACACCGTCAACACCGCCGGTGTGAGTCCCAGTCCGGTCAGCAGTGCGGCGAGCGATCCCAACGCGGCCGCATATCCAAACTGACTGACCGGGGCGATGTTGCTCACCGTTAGTGAGATCAGCCCGATGGTGGTCGTCAGCGTTGCCAAACAACAGGGCTTCCAAGCCAGCCGAAACGCCTTGCCGAGCGGGTCGTCCTCTGCCAGCGACGCCCGATAGTAATGGAAGAAGTGAATGGAGGCCGCCAGCGTGAAAACCATCACCATCACCGACAGCGCGCCCATAATAAAATTCATCTCGCCGCCGGCCAGCTTGACCATTGCCAGGTTCAATTGGATGGCCCAGACGGTCAGGCCGAGAATCGACAACGTCAAGTTCCACTGTCGAATGGCGTAATACAGCAGGCACAAGCTGATGAAGAGCGTGATCAGGAAGAACCGCTTGTTTCCCTTGCGGCTTCCCAACCGGTCGAGTTCGGCCACGACGACGGGGCTGCCGGCAAGGCTGACTTCCTCGTCGCTGAGCTGGCAGTACCGAAGCTCACCGCGGATGCCGGCGACTGTACCAGCCCGATCGGCCAATCCCTGTTTCGACAGCAGGGCCACCAGGCCGATCAGCGTTCCGTCGTCGGAGACGGCCAAGCCTTTCAAACGCTGCTCGATTTCTGATTCCGAGACATCCAAGTTTTCCATCATCGTCCGCAATCGTTCCGGCGACCAGCACTGGCGAATGCCGGGGAGTTTCTCGATGCGACGGCAAACCGCTTCCACCAGTGGGTCCTCGGGCCGGCGGTGGGACATTCCGATTAAAATCACTTCTTCCGCGCCGAATTCCTCCTTGAATTGCTCATAGGTGGACCGAACATCCGACTCGATGGGCAGCCAGGTTTCGATGTCGTTGTTCGAGGGAAGCCTTCCCGCCTGGACCGCGAGAAACGGGAACGAGAGCGCGACGATCCAAAGGATGTTCTTGCTGTAGTTCTTGTAGAACGTCGAAACCATGGGGGGTGACACAATTTCGGTGAGCGGGCGTGAGCCATGGTCGGCACTGGTGAGAGCGGTACCTCAATGAACCTATCGAACGCCGGAGAGACCCTGCAAAAGAGCAATTGCAGTTTCGAAACACAGCGGAACGGGTGCTCGAAAAAGAATGGGTATGACCGGCATAATCGGACCGGCCTGTTCCGGAAATGACGAAAGTATCGGCATCAGGTTTCAGCCGCGTCACCGGGTTTGCCGAGGAATCGGCCGCCACTCATGAACATGCCGTTCTCGCACGGTTGGCACCATTCGAGCAGCACGCGGTACTCGAACTCTCGCGACTCGCTGGCCATTCTCACGACGACTTCGCCCAGACCGAGGGAACCACGATGCAACAGGCCGATGCCGGTGCGGCTGACTTCCCTCGTCATGGCCGAGACGACGTTTCCGCGCGATGTCGTCACCTCGGCGGGAACCGACAAGACCAGGCGTTCCGAGCTGCGAATATTCTCGGCATCCGCCTTTTCGATGCTTTCCAAGATCTGCTTCAGATCGTCCATCGACGGGCGACTCCAGGGATCGTCCGACATCGCTTTTCACTCCGAGGGCTGGCACGGGCCGGTTGGAACTGGTTCAGTCACTCTCGTCAACTATAGGTCGCGCCGACGAGCCGGGCGGAGATTATCGCGAGAATTCAGCAGGATCGCGGAAGATCCACGCCGCAAAGCGAATAGCGCCGATCGGCAGAATCGTTGGAATCGGAAAGAGTCGAGAATCCAGAAGAGTTGAGGGTTGGGGGTCTAGAGTTGAGAAAAGGAACTCGGTAGTTGACCCTCAACCCTCCACCTCAACATTGCCCGCCGGGATGGTTCGCACGCATCTGTATGCGGCGTCTGACGACCAGGCCAATCAGAAATGCAAGCCCCACGCCGATGCCGAACAGGACCGGCAAGGGAATCGAAGCACGATCCTGGCTGGGTTCGACTTCCGGTTCGTCATCCCAGTTGATCGATTCCACGATGAGTGGTTTCGGCTCGGTTTGGTTTTCGGCCGGCGGCGGCAACTCGGCTTGCGTCGCCGCCGTCTCCGGGTCGGCGGGATCTTGCGAGCCCAACGACTCAGCCGGCACTGTTTTCCTGAAGATGTCCGGCGCCCAGGCGGACGAGAGATCGTCCTGCTTGACGGGCCCAGGTTCTTCAGCTGCGTCGACTGGTAACAGTGGCGGAAGGTTGGCGGTGTCTGTGACGCTCACATCACCGCCCTTGTTCGCCATCACACGCATTGCGCTTTGTTGCAGCGACCGGTTTGGACTCCGGTTGGGAACGATTCTGGCAAGCGCGGTCTCTTCTTCCGGTCCGTCGACTTCTCGGCCGGAGGTGGAAGTAATTGACCCGTCAAACTCAACCGGATTCGGCCATTTCGGATCGTTGCGAGTCGCGTGTTGCGTCGTGAAAGGGGAAACCTCTCGATTCTCGACCCTCCAGTCCCGCGGCGGCACCGTCTCTGTATTGACGATCATTTCACTGGATGAAGCTCCCGACGTCGGACTTGAGATGGGAGGTGGTGGAAGATACTCGACCGGTGAGGGGTGTTGCGTCTCGACATCTTTCGCAGCGGCAGCCCATTCGAAATTCTCTGAGAATGACGGTTCGGTTTCGACCGCGTCAGAATCATTGCTCGCGGAAAATTGCGAAAACTCTTTGCGCTCGGGTAATTGCGGGAACTCCTTTGCGAAATCGCTGGCGTTGCCGTCGTTTCCCGGTGCCTCTTCTGGCGCCGGACCGGCGGCCCATTCCTCGACCTTCTGTTTTTCCGCTTCGGCGGCAAGCGTGTTTTTACCCATAATCGCGCGGAGCCGATCCAATTGTGAATCAAATCCATCGACGAACTTGTTTTCCTTGCCGGGGGCTTGCTGACCTCGAACTGGAGCTTGGGGACGAACTGGCTGCAAACGTTCGTCGTCTCGTGTCGACGTCTGGAATTCCGCTTGTCGGTTCTCAAAGGGATTGGTGTTCTCCGTCAAGAACGGATCTTCTGCGACACGATCCTCTTCTGCGACACGTTTGCGCATGAACGCCTTGAATACGTTGCCCTTTTCGGCGGAACTGTGGCCACCCGCTTCGTCGACGTTAGCCGAGGTCGGTTCGAACTGTGTGCTTGCCGCGGAATTTGCCGCCACTTTGCTTCCGGGGATTCCCACTTTGCTTCCGGGGATTCCCGGTTTGCTTCCGGGGATTCCCGGTTTGCTGGTGGTCTTTTCGTCGTCGGGCCGGGCCTGCCGGCCGGCAGGCAGGGCTGGGTCTTCGCTCTGGTTGTTTTGGCCCGTATCCCAGTTCACCGTAAGAGACGGAAGGTGAACTCGCGCGCATCCCGAGGCCAGCAGGCCCCAAACGAGCAACACAGTCATGCGGGCAGACAATCGCCGTCGGGTTGAAAGAATTCGCAAACTCACCGTAAGTTTCCTCGTCTTGCGATCCACGGGGACTCGCCGGTCAATATCGAGCTTGGCCAGCAAGGGTCTCGACCGATGGTACGGCCTCTCGCCACTTGATCGACGAATCGGAAGTTGGTGCGTTAAGCGAATATTCCTGATTTGCGGAACCTGCCCGATGCGCAGACCACCCAGACGGATCCGGGCAGATAGGCGCGGTGTGAAAAGCTGGGGGAAGTTTAACGGTCAGATGACCGGCGACCGGTCAACCGGCAATCCCCGGGGGCTTTGATCAATCGCCGCAATTTGCCGAGGTTGATCGCATCGAGGTCTTTTCCGTTCCGTTGACCCTTCGGGGTCTCCAGGTACATCGGCAAATCGACGAACCTCGGGTCGTTCAGGATGTGCCGAAACGGCTTGAGACCCAGGTGACCGTCGCCAATGTGCTCATGCCGATCGACCCGGCTGCCCAGTTCGCGTTTGCTGTCGTTGAGGTGAAACGCGCGAATTCGTCCGCAGCCGATCAGCCGCTGGAACTCGTCCATCGTCTCGGCGTAGTCGGCGGGCTTCTGGATGGAGTATCCGGCGGCGAAAATGTGACAGCTATCGACGCAGACTCCCAGCCGATGGGTTTCGGCCACGTTGTCGAGAAGATATTTCAGATGCTCGAATTTCCAACCGAGATTGGTCCCTTGCCCGGCAGTCGTTTCCAGCCAGCTCTCGGTGGTGAAACCTTCCGTCCGTCGGTGGGCCCGGTCGAGTGCGTCGATGATGCGGTTCAGGCCTTCTTCCTCGCTCGATTCGACGTAGCTGCCGGGATGCAGCACCACACCGGCCAACCCGAGTGCCTCGGCCCGTTCCAGCTCGACGACGAGCGCATCGAGCGACTTCTGCCAGAGCTTCTCGACCGGACTGGCCAGGTTGATCAAATAACTGTCGTGTGCGCAGGGCATGCGGATGCCGGTTGCTGCGAGAGCGTCTCGAAAGAGGTGGACATCTTCGTCGGTCAGCGGTTTGGCGAGCCATTGGTTGCTGTTCTTGGTGAAAATCTGAACGCAATCCATTCCCAAACTGGCCGCCGCATCGACCGCTTTGTAATAACCGCCGGCAATCGACATGTGGGCGCCGAGCAACGGCATGACAAACTTTCTCGAAGAACCTGGTTTCCGAAAGAAGTCCCACCATAATCGTCGCGAAACGGTCCGTTCATGCCGACGATTCCAGTTCGTGGCGAAACTCGTTGTAGTGCATGTACTCCCAGTGGCGATACAAGGGGACCTTTTTCACCAAGTCGCCATGGCTGCCGATCGCCGCGACTTTGCCTTGGTGAATCAGCACAATGCGATCCGCACGGCGTAGTGTCGAGAGACGCGTCGGCAGGAACAACACGGTTCGGTCGCGAACGACGCGGTTGTACGCGTCATCCAGAAGCGACTTGGCGTCGTCGTCGAGCGTATTGGCTGGTTCCTCGACAATCAACAGCGCGGGCTTTCTCAGTACCGCCCGAGCCAACGCCAAGCGAAAACTCTCGCCTGTATCCAGTTGTTCTCCATGCTCGCCGAGTACGGTGTCGTACCCCCAGGGCAGTTTGACGACAAAGTTGTGTGCATGCGTTTGCTTGGCGGCTTCGGTGACGTCGGTCAACGAGTAGCGGGGATTCCCGCAGCTGATGTTTTCGCGCACAGAGCCGGTGAAGTACGAATCGGTCCCGCCGACGTAAATCACTTCCGCACGGAGAGATTCCAGCGTCACCCACGCAATGTCGTTGCCGTCAAACAGGACACGTCCTTTGTGCGGTTCGATGAATCTCGGCAACAGGTAAGCCATCGCCCGCGCTTCCAGAGGGTCCGGCGACACAAAGCCGACCACTTCTCCGGCAGAGAGCTTCAAATCGAAGCCGTCGAGCAGCTTTCTCTTGTTGGGTAGGCTGTATGTCACCGATTCGAACTGCAGCGACTTCGAGAGCGGCTGCAGGAACTTGGCGCCGACGGCCTGTCCGACTTCTGGAATTTGGTTCAGGTAACGAAAAATTCGATCGGCCGATTCCGCGGCGTCGGCGCGATCGAAGCGCGATTGTCGCAGCGCTTCCAGCGGCTGGTGCATACAGGCGAATGCCGCCACCAGCGAGAGCGCCGCCGCGAACGAAAGATAGCCTGGTTCGGCTGGGGGCAGCATCACCTTGATCCCCAGCAGGTAGAGTACAATCGAGACACAACACATCACCAGCAGGCGGCTGATCCACCGCGACCAGCGTTCGCCCTGCTTCAGAGATAAGGCGTTGTCGCGATAGCGCTCCAGATGTTTCTGGAACTGCTCTTGTTCGAAGTGTTCCATTCCAAAGCCCCGCACGAGTCGTGTCTTGCGGAAGCTTTCGCCCAGCAGCCGCAAGTCGGCATCGGCGCGGGCCGCCGTCGATTGCCGGGCCGACTCGAGCCGTTGTCGCTCCCGCCCGAGGATATACCAGCAGGCGGCCAAGGGGATGAGACACTCGAAGGCCACCCGCCAATGAATGGTCAGCACGAAGATCACCAGCAAGAGCAGCTCGAACGGAAATCGGCCCAACCGATGCACCCACAGCGAGACGCCGCCACGCACCCGTTCGATGTCCCGCGTGAACAGGCCGAGGGCTGTCTCGCTCCCCGAATCGTCCAGATCGCTGGGACCCAGACGCAGTGTCTGCCGGTAAAGTGTTTTTCGCAGACGCGTGGCGGCCAGCATCGCGACTCGTGTCGTCAGGGTCCGCGCGCGCGCGAGCAGCAAACTTCGGACAAAGCTGATGAAAACCGCCGAGAGAACCAGCACCGCTAACGCACTGCTATTCTCACGCAGCCAGACGACCCGGCGGTTGGCGGCGGAGAGCACCCAGCCCCAATATTTGCCGCGCGACCACCAAACGGCCGGAAGAATGCCGCGGTTCGCGAACCCCACGTTCTCCGCACCATGGCCCGGAAGATCCTCGCCGGTCAGTTGTTTGAACTCGCGGATCTGGCCTGCCGGCACCTCCAGGGCGCCGCCGTTGTCGAGCAGATCGGCAATCAGAAACAGATCGTACAGCAGCAGGCACAGCAGCAGCGAACCGAGGCTCGACCAGAGCAGCACGCCGCGTGCAGCACCCCGAAAGAACTCTCGATGGGGAAAGACCCGTTCAAATGAGTTTGACTGACTCGTGGCCACAAATTTCGCTGTTCGTTAGCACTCGCATCACGCCAGATCCCGGTCCTCGAACAGAATGAAGGCCAGCAAGATCGCCATCGTACAATAAGCCGCACAATACAACGCCGAATAGCCCAAATACACCGGTGGCACGATGATGTCGGTCGCCACGGCGGCCTGCATGTTGAAGACTTCCAGCGACGGCAGGATGGTCGCGATCAGCTGGGCCACGAACTTGACCGGCTCGAAGCCCGCGTGACTTGTCTCGACCAGCACCGGAGTGAGGTGCCCAATGACGAAAATCGTGAAGCAGGTCACCATGTTGAAGATCATCGGCGCCCGGGTCGAGATGGCAACGCTCACGGCAGTCAGCACGGCGACCTCCAAAAAGATCAACACGAGACCCGGAAGGATGCGCACGACGGCCGCCATTCGCTCGGCATGTTCCGGGGCCTGCTTGCTCGCCTCCCGCGCGTCGTAACCGACTTTGTAATAGATCAACAACAAGAAGCAGGCAATCAGCGGGATCATCATCAGCAACAGTGCCTGGATGATTCCAAAGTATTTCCCAACGACGAACTGTCGCCGATTGATCGGTTTCGACAAGAGCGTCATCGCGGTCTTGCCCTCGATCTCGTCTGCAATGCTGGTGCTCGACGTCCAAATTGCCAGCAGCATCCCGCAGATGAGGATGGTTGCCAACCCACAGTCCTTGAGCATCTTGATGTCTTCACCCAGCGAGAAGAACGGCAAGAACGTGTTGACCACCAAGATGATGATGGCGATGGCCATCAACAGCACGAACACCGGTTGTCGAATCGCTTCTTTGGTAGCCGCACGGGCGATGATGCCGGCCCGCGTCGTGTAAATCAACACGAACATTCCACCCAACAGCAGGACTCCGATGGCAATCGTCGCCAACCACTCGGCTCCGATCGCCGTAGGCCCAACACCAGTCGCCTGCCTGCCGGCAGGCAGGGCCTGCGCCAAAACAACCGCGCGAAAAGTTTCCAGCATGGTCACATCACCTCCCTATCGATGTCATCTTTCCAATGTATCCACAACGGCGAGCGAAGAAAAGCGGTGATTGCGTTTTGACGCCTGCGGAACATGTTGAGACCGACTGCCGTCGGAAAAAACGGCCAAATCGTCAATAACGAATCTCGAATCCCGAAAACTGCTCCTGCAAACTGAAGCCCTCAGAGAGACATTCGTCGACGTAGCCGTGGAACGCCGCCTCGATTGCTTTCAGAAACGCTTCCGACGGACCCCCTTCGGCGTCGAGAACCAACTCGACTGTTCCGTCCGCCAGGTTCTTCACGTAACCCCTTACAGAAAAACGTCTTGCAATAGATGCGGCCGTGTAGCGAAATCCGACACCTTGCACCCGTCCTCGGTAGATCAGACGGCGTCCCACTCGCCGTCGCTCGCTTGAATCGTCAGACATCAGAATCTCTTCCGACAGAATCAGAGTGTGCGGGAATTGTAGCGGGATTTCCTGCGGGATTCTACAGCGCGCTTTCGCCGGTCTCCCCCGTACGGATTCGGATGACTTGACCCAGGTCGGTGACGAAGATCTTCCCGTCGCCGATTTTGCCGGTTCGACCCGACTCAAGAATGGTGTCGATGGCTTTCTGCGCGTGCTCATCAGACACGACGACCTCGACCTTGGCCTTCGGCACGAAGTCGACCGTGTACTCGGTGCCACGATATTGCTCTTTGTGCCCTTTCTGCCGACCGAAACCGCGCACCTCTGAGACGGTCATGCCTTGGACGCCGACACGGGTCAACGCGTCTTTGACCTCTTCCAGCTTGAAGTGACGGATGATGGCTTCGATTTTCTTCATCAGAATACTCCTGACTCACAAGTCTAGAGGAAGATGTAACCTTCTTCGCCATGTTCGCTGAGATCGAGACCTCGTATCTCTTCTTCCTGGGTGACCCGCAGACCAATGGCGGCGTCAACGATCTTGAGGATGATCAACGACCCAACGACGGCAATGGCCACGGAAGCCAGCACCGCGATCCCCTGGTTCACGAATTGTCGGACGTTCCCTTCCAGTAGGCCAGACACCTCAGCATCACCGGTTACCGCCTTGGTCGCAAAGACCCCGGTCAGCAAGGCGCCGAGGGTGCCGCCCACTCCATGCACGCCGAACGCATCAAGCGAGTCGTCGTAGCCGAACCTGTTCTTGAAGGTGGTACAGGCGTAGAAACAGATCAGCCCGGCGGCCAGGCCCAGAATGATCCCCTGCATGGGATTCACCGCACCGGCAGCGGGTGTGATACAAACCAAGCCGGCGACGACGCCGGAGCACGCACCCAGGATGCTCGGCTTGCCGCGGGTGATCCACTCGGCCCCAGCCCAACCCAGGACACCGGCCGCAGCGGCCAGGTGCGTCGCCACAAACGCGTTGGCTGCTGCAGAATTGGCAGCGAGTGCACTTCCCGCATTGAAGCCAAACCAGCCCACCCACAACAGCGCGGCTCCGACGCACGTGTAAGTCAGGTTGTGAGGCGGCATCGGTTCCTGAGGGAAGCCGAGACGTTTTCCGAGCAGCAGACAGCACACCAATGCAGAGAATCCGGAACTGATATGCACGACCGTACCGCCGGCAAAGTCGAGCGCAGCATAATCTCCTTCGCGCAGCCAGCCCCCCGGTCCCCAAACCCAATGTGCAATGGGGCAATACACAAACGTGCCCCACAGGACCAAGAACAAGCACATTGCGCTGAACTTCATGCGTTCGGCAAACGCTCCGCAGATCAACGCCGGCGTGATAATGAAGAACATCATCTGAAAGACCATGAAGACCGATTTCGGAATCGTGCCTTCCATAGGAACGTTCGGTTCCCCGAGGGCGGCATCCCAGGTCGGAATCACGCCCTTGAGGAATACGTGGTCGAGGTTTCCGATGAACCCGCCGTTTCCGCCGAACGCAAGGCTGAATCCCCACAGCGCCCAGACGACCGACATCATCCCCATCAGGAACACGCATTGCATCATCACGCTCAGAATATTCTTCTTCCGCACCAATCCGCCGTAGAACAATGCCAGCCCAGGTGCCGTCATCATGAGCACCAGTGCTGAAGACGTCAGCATCCAAGCGACGTCCGCACCGACCAGTGCCGGTGCCGCTTGGCCTGCTGAGACGCTCTCGCCTGGAGCCTCCTGGGCCACGCAAACACCGGCCGTCAACGTCAGAACGAACAAGCTACCGAGGATTCGGCACAAGGTTCTCAGCATGGACTTCTCCTCTCAACTCGAGCGCAAAGTGAAAGGGCAAGACGAAGTCGATCAGGCACTTCGTATGCAGAAGAACTAGCCGACCGCAATTTTTGTGCCACGTGCAGGATTGGACCATCGGGAACATTTTTCCACTCTGCAAATCTTTGCCGATTCTCCGGGCTATTCGGGCCTGGAAGTACAGGCTGGCCAGGCAGCAGTTGCGACGCACCGCCAAGTTGCTTGATTTGAGGATCACATGTCACCGATGTACCCAAAGAAAACTCGAAGTCACCCCATGCGCGAAATGAGAAGGAACCGTTTCGCGCTCAAAGAAGTCGATCAGTCACAGACGAACTCTCACAAATGTGCTCGGTGGGGGAGTTGCCGAACGGGAAGGGGGCCTGGTCGTCAGGTCACAGACAACTGAAACAGAAATGCACAGATGTGGGAGATTCGAAGAATGTGTAGGATCACAGGAGCTTGGATGATCTGGAGTGCCTTCGGGCTATTCTTGTTGTCGCCGGCATTCGGTGAGGATGCGGCAGAGGTGAAAGATGCGGCGGTTTCGGAGTGTGCCGTTGCGCCGGCGGCGTGCGCGCCGGCGGCGTGCGGTGATCGTTGTGACGGAGGGTGCTCCGGCGGCTGGTGCGATCTGGGTGATCCCTTCAAGCTTTCGGACATGCTGTTCGATGAGGAGCATTCAGGCCCCACCATCGGCGGTTGGATGCAGTGGGGATACCATAGCGAAGGGAACGGGCTTTTTAACTCGCACCCGAACAACGTCAACCTGCACCAGAGTTGGATTTACGTCGAGCAGGAAGTCGACGGCAGTGAGGGACTCGACTGGGGCTACCGATTCGACTTTGTGTATGGCGTAGACGCTCCCGACACACAGTCGTTCGGCAACACTCCCGGCCGGTGGGATTTTAGGAACGGTTTTGATCACGGCATCTACGGGTGGGCCATCCCACAAGCTTATGCCGAGGTGGCCGAAGGCGATCTGTCGATTAAAGCCGGGCACTTCTACACGCTCATCGGCTATGAAGTGGTGGCCGCTCCGGACAACTTCTTCTACAGCCACGCCTACACAATGTTCAACAGCGAGCCGTTCACGCACACGGGAGTGTTGGCCACCTATGCTGTTTCCGAGGAGATCAAGGCCTACGCAGGGTGGACGCTCGGTTGGGACACCGGTTTCGATCGCTTCGACGACGGCAGCAATTTTCTAGGCGGCGCCAGCGTTGGTCTCGGCGAGAATGTGACGTTCACGTACATCACCACGCTGGGTGATTTCGGCGTACGCGGAGAGGGTTACTCTCACAGCATCGTGTTGGACTATGGCGTGACCGAAAAGCTGAACTACGTCTTTCAGAGCGATCTGGTCGAGACCAACGCAGGCGCCGACCATCAGTTCGGCATCAATCAGTACCTGCTGTACACCTTCAACGATTGCCTGAGAGCCGGGGCTCGCGTCGAATGGTGGAAAAACGCTGGAGCGTCTCAGTACGAAGCCACGTTCGGGATCAACATCAAGCCGGACGCGAATGTTACGGTTCGTCCCGAAGTGCGACACGACTGGAACCCAGCTCTTCATCAAAACTTCACGACGTTTGCCACCGACGTCATTGTCACCTTCTAAGGGGCTGAAAAAACCACCTTCCTAGCCCAAGTTCGCCAGTTGTTGACATAAGTCGTTGGGGCGCAAGGGTCGGTTTCTGAAAGTCTTCACGACATTGGGTTCG
>CAZGYE010000155.1:0-13131 GCA_964530165.1 uncultured Planctomycetaceae bacterium
GGGGTCGCATTCGCTCCACCACAGCCACCCTTTAATCGAAACTGACCCACTACCCGACGAATAGCAGTCAGCCCCGCAATTGGAACCCACAACCGCCTCTCTCTCGGCCCACCCGGAAAGCGGTCTGGACACCACGGTCCAACTGACATATTCTCCCGCACCGACGGAACAACGCCAAGGGGGACGCGTGAGGGAACAGGTTGCCGGTCGGCGATTGTGCTCGAAGGGTGTGCTCGATGGATACCGTACGCAATTCCAGGCGTCGAGTGGTCGTCACCGGTGTCGGTGTCGTCAGCCCGATCGGCAGCACGCAAGAAACGTTTTGGCAGTCTCTGGTCGGGGGCCGCAGCGGGATTTCGAGGCTAGATTCCTCGCCACAGAACGGCTATCCCGACGCATGTGCCGGGGAAGTGCGGGAATTCAACGGGCGGATCGAGGATTTCGGCACTCTCGAAAAAGACGTCAAGAAGGCCATCCGCAAAGCCCTGAAGTTGATGAACCGCGAGACGCGCATGGCGGTCGCTGCCGCTCAGCACGCGCTTGCCGACAGCGACCTTGGAGCCGGCGGTTTGGAGCCGGAGCGGATCGGCGTCTGCTTCGGTGCGGGGTTTGCGTCGATGATGCCTCATGATTTTCTCGCCGGCGTCGAAAACTGTACTAATGAGCACTCTGAATTCAATTTCAGCCGCTGGGGAACCGAGGGCGTCGAGCAGGTGGCCCCGCTGTGGCTGCTGACCTGTTTGCCGAACATGGCCGCGTGCCACATTGCCATCCACAACGACTTGCGGGGACCAAACAATTCGATCACTCAGCGGGAAGCGGCCGCCAATCTGGCGGTCGCCGAGGGCTGTCACGTCATCGCGGATGACGCTGCGGACGCGATCGTCGTGGGAGCCACCGGAACGACACTGCTTCCGTTCAATCTGCTCCACACGGTGATGGAACAGGACATGGCCCCGGGCGGCGGCGATCCGACCAAGGTTTGCCGCCCCTTCGATCGCGATCGTAGTGGATCGGTTGTCGGCGAAGGGGCCGCGGCACTGATCCTCGAGGACCTGCATTCGGCGACTCGCCGTGGAGCCAAGATCTATGGTGAGGTCTGCGGCGCCGGTTCGTCGTGTGTGGTCGAGCGGAACCATGTCCCGCGATGTTCCACGGCCTTGGCCAACGCGATCCGAGCCACCTTACGCAGCGCAGACGCCAACCCCGATGCCGTGGGCCATCTCCACGCTCATGGGCTGAGCACACGCCGTTCGGACATTGCGGAAGCACGGGCCATTCGTGAAGTATTCGGCGATCGAGCGGACGAGCTGCCCGTTGTGGCGGCCAAGAGTCATCTCGGCAATGCCGGCGCCGGCGGCGGCGCGATCGAACTGGTGGCCAGCCTGTTGGCACTCAAGCACGGACGACTGTTCCCCGTCTTGAACTACGAGAATCCCGATCCCGAATGCCCGATCACGCCGGTCACGTCGTCCGACGTCGAAGCGGGTGAGAGTTTCTTAAATCTCAGCATGGTTCCTCAGGGACAGGCCAGTTGCGTCTTGATCCGGAAAGTCGAGTGTTAAGAGTCGCGTGTTGAGAGCAAGAAAAACTCGAACTGTTTCGCCGAATGCAGTGATGAGGAAATTAGGAATCCAGGAAGACAGGAGAAAGACGATATCCGATATTCCTGCTTTCCTGGTTTCCTAATCATCCTCCGCTGACCACGCAATGCACTGTTGTGAGGAAGTTGCTCCAGATGGCTAAAGTGTTACGAAAAACCCAATTCCAGCCTTCGACTCTCAACTCTCGACTCTCAACGAATACGGAAGTATCAGTATGAAACGACGAGTCGTGATCACCGGCATCGGATGCGTCACCCCGCTGGGCGCGACCACCGATGCAATCTGGAATCGATTGACCGAAGGCCGCTCCGGAGTGGGCCGGTTGACTCTGTTCGACGCGAGCAACTTTCCGGTGCAAATCGCGGCCGAAGTTCGCGACTGGGACCTCTCGGATGTGGGCGAAGACCCGCGGCGCTGGCAGCATTGCCCCCGCCAGACAACCTTTGTCATTGGCGCCGGCATCAAGGCTGCACGCGAGGCCGGCATTGAGGGGGCCCGCATCGATCCTGTGCGATTCGGCGTTTACTTGGGCTGCGGGGAAGCGTTTGAGGACTTCAACCGATTCACTCAAACGATCTCCCGTGCATCCGAAGGCGGCCGGTTCCAGCCTGAGAACTTTACCCAAACAGCACTCCGCATTTTCGATCCGGATGCCGAGCGGGAATACGAGCCCCACATGCCGGCCAGCCACCTGGCCGCCCACTGCAATGCCCAAGGTCCCAATGCCAACTGCATTGCGGCCTGCGTGTCGAGTGCTCAGGCGATCGGCCAGTCGGCCAGGCTCATTCGCCACGACGAGGCCGACGTGATGCTCGCCGGCGGGGGCCACAGCGTGATCCATCCCTTCGGTCTGACCGGCTTTGGGCGGCTCTCGGCCCTGAGCACGCGGAACTCCGACCCGGCCTCCGCCGTGCGCCCCTTCGACCGAGATCGGGACGGCTTTGTCCTCGGCGAAGGAGCCGCCATCGTCGTACTGGAAGAACTCGAGCATGCCCGACGCCGCGGAGCGGACATCTGGGGCGAGCTGAACGGCTACGGGTCCTCCCAAGATGCGTTCCGCATTACGGACACGCATCCTGACGGACGCGGAACCACCGCGGCAATTCGTCAGGCTCTCGACGATGCCGAGCTGAATCCTGACGACATCGACTACATCAACGCGCATGGCACCGGCACGGTGCTCAACGACAAAATTGAGACCCTGGCCGTCAAGCACGCCTTCGGCCGGCAGGCATACAACATCCCCATCTCCAGTTCGAAGAGCATGTTGGGACACTTTACCACCGCCTGCGGGGCGATCGAACTGGCGATTTGCCTGATGGCAATCCGCTACGGCGTCGTGCCGCCGACGATCAATTATGAAACCCCCGATCCAGAATGCGATTTGGATTACGTTCCCAACACGGCCCGCGAAATCACCTGCCGTCATGTGTTGAACAACAACATCGGATTTGGGGGGCAAAACGCCGCCTTGGTCGTTTCCCGTTATGACGAACGATCACCGGCAAGGGTCGCGTCCCGTCGCGCGGCCTAAGCGAGTCGTGGTCGGTCAATTTCGAAATGATGGGAAACAGTTGAGTGTGGGAAACAGTTGAGTGTGGGGCAGGCTTTCCAGCCTGCCGGGACCGGCCAGCAGGCTGGAAAGCGCGCCCCACAATACGGCAGGCTGGAAAGCCTGCCCCACAATACGCCTCACATCGAAATTGACTGAGAAGCGGCGAGTCGTTGAGGCCATCCGGAAATGCATCTTCACGATCGCTACAGGATCGACCCTCCAACCAACTGGACAGCCCTCGCTTCGCGGCCGATCAAGTCAGTCAGCGTCATCGGCGCAGGTCTGATGGGTCGCAGCATCGCTCTAGCCAACGTCGAACACAACATACCGGTGAGGATCACCGACGCTTCCAGCGACGCCCTCGCGGACGGCATTGCGGAGATTCTCGCAGCGGTCTCGGACCATGCACGCTCGGATGCCGTGCGGACGCAATGCGTCAAACCGCCGGTTCAGGCCAGCATGTCCCCCACCGAGCTGGCGAGGGCCGATCTGGTGATCGAAGCGGTGGTGGAAAACCTGACTGTGAAAAAGAAGGTCCTTGCGCGGCTGGAGCCGTATCTGAGCGACGAGGCCATCGTGGCTTCCAACACGTCGAGCATCCCGATCAGTGAGATTTCCGCCGACTTGGTGCATGCCGAGCGTGTGTGCGGCATGCATTTCTGCCACCCGGTGCGGCACAGACCGCTGGTGGAAGTGATTCGCTCTCGGCAGACGAGCAACAAGACCCTGGCGCGGGCCGTCGACTATGTCAAAGCCATCGGCAAGCTGCCGATCGTCGTGGCGGATCGTCCGGGTTTTCTGATCAATCGTCTTCTGCTGCCCTACATGAATGAAGCTCTGGAGTTGGTTTTGGAGGGGGCCGGCATTGAATCGGTCGAAACGGCGGCCCGGGCGTTCGGGATGCCGATGGGTCCCGTTACCCAGTTCGACGCGATCGGCATTGACGTTGCCGTTCGCGCCGGGATCAGGCTGCGCGCGGCTTTTCCCGACCGGGTCGTGGCCTCGGAACTCTTGGTCGCACTGTACAAGACCGGCCGGTGGGGGCGGAAGTCGGGCGCCGGCTTCTTCGCTTACAAGAACAAGACCGGCAAAGGGACGCCGGACCCGGAAGTCGAGCAGATGATTGGCGAACGACTTCGCGGCCGGCAGCACTTCACGTCCGAACAGATCACCATGCGGTTGTTTCTGCCCATGTTGGTCGAAGCCACGAGAGTTCTCGAAGAAAGTGTGGTCTCCTCTGTTCGCGAGGTGGACCTGGGGCTGGTCAACGGCATCGGATTTCCGTCGTCAAAGGGAGGCCTCTTCTTTTGGGCCGATTCGCTGGGGGCCCGACAGGTCGTCGAATTGCTCAAACCGTTCGAGCAGCTTGGCAAGCGATTCCAACCGACTGAGATGCTCCTCGAAATGGCCAAACAGGGAGACAAATTCTACGTTTCGAATCCACTTGCCTCAGGCCACGCCAAAGTGCCAACCCCGCTTCGGCCGTTACGGGGATTGAGTCACAGGTTCTGAGTGCAGACCGCTCGCCTACCGCCAGGGGAATTCTCGGCCGACCAGCTTGTGGTAGGCTTCGACGTATTTCTTGCGGGTCTTGGCGACGATGTCGTCCGGCAGCGGCGGGGGCGGGCTGTTTTTGTCCCAGTCGGTCGTTTCCAGCCAGTCGCGGACGAACTGTTTGTCGAAGGACGGCTGGCCTCGGCCCGGCTCGTAGCCGTCAATCGGCCAGAAGCGGGAGCTGTCCGGCGTGAGGACCTCGTCGATCAGCAGCAGCTCTCCATTGCAGCGGCCGAATTCGAACTTGGTGTCGGCGATGATGATGCCTTTGGCGCGGGCAAGCTCGGCCCCGCGGTTGTAGATGTCGAGGCTCAGACTGCGGAGCTCTTTCGAGAGGTCTTCACCGACCAGGCGGCACATCTCTTCGAAAGAGACATTGATGTCGTGTCCTCCCTCGGCCTTGGTAGCCGGGGTGAAGATGGGCTCGGGCAGGCGGTCGCTTTGGGTGAGGCCTTCCGGCAGACGGATGCCGCACACCGAACCTGTTTGACGGTACTCCTTCCAGCCGGACCCGGACAGGTAACCGCGGACGACGCATTCGATCGGCACGACGTCGGTTTTGCGGACGAGCATGCTGCGTCCGTCCAGGGCCGGGCGGTCGACGCCTGCGGGCAGCGGCAACTCGTCGACGCTCGTGCTGATCAGATGATGGGGCACTTCCAGCCGGCGGAACCACACGTCGCTCAATTGGGTGAGCACGCGTCCCTTATCGGGGATGCCGGCCGGCAGCACCCAATCGAAGGCGCTGATGCGGTCGCTGGCGACCAGCAGCAGGCGATCGCCGAAATCATAGATGTCGCGGACTTTTCCCCGGCGGACCGGAATTCCGGGAATCGAGCTTTCCAAGAAGGCTGGTCGTGTCATGGCTCAAGGAAAAAAGCAAAAGTAAAAAGGAGAACGTGTTCGTGTCCAATAACATGTGCAAGTTTAACAGCACCGACTTTCTTGAACAACCAACTTCAGGCAACTAAAGTAACGGAGTGCGGAGTGAGGAATGTGGAGTGCGGAGTGCGGAATGCGGAATAAAACCTCCAATTCCGAATTCCGAACTCCGAACTCCGAATTCTGAATTCCTTGATCGGGGACCCCGAATGGGCGTCATGCGATTCCTCATCCATCCGCCCGAATTGCCGGGTGGATGGCCCGAGGTGTACCGTGCGTATGTCAGCGGGACGGAGGGCCGAGTGTTTCCGACGCGGGTCTCTGTCGACGGCAACGTGATGACGTGCCGTCGCCAAGTTTCCGAAAGCGGTAAGCTGCACGTGGCTTGGCCCGTTCCCGGTTTCGGCCGGCCGATGATCAGCACGACGTCGCTGTCTGATCGTGAGGAACCGTATCTGCTTTCCGTCGAGCTGGCCCGCGGAAAGATCTCCCAGTTGCGCGACCAGGCAGGCGCCTGGGAAATTGCAGGCATGTCGATTCCCGATGCCTTGGCGCCGCCTTATGAAGCGGCTCACCGGCTGTTCGGCAAGGCGACCGCCATCCAGCACGTTCCCGACCAATCGAGCAAGCTGGCCGTCGAAGCATTGGCGAAAGCGTGCCAGGCGGTGGAGGTGCTCACTCGGTCTTACGTGCGGCAGCGTCTTTCCGTGCGTCGCCGGCGTTCCGCCCAATTGCCCGCGTCGCTCGGTTGCAGCCTGGGCCGGTCCGTTCCCAATTCGAGCTGGGAAAACCGCTTCTGCGAAGCGTTCAACGCGGCAGAAGTCCCGGTGGAATGGCGGAGCATCGAACCGGTCGAAGGCGAGTACGACTGGGAGATCAACGATGTCCAGGTCGAGTGGTGCCAGAAGAACCGTCTGTTGATGTACGGCGGGCCGTTGCTCGATCTGTCGCCGGAGGGACTGCCCAGTTGGCTGTGGCAATGGGAAAGCGATTTTTTCAACCTGCTCTCCTTCGTCTGCGACTTTGTGGAAACGGCCATCTCGCGCTACGCCGGCAAGATTCGCCACTGGGAAGTCTCCGCGCGGGTGAACACCGGCGGAGCACTGGCGCTGAGCGAGGAAAATCGGTTGACTCTGGTCGCCCGCACGCTCGAAGTGGCTCGCCAGGTCGATGAAGAAATCCAATTGCAAATTCGCATCGACCAGCCGTGGGGCGACTACCAGGCCCGCGGGCAGCACCGGCTCTCACCGTTGCAGTTCGTCGACGCACTGTTGCGCTCCGGGGTCGGACTCTTCGCGGTCAACCTTGAAATCAGCGTCGGCTACCAGCCGCGCGGTTCCGCGTCGCGAGACCTGCTCGACTTCTCGCGGCTGATCGACCAGTGGAGCTCTCTGGGCATTCCGCTTCAAATCACGTTGGCGGTTCCTTCGGACAGAATGGCCGACTCGCAGGCCCGGGCTGATATCGAGGTCGACGCTGGTTACTGGAAGAAACCGTGGAGCGAGCGCACACAGGCCGAGTGGGTCGATCTCTACGTGCCGCTGTTGATGGCGAAACAATCGATCGTCGGTATCTTCTGGTCACATTGCAGCGACGCCGCGCCACACTTTTTCCCGCACGCCGGTCTGCTTCGGCCCGACGGCACGGCGAAACCGGCGTGGAATCGCTTCGTGAAATACCGCCGGGCTTATTGGCAGCCGAACAACAACACCGACAGTCTCTAACGTACCAGCGGGCAATTCTTGGTTGTGGCCGCCCTCGGCGACGACCGCGAAGAGGGATCCGCGGCCTGCTGTCATTTTGATCCGAACAGGAAACCCTACGAATGACGTGGTGGTTGGGTGCGGTCGCCGGATGGTTGATCTTTTCGGTATGGACCGTTTCGCTGGTTCCGTCTGTCGTGTGGCTCCTCTTCAGAACGCTCGACAGGCGAGCCGCAAAGCTGAGCGGTCCGGAAGTCTGGCCGGTGGTCTCGGTGATTGTCCCGGCACGCGATGAAGCAGAGCACATCGAAGAGTCGCTGTGTTCACTGTTGGCGAGCGATTATCCACACATCGAGATCATCGCCGTCGACGACCGGTCCCAGGACGGAACCGGCGACGTGATGGATCGGTTGAGCGCCGAAGACGCGCGGCTTGCCGTCATCCACGTTTCCCATCTGCCGGAAGGCTGGTTGGGCAAGAATCACGCGCTCGACGCCGGCGCCCAGACCGCCGGCGGGGAATATCTGCTGTTCACCGACGGCGACGTGATCTTCAAGCCGGATGCGATCCGGTTAGCGATTGTCTATGCCGAAGATCACAGCGTCGATCACCTCTGTCTGGTGCCGAAGATGATTCCCGGCGGGTATTGGGAAAACTCGCTGGTGGCCTATTTCGGGCTAATCTTTGCCCTGGGGATGCAGCCTTGGCTGGTGCCGACGTCGCTCAAACGGGCTTACGTCGGCGTGGGCGCCTTCAATTTGGTTCGGGCCGACGCGTATCGGCAAGCCGGTGGTCATGAGCTGATCCGGTTGGACGTGCTCGACGACATCAAGCTCGGCAAACTGATGAAGCGGTCGGGCTTTCGGCAGGACGTCCTGCTTCCTGGTGATCGTGTCCGCGTGAAATGGCAAAACTCGGCGTGGGGCGTGATTCGCGGACTCGAAAAGAACGCGTTCGCCTCGTTGGATTATTCCCTCGCCAAAATGGCGTTCGTAACGCTGAATTTTTCCCTTCTGTTCGTTCTTCCCTACGTGGCGGTCGCAACGCTGCGCGACGCACGCTGCCAGGGCTATGCCGCGACGTTGGTACTGATCCATATTCTCTATGCGACAATGGGCAAAACGTTCGGAAGCGGTTGGAGCGTCCTGCCCGCGCTTCCGGTGGCCGCGGTCGGCATGCTCGCCGCGTTCTGGCGGTCGGCGATCGTGACCCTGCGACAGGACGGGGTCCACTGGCGTGACACGTTCTATCCGCTGGCGGAATTGCGGCGGCATTTGTATCGTTGAAGAGTCCACTCGTTTCGGGAGACGCTGCCGATGAAAAGTTGCTTGCTGAACGGGCTTTTGGGGCTGTTTGCCTGTTTGTTTGTCAGCGACGGGCGTTCGGCCGAACCGCAGGCTTCCTCTGGAGAGGCGAACCCTCGTCTCTACTTGTGGCCCGATGGTGCGCCGGGAGCCAAGGGAAACAAAGAAACGGACAGGCCGTCGTTCACCGTCCACGCCCCCAAGCCGGAAAAGGCGAACGGCTGTGCCGTCGTCGTCTGTCCCGGCGGCGGATACGGGGGCCTGGCCGAGGGGTACGAAGGACACGACGTCGGCGTTTGGCTCAATTCGTTCGGCGTGACGGCGTTTGTGCTGCGGTACCGGTACGCGCCGTATCGGCATCCCGTGCCGATGCTCGATGTCCAGCGGGCCATCCGCACGGTGCGGGCGCGGGCGCAAACGTGGAAGGTCGATCCGGCGCGGATCGGCGTCATGGGGTTCTCGGCCGGCGGACACTTGGCGTCGACGGCGGCGACTCATTTCGACAACGGCGACCCGAAGGCGGCGGACGCAATCGACCGTGCCGGCTGCCGGCCCGATTTCGCAATCCTGGTCTATCCCGTCATCTCGTTCACCACCGAGTATACACACAAAGGATCGAGACGAAACCTGCTCGGAGCCGACCCCGACCCCAAGCTGGTCGAAAGCCTGTCGAACGAAAAACAGGTGACGAAGGCCACGCCGCCCACATTTCTGGTGCACACCAGCGGCGACAAGACCGTGCCGGCTGAGAACAGCGTCTTATTCTATCTTGCCCTGCGCAAGTCCGGCGTGCCGGCCGAGATGCACATCTACGAACAGGGACGCCACGGCTTCGGACTGGCGCCTGACGACCCGGTTCTCTCGTCCTGGCCGAAACGCTGTCAGGACTGGCTGGCCGTGCGACGATTCCTAACGGGAAGACGAGGCGAATGAGATGTTTTCATCTGAAGCTTGGCAAGGACTTGTCGACGAAGTTGTGCGGTCCCTGCCGCAGATTGGCAAGGGATTGCTGCTGTTTCTGCTGTTCTGGTTTGCCGCCGTCATGGCACGGCGGATCGTGATTCGCGTCGGGACGGCGCGCGGCGTCGATCGGGATCTGGCGAGATTCCTGGGACGCGGGACGCGGGTCACGTTGATCATCGTCGGCGCGATCATGGGCCTGGATGCGATGGGCGTCGACGTGACCACCCTGGTAGCAGGATTGGGTTTGACAGGCTTCGCGCTGGGCTTCGCGCTGAAAGACACCATCTCCAACGTGGTGGCCGGGATTCTGATCATCATCTACCGGCCGTTCGAACACAACGACCGCATCACGGTGAAATCTTTTCACGGAACGGTCCTCACCATCGACCTGCGCTACACGGTGCTCGACGCGGACGGCAAGAAAATCTTCGTCCCGAACTCCATCCTGTTCACCGATGCGATCACCGTGGAAAAGCCGGACCAGAGCGACGCCGTTTAGACTTGGTTTCACGACCGGTCGCTCGAACCGCCGGCTGAACCGACAAAGCCCGCCGGTGCCAACCGGCGGGAACCACCATCGTTCTCCTTGCAAAATGCCGGCCACGTTGAACAATGGCGGAAGTTTGCCGTCAGACTAGAACATCCTCTGAGAGAACACCATGGCATCCAACGACGCTCCGTTCCGCGCTCCGCCGACCAGACTGGGGCCCATGCTGATGGCTATCGGGCCGGCCATTGTGGTCAGCGGTTCGGTGATCGGCTCGGGCGAGCTGATTAACGTGCCCGTGCAGGCGGCCGTGTTCGGCTTCGTCCTGTTTTGGGCCGTCGCTCTGTCGTGCGTGATCAAATACTTTCTTCAGGTCGAGCTGGGCCGTTACTGCTTGGTGCACAACCGAACGACCATCCAGGCGCTGAATACCTGCCCCGGACCGAAGTTCCGCGGTACGGGCTGGGTGGGCATCCTCTACATGGTGGGCTACACCGTGTCGATGGTCACGGTGGCAGGCATCCTGGCAGCGACGGCCGGCCTGTTGCAGAGCGTCTGGCCCATGGACTGGCTCGGACTCAGCGAAGATCACGAGCAGGCGCAGATTATCGGGAAGAACATTTGGGGAATCGTCACTTTCTTCGTGGTGAGCTTGATGCTGTGGCGTGGTTTTTACGGCGAGTTGGAAAAGCTGGTCGCGATTTTGGTGGCGGGCTTTAGTCTCTCGATCGTTGTCGCTTTGCTCTTGTTGGTTTTGTTCCCAGACCCCCGGTATCCGCTGTCCGGCGGCGACGTGCTCTCCGGATTGACATTTTCGCTCGGCGAGTTGGACCCGCAGTTGGCGGCGTTTGCGGTCATCAGTTTGCTGGGCGCTTTAGGAACGACGGCCAACGAGTTGTTCATGTACCCGTACTGGATCCTGGAAAAGGGATACGCCCAGCACTTGGGACCTGCCAGCTCGGACGGATGGTTGGAGCGTGCGCGCGGATGGGTTCGCGTCTTGCGTGTCGATACCGGCTCGGCGACGCTACTGGCAACGGTGATTACCGCAGCGTATTTTCTGGTGGGAAGTGCCGTGCTACATCAGCACGGCAAGGTTTGGCAGTTCACCGCTGATGACATCCTGGACTGGCCCGGTCTCGCATCCAAGCTGACCGATGGCGGCGGCAAGAACTCGACCAGCCCCAGCCACAGAGTCTGGGAACTGCTGCCTGCGGACGTTCAGACCGCCGTGGTTCGTGCTGCCGAAGCGGCCGGCCGCCTAGACAAGCCCGACCCCGGTTTCACCCGGGCGCTCAACGAAATCGTGCATCGGCGAGACTTCCACCGCGAACGGGACTTCCAGCAGGTCGACATCCCGGACCAAGTGCAGCGGTTCTTGGGCCGTGATCGCGCGGCTTTGTCGAACCAACAGGTGCAGAGACTCAACCGTCTGCTTCTCGAGGCGTCATTCCCAATGGAGATCGCCACGAGCATCCCGTCGGGATCCGAGGTGGTGAAGGAAATCTCCAAGATTTACACCGAGACTTACGGGGAATGGTCGTACGTCATTTTCATGTTCGGAGGTTTTTGCACTCTGTTTTCCACGATCGTGGTCGTGGTCGCCGCATCGGGACGGATGTGGACGGACCTGCTTTCCAGTATGGGGACCTTCAAGTGGGACGATCAAAAGGCCCGCAGACGCTGCAACCGAGTCTTCCAGACGGTGTATTTAGCCGCTTTCCTGGCGATCACGCTGTTTGTGACCGAAACGCCTGAAAAACTGGTGATTCTGGGCCAGTACATCAACGGGCTGTTTAATACGCCGCTGATCATGTTCGGCATTTGCTGGCTTGCCTTTCACACAGATCGCCGATTGCGCATGGGACGCGCGACGGCCGTTCTGTTGCTGACGACGGTCGCGATCATCGTCACCTGTTTGGCGGTCGGCATCTACAGTCAGGCAGGATAGAACATGCGGTTGGGTGGCCGGGGCTGGACCGTAGGGAAGCCCCGGTTCGATGGAGGGTCAACATGGACTGGCGAGAGAGACTCCAGCGTCCCCGAGGGTACAATGAACCTGGCGACGCGCACGAGTTGACCTTCTCCTGCTATCGGCGGTTCGCCTTGTTGTCCAAAGACAGAACGTGCGAGTGGCTGGCCGATGCGATCCGCACCGCCACGACGGAGCTGAAGTATTTGCTGTGGGCGTCTGTCTTCATGCCCGACCACGTGCATCTGATCGTCTTGCCGCGCGAGCGGGTCTACAACGACTCGGAGTTTCTCAAGCAGATCAAGGAGCCGGTCAGCCGGGAGGCCGTCCAGTTTCTGAAGCGGGAGGCGCCGGAGTGGCTGCCGCGTATCCGCGCGCGACGAGGGACCCGGGTGGAGCATCATTTCTGGCAGCCCGGACGCGGCCACGATCGGAACATCGACAACCAGCGTACGCTGCAGAAGATGATCGATTACGTTCAACTGAACCCTGTCCGCAAAGGACTCCTCGAGCGTGCGCGGGACTGGAAGTGGTCCAGCGCGGGGTGGTCCGAGGGGCAGCCGCTCAATGACCTTCAGCCGGACCCGATTCCGTGGGACTGGCTGCAAGAGACCTGATAGAATCGCGCGCGGGTGAGCGAAAGCCGGGGCTTCCCTACGGTCCAGCCCCGGCCACCCGTCGAGCATTTTCGGTCGGACGCCGATTTCTTCGAGCGCACCTGCTTTTGCGGCCAACGCCACCGTGACGCCGCCGAGGACGGCATTCGTGATTCCATTGCTTTCTTGTATGATCAAAGCTTGTTTCCTTGCAAATCCGATTGATGTCCGTTCGGTTCGGCGATCCATCGTTCTGCCGGGTGCTCTGCCAGCGAGGATGGTTGGGAACTAAGAATGAAAGCTACAAATCTTCGACTTGCTGAAAAGATCGGAGGACGGCATACTGAGTGTCGCTGAAAAAGTCGTGGGACGGGGCATGATAGGAACATGGTTTCCGCGAGGATGTCTTTTGGAAAGGACTGTTGAACTAGAGCGCCCCGAATCAAGTCCAAGTTCGGTAACCGTTCACACCCCGAACAATAGTTTTGGGGCGGGGTGGGCGTTGAAGTGG
>CAZGYE010000156.1:0-13107 GCA_964530165.1 uncultured Planctomycetaceae bacterium
CGGCGAGCGGGGGGCGTCAGCCCCCTGATGAAGGCGCGGAAACGAAGGACTTCCGATCAGGGGGCTGACGCCCCCCGCTCGCCAGTACCAGAGATCATCGACATTCAGGGGCGATTACCATGGCAAAGCCAGCCTACGAGGGTCCGTTGGAACGAGTCAGCGATTGCTGCTGGCGCATCCCCAAGAGCTACAAACCCGCCATGCGCGTCGACGGGCTGATCTTCGCCAACGACGAGTTGATCGAGCAGGTCCGCAAGGACCCGGCGCCTGAGCAGGTGGTCAACGTCGCGACGTTGCCCGGCATTCAGGTGGCCAGTCTCGCCATGCCCGACATTCATTGGGGTTACGGATTCACCATCGGCGGCGTCTGTGCGACCGATCCGGAAGACGGGGGCGTCATCTCGCCCGGCGGCGTCGGCTACGACATCAACTGCGGCGTGCGTCTGATCCGCTCGAACTTGTTTTACCGGGACGTCAAACCGCACATGGCCACGCTCATCGACGAGCTGTTTCGCTCTGTTCCCGCCGGTGTCGGCAAGTCGGGGAAGTACCGCTTCAGTCGCCACGAGCTGCGCGAACTGATGACCGCCGGCTGCCGTTATCTCAAAGGCCGCGGCTTAGCGACCGCCGGCGACGTCGAACATACCGAGGCACACGGTTGTCTGGACGAAGCCCAGCCGGCAAACGTCAGCGAGCGGGCCTTCGAACGGGGCAAGAGCCAGTGCGGCACGCTGGGATCGGGCAATCATTTTCTGGAAGTGCAGGTGGTCGACGCCGTCTTCGACGCCGAGGCCGCCGCAGTGATGGGCATCGAAAAGGACATGATCTGCGTCATGATCCATTCCGGCTCGCGCGGACTGGGCTACCAGGTGTGCGACGACTCGCTGAAGATGCTGCGCGGCGTCCCGGAGAAGTACGGCATCGAGCTGCCCGACCGTCAGTTGGCCTGCGCGCCGGTCGAGAGTCGTGAGGGCCAGCACTACATCGGTGCGATGCGGGCCGCCGCCAACTTCGCCTGGTGCAACCGTCAACTGCTGATGTGGCAAACCCGTGAAGTGTTCGCCGCGGTCTTCGGCCGGCCGTGGCAGGAGCTGCAGATGAACCTCGTTTACGACGTCGCCCACAACATCGCCAAGTTCGAACAACACCAGATCGACGACCGGCAGAAGCAGGTGTGGGTCCACCGCAAGGGGGCGACGCGGGCCTTTCCGCCGCATCACCGTGACGTCCCGGAACGCTACCGCTCGATCGGCCAGCCGGTGCTGATTCCCGGCGACATGGGCCGGGCCAGTTGGGTGCTGGTCGGTCAACCGGGCAGCATGCAGCAGACGTTCGGCACGACCTGCCACGGCGCCGGCCGGCGAATGAGCCGCACGGCCGCCGTCAAGCACGCCCGCGGCCGGCGCATCGACAAGGAGCTGGCCAGCCGGGGCGTCATCGCCCGCGCCCGCAGTTGGCGCGGCCTGGCCGAAGAGCAGCCCGACGCCTACAAGGACGTCAACGTGGTCGTCGACGTCGTCCACAACGCGGGCCTCTCGAAAAAGGTCGCCCGCATGCGGCCCATCGGCGTGATCAAGGGATAGGGAATAGGGGTCAGGGAATAGGGGTTAGGGGAAAGCCCACGCATGGCAATGCGTGGGATGAGCCTCGACGGCCCGAGCGTCCGCGCACCGTGAGCTGCGGGTGAATACCCGCGGGTATTCACCCGCGGCTGGAGTTACTGGACGCGATGCGGATGGCTTCCGCGGCGTCGATTGTCCCTTCGTAGAGCGCTCGGCCGATGATCGTGCCGATGAGTTGCGGGTGTGTGCGGCTGACCTCGATCAGACGGCGGACGTCGTCGAGCGTTGTCACGCCGCCGGAGGCGATGACCGGTAGGTCGAGTTCGGTTAGCTGGATCATGTCGTCGATGGTCGCCTCGTCGACGCCCTGCATCATGCCGTCGCTGGCGATGTTGGTGTAGATGACGGCTGCCAGAAGGAGGTCGGCATATTGCCGGGCCAGCTCGATGGCTGAAACTTGAGAGACGTTCCGCCAACCTTCGGTGGCGACCATGGAATCGCGGGCGTCGAGACCCAGAGCGATCCGGCCGGGAAAGCGGCCGGCCATCTCGCGGAACCAATCGGGCTGCTTCAGCGCCTGGGTGCCGACAATGACGCGGTCGACGCCGATCTGCTCCAAGGCGAGGCGAATGGCCGCTTCGTCGCGGATGCCGCCGCCCAACTGGCAGGGGATGCCGACCGCCTCGACGATGGCCCGCACCGCCTGGTGATTGACCGGCCGGCCTGCGCGGGCGCCGTCGAGATCGACCAGGTGCAGCCGCCCTGCTCCCGCGTCGGCCCAACGCTGGGCTATCGAGGTGGGATCGTCGGCGAAGACGGTTTCGCGTGCGTAGTCGCCCTGCTTCAGACGAACACACTTGCCGCCGCGGATGTCAATTGCGGGCAGTATTTGCATCGGGTTGTACTCAATGGTTGTGGTGCACTTTTGTGGTCCCACGGGTTGCCACCCGTGGGCTTTACTTTCTCAAGCTGTCAGGCGGTGACGCTCACCGGTGGTTCCTACAAGGCGGCGAAGTTCTTGAGCAATTGCAGACCGAAGTGTTGGCTCTTTTCCGGGTGGAATTGCGTCGCGCACATATTGCCGCGGGCCACCATCGACACGAAATGGATGCCGTGCTCGGTGCGGGCGGCGATGACCGATTCATCGCTGGGGACAACGTAGTAGCTGTGCACGAAATAGAAATAGGCGTCGGCTGGAATGCCTTGGAGCAACCGCGGCCGGCCGGTCGGTTCGAGCTGGTTCCAGCCCATGTGCGGGATCTTCAGCTCGGCCTGGTCCTCGAAACGGACGACTTTTCCGGGAAGCACGGCCAGTCCTTCCCATTCGCCCTCTTCGAAACTCACGTCGAAGAGCAACTGCAGGCCGAGACAAATTCCAAGAAACGGCCTGTCGGCGGCAATGTGATCGAGAATCGGTTCGACCATCCGCCGCCGGCGGAGCTCGGCCATCGCGTCGCGGAAGGCGCCGACGCCGGGCAGCACCAGTTTGTCGGCAGCGGTCAGTTTGGTGGCATCGGCGCAGATCTCGGCATCGACGCCCAGTTTCTCAAACGCCTTCTGGACGCTGCGGAGGTTGCCCATGCCGTAATCGACGATCTTGATCATCTCTTCCTCCGTTGCCAATGTTGCTTCCAGCCGTTGGTGCAGGTGCACCGCCATCGTTTCTGGAAGACAGTCCCGCGCCCGGACGCGATTCCCGGCCAGTGGTGTGCGTGGGAGTCGCACGGCTGGGTATCGACGTCCTGGTTGGCGAAGTAGGCCAATTGATCGCCCGAGGTCCATTCTTCGCCCCACTCGTCGGGGTAGAGCGGAATCGAGAGCAGACGTTTCGCAAACTGGATCAATTGCAGCGTCGGGACCATCATGAGCACCACGATGAAAGCAAGCGCAGGCACCAAGACGCCCGTTGAGAAGATGCGATCAGCCACCGGCCAGACGCGTTTCCAACCGAGCAGGACGATCAGCGTGGCGAGGCTGAGGTACGGGCCGTAGGGGATCTCGCGGTCGCGGCGGATGGCCCACGAGACCCCGACCACCAACAGGGCACATGCCGGCGCGATGAAAAAGACGGCCAACGTGACCTGCCAGCCGAGAAAGCTGCCGATCATGGCCATCAGAATTACGTCGCCGAAGCCCATCGCCTCTTGGCGCAACACCCAGAATCCGATCAACCGAATCACCCACACCGTCCCGCCACCGATCAGCAACCCCGTCAGGGAAACCAATAGCCCGTGCGTGTGCGGATAATGGGAAATCCATTCGGGAACCCGTGGGCCGCCCACAAATGCGCTCGTCCACTGGGGCAGGTACTCTTCGAGACCGCGCAGCACATTCGGATTCTGAAACCAGAGCGGCACCAGATACACCTGTCCAAAGGCCCAGCCTCCCAGCAGACCGACGGCCATCGCCGGCAGCGTCGCGCCGTCGGGAATGATCTTGTGGTCGAAGTCGATGAAGGTGGCGACGACGAGGCTCTCTAGCAGGACCATGTGGTACAGGTATCGCCAGTGCAGGACCGCCGCGGCCGAGGACCAGGTGGAACCGGCAATTCCCTGCGGTCCCAGCGCCCAATAGACGCCGCTCTGGGAGAAGGTGGCTGAGAAGCCATCGGGGATTTCCAGCCAATAGACCACGACGAACAGCAGGCCGTTTCCCAGCTCGATCAGCGGATAACGTATCGAGATGCGCCGCCGGCAGAATCGGCAGCGGCCGCCCAGCTTCAGCCAGCCGATGACGGGAATGTTGTCGCGCAAGAGGATCAGACTCTCGCAGCGCGGACAGCGCGAAGGAGGACTCCACAAGGCGCGGAGCTGATGGGCGAATCGCTCGTGCCGGGGGAAGCGATAGATGCAAACGTTCAAAAAGCTGCCGATGACCGAACCGAACAGGAACACAAAGACGAGGACGATCGGCAAGGGATACCCGAAAAAGACCACAATCCACTTCCCCCGAGAAGAGTTGAGAGTTGGGAGTTGAGAGTTGAGAGTTGAGAGTTTTCGGCTCTCCACCCTAGACTCTCCACCCTAGACTCTCAACTCTCCTCGACTCTCAACTCTCCTCGACTCACCAGGTGCTCACCGGCGAAATTCCGAACCGCAGTGTTTCGCGCATCGTTTCCAACGGGGCTGCTTGGCCGGTGAAGCGTTCGAACTGTTCGGCTGCTTGTCGGATGAATATCTCGACGCCGGAGACGGTCCGGCACCCGCGCGTCTTGGCCTGTTTGATGAGCATGGTATTTTCGGGGTTGTGAACCGTGTCGACGACCAGCATGCCGTCGCGGAGCCAGTTGACCGGAAAGGGTGACTCATCAACATTGGGATGCGTGCCCACTGGAGTGCAATTGACCAGGATGTCGCTGTAGAGCGAGCCCCGATTTTCCCAAAGGATCTGCTGGCAACCGAGTCGCTCGGCCAGAGCGACGGCCCGCTCGTGGGTGCGGTTGACGATGGTCAGGACGGCCCCGGCGCGGGCCAATCCCAAACCAACGGCCCGCGCGACGTCGCCCGCTCCGAGCATCAGCACCTTCTTCCCCTGGAGAGTATCCGTTCCCTGCCCGCCGGAGTCCAAGCCGAGCCGAATGCTGGTCAGTGTGGCTTCGTAATCGGTATGGATCGCGTGCCATGCGTTGTGACGGTCGTGGAACAGCGTATTGGCCGCCTTGATCTCCTTCGCCGGCCCGTCGCAGTGATCGGCTATCGCCAGCACGGCCTCGTTGTGAGGAATGGTCACACTGTACCCCTGGACGTCGAGCCACTGGAAATCATCCAGCGCGCTGGAGAGTGCGTGCTTCGGCACACGGAACGGCAGGTAGACGCAATTGAGGCCTTCGTGTCGAAAGGCCGTGTTGTGCACCAGCGGACTCAAATTGTCTGCGATGGGGTCGCCCAGCACGCCGAACACCTTCGTCTGGGGACCGATCTGCGGATAGCGGTACAGGTCTTTCATCTCTTCAAACGACAACTGCCCAGGTCCCAGCTCTCGCTCTTTGCTGAAGGTGGCATAAGTCAGCGGAGAGCCGTACTTCCCGCAGAGCACGCGCGTGGGCAGCCCCAATTCGCCCATGCAGATGCCGACGGTCGGCACAATCGCTCTCTCGACCAGCTTGAGCATGCGGACGTTGTCACTGGGCGAATTGGCCATTGTCGCCAGCTTGACGATGTCCGCATCCAGCTCGGACAACCGGGCGTGGATCTCTTCCAGGTCCTCGGGCGTCTCGTCGAAGTTGTGGTGGCTGATGATCCGTTTGGTTGGGCCGTACCGGGGAACGGCGGCGGCAATATCATCCTCCAAATCGACGTACTCCACCTCAGCGACAATGGCCGCCCGCAACAGCGACAGCCGTTGTTCTTCCGTTCCTTTCCAACGTCCGCGGTCGCTTCGTCTCCGGCAGGTCACGATGACGTCGGTCGGCCGGTTGGTGAGCAACCGGACGAGATCCGGCGGCCGAGAGAGAAAGTCCAGCCGCAACTCCACCAACTCGGCTCCCTTCTGGGCCAGAGCCTGGTGTTCCCTGAGGACCATTTTGTGCCGCGTGCGGCCGATACTAACGCAAATCATTTGCTGGTGTTGAGCAATTCGTGAGTCGTTCCTATTCAGCCCATGCGGCCGAACTGTCGATCCAGCGCGTCTCTGCTGAGCACCAGTGCCGTGGGGCGGCCGTGGGGACAGTGGTGAGCATCGTCGACCAGATGACGTTGTGCCAGTAGAGCCTCCATTTCTTCCGGCGTGAGTCGTTGCCCGGACTTGATGGCCGCCTTGCAACTGATCATGTGCAACAGGCCGTCGAGTATATCACGACGGTTCGGCTTTTGCGCGGGACCTGCCAACTGTTCAGCTATGTCGCGAATCAGCCCGACGAGATCGGCCCGGGCGAGCATGACCGGATAACGGGTCAACAGGATGGTGCTTTTGCCGAAATCGTCAATGCCGAACCCAAGTTGAGCAAGCAAATCCCGGTTTTCCAGCAAGAGCGCCGCCTCGCTGGGACTGAATTCGATCGACTCGGGGACCAGCAGCCGCTGCGATTCCACAGCCTCGGCGAGCACACGCCCGCGGAGTTGCTCGTACAGCACGCGTTCATGCAGCGCGTGCTGGTCGATGACGGTCAAGCCGGCCTCGGTTTCGATGACCAAATAGCAGTCGTGGATCTGCATCGCCCGCGGCGCGGTGAAGTGCGGGGCCGGCGTCGCATTGGGGACGTTCCTCGTGGCCGGAACTCCGATTTCGGGAAACCGGTCGGATTCGCTTTCGCCGAACGGTTCCGCACCGGACGGTCTTGCCGCCGGCGAGTCGGCCGGCAAACTGCTGCCGACAGATTCACTCGGCTTCCTTTGCTCCAGTTGGCTCTGGGCCCACGTGGCCAATTCCATCTGCAATTCCTGCTGTCGGGCGGGATCGGGCGGCGCGGCCGCCGACTCGTCGGCCGTGGGAACCCGCAGGGCCGTGTCGAGGTTCATGCCGAGGAACCTCGTCCGCAGAGTCGACAGCAGATGACGATACAATTGCTGTGGGTCACGGAAACGGACTTCGGCTTTCGTGGGGTGCACGTTGACGTCGACCTGCTCGGCCGGCATTTCCAGGAAGAGGAAAGCGATCGGCTGCCGCCCCACCATCAACAGGCCGCGGTAGGCTTCACCCAGCGCGTGCTGCAGGCTGCGGTCCTGAATTCTCCGTCCGTTGAGGAACAGGTACTGGCCCTTTCGCGTCGATTTACTCTGGCTGGGATGCGCCACGTAGCCCCACAAACGGATCGGTGCGGCTTCGGATTCGACCCAGATCAGCTTGTCGGTCAAATCGGAGCCGAAGAACAGCCTCAGCCGGTCGAGCAACCGATCGGCGGCGGGCAGTTCGTAGACCACCTTGTCGTTGTGTCTGAGGACCATGTGCAACCGCGGATGGGCCAGCGCGATCCGTGTGAAATGCTCGCTGACGTGCCCGAACTCGGTCGCATTCGTCTTGAGAAATTTGCGGCGGACGGGCGTATTGCCGAACAACTGCCGAATCTCGATCAGCGTGCCCGCCGGACATCCGCACGGCTGCAGCCGGCCGACCTGCCCGCAGTTCACTTCCAGCTCGACGCCGTTTGTCTCGCCGGGCTGACGACTGCGGATGCGAAGTCGGCTGACCGCGGCAATCGATGCCAGCGCTTCGCCGCGAAAACCCAGCGTCTGCACGCGGAACAGATCGTCGGCCGATTGGATCTTGCTGGTCGCGTGGCTGGAGACCGACAACGCCAGGTCGTCGGGATGGATCCCCTCGCCGTCGTCGACGACGCGGATCAGCTCCGTTCCCCCCTGGGCCACGTCGACGTCGACCCGCGTCGCCAGCGCGTCGATGCTGTTTTCCAGCAATTCCTTGACGACGCTGGCGGGCCGTTCGATGACCTCACCGGCGGCAATCTTGTTGACGACGTTCGCGTCTAGCTGGCAAATGCGGGGCATGGGTTCACTTGTGCCAATCCACTTGCCGGTACAGCTCCATCAACTTCGCGCCGCGTGCCGGGTTCAGATGGCTCACGTGGGCGACGCGGCCCTGCAGGTGGGCGGCGAAGTCGTCGTGAGCGTTGCGGTTCTGCGTCGACGGCCCGTGGCGGACGCAATTGGTCAGAATCGCCTTCAAGAGATCGTAATCGTGCCGTGAGATGTTCGGACGCTCGTTGACCACCACACCGGTCACCACCTGCCGTTGATTGTTGCGAACGACTTTGCGTTTCTTCCGATTCACGCGAAAGCGTTCCGCGCGGATGATCTGTGTCACCAGCGGAATGAACACCGGCAGCGCCCGCAGCAACTGCTGCGATCCGGAGAAGGTCAGGTCGTCGGCATACCGCGAGTAACGGGCGCCGAAGGAGCGGGCCAATCCGCCCAGACGCACGTCGAGCGAATAGGCCGACAGGTTGGCCAGCGCCGGCGACGTCGGCGCTCCCTGGGGCAGATGCCGCTTGAGGAACGGCAGAAGAGCCGAAGGGTCTCCTTTCGGGAACGGCATGTTTGGCGGCAGGGCCGAAGTCGTCAACCGGGCCAGCCACAGAGCGGCTTCCCGGCTGTAGCCGATGCTGCGGAAGATGGCCACCACGCGGCTGAACCGAACGGTCGCGTAAAAGTGTTCGAGGTCGAACTTCACAACAACGCGGCTGCCCAGATGCAGCCGGGCGTTGGTCAAGATCGACCGTCGGGCCACGAAACCGTGCGCGCTTGTGTGTGGCGGAACCTGATTCAGGATTTCGGTGAGGATCCTCGCTTGAACGCTCTTGAGTGTCCGCTTGGGGGCCTCGATCAACCGCAATCCGCCGGAGCGTTTTTTCAGCCAGCGGTAGTGGTAGTGAGCCGCTTGTTCGCTTTGGGGCCGATAATTGCCGCTGAAACGGTCGATCAGCCACGCGACTTTGCCCACCGGCAGAGCGAGCCAGTCGGCCAGCTCTTCCGGCGTGTGGAAGGCGGGCAAACGGAACTCCGCCAGTCGCATGTCGTGGCCGTCTCGGCTGAGGTCGAGATACCCGCCCCGCCGCACACCGAACGACGCGAAGCGGTAAGGGGGGGCGTCCACCTCGTCGGCCCTCGACGTTTGCCGGCCGTCGCGCCGCCGTTCGCGCCGCAATGGGACGAGCCGAGTCTTTCGGCGACGACGTCGGCGCATTCGCCTGGCTGCCGGCGGCGGCGTCGGCGCGGAGCAGAACAAACGCCGAAGAAAGTCGAACAGACCCATGCGAGATCATCCGTCAAGAGAGCGACCGGCGGGTCGCACAACCGATCCTGTACCGAATAGTGCGATGGCGACATGCACGCCATCGTCACTATTCACGCGACGAAATACTGACAATGCTTCTGCCACGGGGTAACCCCGCAGCGTTCGGGACGTTCGGTCAGGAACGCCGCGAACTGAACTTGTGCGACCCACCGGCCACGCGCTCTTCACATGGTAATCCAGTCGGCCGGGGGGTCAATAGAAATGACGAAGGACGAAATACCCAATGACGAAAGAATGACGAATGTCCAAATGACGAATGAGCAGTCACCGACACGGCTCAGTCACTCGGGCGTTCGGATTTCGTCACTCTTTGCTCATTCGTCATTCGACATTCGTCATTGCAGCGGAGAGGCCCTCTGCGATACAGTCCACGCATGTTCGGACAAGTCCCTCGGACGCCTTACGACTTGCAGTTCACGCTGCTGGGAATCCCGGTCCGCGTTCATCCGGTGTTTTGGCTGACCTCTGCGTTTCTGGCCTGGGAGCCAAATCGACTCGATGCGGTGTTCGTGCGGGTGCTGTGCGTCTTCGTCGCCATCCTGGTCCACGAGATGGGGCACGCGCTGGTGACCCGCAAGTTTGGTTGGCGGCCCGAAGTGGTCCTTTACTTCTTCGGTGGATACACCACGTCGATGCGGCACACGACCTGGAGAGACGTCGCCGTCTCAGCCGCCGGCCCGGCGTCGGGCTTTGCGCTCTATTTCTTGATCTGGTTCGTGTTGCCGGTCCTGCGCCGGCACGGCTGGCTGGCCAACGAGTTGGTTGTGGACGCGGTCGTGTTCTCGCTGTTCATTAACCTTGTCTGGAACTTGGCGAACTTACTGCCCGTCATTCCACTGGACGGTGGACAGATCAGCCGCGAGCTGTTCTGCTGGTTCAGTCCACGCAGAGGCATCCCGTACAGTCTCATGCTTTCGATGCTGGCCAGCGGCGGGGTTGCCCTGTGGGCCGTCAACTGCCACCTGAACGGCCTGCCGGCCTTCGGGCTGGAGCCGGTATTCCTCGCAATCTTGTTCGGCTATTTGTGTTACCAGAGCTACCAGCAGTATGAGGCCCAGCGTCGCGGCTACTGGTAGCGCGCACTCAGCGGTCAGCTTTCAGCGGTCAGCTTTTCGTAGACGGAGACTGCTGAGTGCTTCGCTTCAACAGAGGCATTTTCGAAACCCAGTTTTTCAGCCGGCTCTATTTTTCCGCGGCCGGCGGAGGCGCTTCGACCGGCTTTGTTTCCCAACCGACGGAGAACAGAGAAACAGCAGCGGTGTTCACGATGACGGTCGGAACCTGAAGCGGCCCGGCGGCGCCCACAACCCGGGAGACCGTCGCCTGGGTGACGGGGAAGAATTGTGGCGTTCTTTGGTTCAGGACCCAGATGGGGTCGGGATCGGTTTGGCCAACCCGCTCCAGCGGCAGGCCGCCCCGAACTTCGCAGCCGTGCACCGTCAGAAAGACGGGGACTATCTTCTTCTCAACAAAGTGATGCCGGCGTTTCTGCGGAGTCTCGTGTTGCTTGTCGAGAATCAGCACCAGCTCCAGCATTGACTTCAAGACGATGCACTGGCGGAGCGTGGTGATCTGCTTGTTCCGGGCCTTGCCGAAAAGACCGGCGTCGCCGATGCGGACGTAGCTCGTATCGATGTCGTTCAGGATCTCGGAAATGCGTAAGTCCCTTGTATCAATGTTGCCGGCGATGACATGCTCGGCGGTGACCAGCATGACCGGTTTTCCCGCGGCCGGCACGCCTTCTTTCCTCGCAAGAACCGATTTCGACAATCCACCTGCAGATGCAATCATCGCTCGTGACACCCGAAGAGCAAAATTGACAGACTACGACGACACTCAAAACTTTAGCTCACAACGGCCGCTTGTCAAACAGTAGCGTTCAGCGTTCAGCGATCAACATTCAGCCCCCGGTTTTTTCCGCCTGACCGCTGAAAGCTGACCGCTGATAGCGAAACGCTGAAAAAGCCGCCCGGAAGACCGACGGCTCAGAATCCAAGCCCGATTCCGTTCAGCACACCGCTGCCGACGGTGCCGTCGGTGATCGTGAACATCGCCGGATACTGCTTGGCCCATTCTTTGTTTGGGCCGGGGCAGTATTGGCGGCCGTTGCCTTCGATGGCGGCCACCCTCGGGATGCGGGCGGCCAGGCTGGCCGAGTGCAGGAACGAATATCCGGGACACGTCAGGTCCTGCACGCACAGAAACATGTCGAACTTCTGTGCGGCGGCGCCCAGCAGTAGGGCGTCGGTTTGGCCTTTGCACGTTTTCAGGGCGACGCCCGTGTACCCCTGCTCGCGGCTCAACAGCAGCGCCTCGTAATCGACCAATGACTCGTCGATGACCACCGGCTTCAGCTCGGCCGCTTTGTGCATGCGGTTTTCGGGATGGGCTTGCAGGTCGCGATGTGTCGGCTGTTCGATGTACTGCACGCGGTCGAAGGCGGCCGGCGATTGTTCGCGGATGCGATTCAGGAAGTCGAGGACGTACTCCACGTTCTCGCACTTCTCGTTGAAGTCGCACGAGTAGAACCACTGCTGGGCGCCGCGCGCCGCTTGCGCTTCTGCTGCGACGCCCTCGACCGAGAGCACGCGGTCCACGTCCCAGTCGAGATCGTCGCCGGACAGCTTGATTTTCAGGTGCGTCAAGCCGTCTGCGGCGATCCATTCGGCAAGCGTTTCGGGCAGCCCGTCGTCGATGCGTTTCTCGACGTCGGCGTCAGAGAGCGGATCGACGGCCCCCACCAGGTGATACAGCGGCAACCGCTCTTTCGGCTCGCGCAGCGTGTATTGATCGAGGAATTCACCCTGGAACTGCTCGTCGAGGTATTCGGAAAGATCGTGGTTCATGAACTCCGAAGAGAGCGTGTTGTAGCTGTTCTTGTCATGAACGCGGCCGTAGGCGTCGTGCAGGGCGGCATCGAAGGGGCTGGCGGCTACGAGCTGCGCCAGCTCGGGCATCGCTTCCTCCAGGCCGAGTTTTTCAGGCAGCGTCTTGCCGAGATGAGTGTACTCGCCCGAAAGCTGGTAGATGATCTCGACCGGATGACCGTAGTCCGGGTACGAGTTGCCCAGCTCGACGACTTCCTCGGCAAATTTCTTGATGGCCGTTTCGGTCTGGTCGACTTCCAGGGCGTTCGTGGGCCAGGCCCAAACGTTGCCGACCGGCATGCTGCCGAACCCCGCGGCCGTTCTCCCGTTGCGGCTTTCGACGACGACGTCCACGTTGAGCAGCGTGGCGCTTTCCATAATCCGACCGCCGAATTTTAACGGGGCCCGAAAAACGACCGGTTCGAAGGCACACGTCGCTTCCAAAATTCGGATATCGGTCGACTTGGACATTCTTTCGCTTGAGTCACACGCGGCGGATGGGTCACGTTCACATCACCTGAGATCTTACCGGCAGTTCGGCGCGGGTTCAAGAAAGATCGTATGCAGAAGATCAAACATTTCTCTGACGCGAGCCGTCAGTTTCCGCTGACATTGCGACCGGGTCGCGTCCGAAGCGAAAACCGTGCAGACGGGCCCGCCGGCCGCGATGACCGTTCCGGGTGCCGGGATGTCGGCGATCGCGGGGACCGAGACGTCGGAAAAGGGGACAGGTCCAATTTGCCGGAACGGCCCGAAGGGTGCTTCGCACAAATTGGACCTGTCCCCTTTTCCGAGCGAACCCATGGTGAGCGATCTATCGGCGTAGACAATCATTTTTCCGACGATGCGGGCCGCCCCAGGCTTCAGGCTGTAGACTTGTCGTGGGGCAGGCTTTCCAGCCTGCCACGGCCAATCGGCAGGCTGGAAAGCCT
>CAZGYE010000157.1:0-13101 GCA_964530165.1 uncultured Planctomycetaceae bacterium
CTACGGCTCGACCCCAGCCACCCATTATGTTAAGCCAAACTGACCCACTGCCCAACAAGCAAAGATGATGACACGGCGAGTTTGGTGGACTATGATGGTGGTAACGGCCGACACGATGGCTAGGTTCTAAGGAGCCTTCGATGACGAAAGTGACAATCGACCATACGATGCGTGACAAGCTTCGCAATCTGAGCGAGCCTGTCGAACTCTGCGATGAAGAAGGGCGCGTTTTGGGCTACTTCACGCCAGTGGTCGACCAATCGATGTATGAGGGCGTCGATTCACCGATTAGCGAAGAGGAGTTGCAGCGCCGACTCAACGAAGATGGAGGTCGCCCTTTGGCTGACATACTTCGGGACCTGGAAGAAGGCGTATGAAACACACTGTCGTTTGGTCCCAAGAGGCCGAAAAGGAGTTGGCCACACTGTGGACTCGGGCCCGGGACCGTGGCGTGATCAGCAAAGCCGCGAACGAGATCGACCAGCGCTTAAGGTCCCATCCGGACGAGGAGGGTGAATCACGCTCACTGGGAGTGCGCATTCTGCTGGTTCCGCCGCTTGGCGTGACTTACATAGTGTCTTCCCAAGACCGATTTGTGCGAGTCGTCCACGTTTGGCGGTTCGAGACTCGCTACAAAGGTTGATTCTCCGCGATCTCAATCAGCGACTGGCATGCGGATTCGCGGAGGGCGGAGGGCCGTTAAGTTCTGCAATTGTTTATCGGCCGCACGCAGCCGGCCTTCTGTGGTGCGGTGGGTCATAATGACCAGCGGGACAATCGACCCGTCCGACTCTTCGATCGCGCCGACTTCCGCTGCTTCGTGCTGAATCAAGGAGGCAATGCTGATGCCGTGCCGTCCCAACACGTCGGCAATATCGGCCAACACGTGCGGGCGATCCTCGACGTTGAACCGCAGATAGTAGCGACGCGAGGTTTCTTCAGCAGGCTGCACGGGATAGGCCGGCTGTTCCCCCCAGACGTCGAGCCGCGCGAAGGTGAGCGCTGCACGACCGACGGCAACGCCAACCAAATCGGCAACCACGGCCGAGGCGGTCGGCATCTGACCGGCGCCCGCTCCCGAGTACCAGGTTCTGCCGACCGCGCTGCCCTCGACGGTGATCATGTTGAACGCCCCGTCGACTTTCGCCAACGGCCGCCCGTGCCGAAGCAGTGTGGACTGAACGTGCATCTCAAGTTGCCCGTCGATCAGCTTCGCGACAGCCAACAGTTTCACCGTGTAGCCCAACTCGTTGGCATATTGCAGATCGGCCAACTCGAGCACGTCGATCCCCTGCCGGGCAAACGCCGAGAGCGGGACCTTCGTGCCGAACGCCAACTGTACCAGAATGACCAGTTTCTGGGCGGCGTCGGTGCCGTCGACGTCCATCGACGGATCGGCCTCGGCATAGCCGAGCTCCTGCGCCTCACGGAGCACATCGGCGTACGACCGATTCTTCGAGAGCATTTCCGTCAGGATGAAGTTGCTCGTGCCGTTCAAGATGGCCTCGATCGACGTGATTTGATTGGCGGTCATCGACTCGCTGACACTGGCAATAATCGGGATGCCGCCGGCCACCGCCGCCTCGAAGGAAATCGACCTTCCCAACTCTCTGGCGCGGGCAAAGAGTTCGTCGCCATGTTCGCACAAAAGCGCCTTGTTGGCGGTGACGACGTCCTTTCCCGATTCCAATAGCGCCAGCATGATCTCCCGCGCCGGTTCGAGGCCGCCGATGAGCTGAACGGCGACATCGATCGTCTCATCGTCGATGACCGTCTGGACGTCGTCGGTCGACACGTCTGCCGACAGCCCGAGGCCGCGCAGCTTGCCGAGGTCGAGATCGACTGCGCGGCGAATCTCGATCCCTCTGCCCGCCCGGCGACGGATTCGCTCAGGATGCTCCAGCAGTATCTTCGCGACACCCGAGCCGATCGTTCCCAATCCGATGAGGGCCACTTTGAGCGACGCCATGTTTTCCCAATCAGTGTGTGGCAGGCTTTCCAGCCTGCCACAGCCAATCGGCAGGCTGGAAAGCCTGCCACAGCCAATCGGCAGGCTGGAAAGCCTGCCCCACGACACGGTTGATTGTGACGGCAAGTTGCTGCATCCTAATCAGTCCCGCGTCGAATTGGCAACACTTGGTTTGCGGGAACGGTACGTCGGTCTATAATTGACGTCACGATGACGAAATCAATCGGTCGTCCTGTGAGAATCGGGGCGGTCAATTACCTGAATTCAAAGCCGTTGATCGAAGGACTGAGCGAACTGGCTCCGCAGGCGGCGTTGATTCTCGATACTCCGAGCCGGCTGGCTGACGATTTGGCCGCCGGTCTGCTCGACGTGGCGTTGATCCCCTCGATTGAATGTGTTCGCAATCGGAATTACGAAATCATTCCGGACGCCTGCGTGGCGACGCATGGTCCGGTGCTGAGTGTGAAGTTGTATAGCCGGGTCCCGCCCGGCGAGATACGCAGTTTGGCGCTCGACGATGGTTCGCGGACCAGTCAGGTGCTGGTGCGGATCATGCTGGCGAAGCGGTACGGCGTCGAACCGGACCTGGAATTGTTGCCGGCGGGCCTTTCCACGGAAGCGAGCCGGGCCGATGCGGTGCTGTTGATTGGCGATCGGGGCATTCATCCGTCGCCGGAGCAGTTCGTCGCGATTTGGGATCTCGGAGAAGAGTGGTGGGAATGGACCGGCTTGCCGTTCGTATTCGCCATGTGGGCAACCCGCGGGGGGACTCAACTGGGCGAGGTGGAAGAGGTGCTCTCACGGGCAAGGGATCTCGGCGTCGAGCGCATCGAACAAATCGCCAAGCGCGAGGCGCCGTCGTTAGGCATCACCCAACGACGTGCGTTGGATTATCTGACCAAGAACTTGTGTTACCGTCTTGGCTCGGCAGAGAGGGCCGGTCTGAGGCTGTTTCACCGCCTGGCCGTCGAACGGGGCCTGGCTCCCGAAGGGGTCGACATTGTCTATAGGAGTTCGACGACTGCTGGAAAAAGCGGTTGACGGCCGGCGGCTCCGTCCCGTGGAGGGTCTCGAGCTTTTGGGGTCTCGCGACTTAATCGTCCTGGGCGAGGCGGCCGATTCGGTGACCCGGCAATTGCATCCGGAGCCGTTCCGCACTTACAGCATCGACCGCAACATCAACTACACGAACGCATGCACCGCCGTCTGCGACTTTTGTGCCTTTTATCGCCCGCCCGGCCACGAAGAGGTCACCGTGCTGGATCGGGACGTGCTGCTGAAAAAAATTGAAGAGACCGTCGCGCTGTCCGGCGATCAGATTCTGTTGCAGGGCGGTCTGCATCCAAAGTTGCCGCTCTCTTGGTACGAGGAACTGCTGCGGGACATCAAAGGGCATTTCCCGCAGGTGAACGTGCATGGTTTCAGTCCGCCCGAGATTCATCACTTCACAAAGATCAGCAAGTTGCCGCTCGCCAGCGTGCTCATGCGCTTGAAGCAGGCCGGACTGGGAAGTCTGCCCGGCGGCGGGGCCGAGATTTTGGTCGACCGCGTCCGCAAGGCGATCACTCGCGGCAAAGTGCTCTCCGACGACTGGCTGAACGTCCATCGGGTCTGGCACGAATTGGGCGGCCGATCGACGGCGACGATGATGTTCGGTCACGTCGAGACATTGGCCGAGCGGATCGAGCATCTGGAACGATTGCGGCAACTGCAGGATGAGACCGGCGGATTTACCGCCTACATCTGCTGGACCTTCCAGCCCGAGCACACCGGGATGTCGCACATCCCGCCCGCCGGCGCGTTCGAGTACCTGAAGACACTGGCCATCAGCCGGCTGTATCTGGACAACTTCCGCAACATCCAGTCGTCGTGGGTCACGCAGGGCGAGAAGATCGGTCAGTTGGGGCTCTTTTTCGGCGCGAACGACATGGGCAGTCTGATGATCGAAGAGAACGTCATCGCCAAGGCCGGCTGCGTGCATTTTCTGTCGCTGGGGACGATTCGCCGCTGCATCGAAGAAGCCGGTTACATCCCTCGCCAGCGTAACGTTTTTTACGATTACATCGACGACTTCGACGAGGCGGAATATCGCAGAAAAGCCGATCGCGCGGAAAGACCCGCCCCCAACTCGCCGAGATGACAACCGAGACTTCTGATGGCGTTCTCATCAGAGCCGCCGATGAGGTAAACTAAAAGCGGAGTTCGGAGTTCCGCATTCCGCACTCCGCATTCCCCATTCCGCACTCTTGGGCAGGTGAGCCGAGGATGATCCACGTCGAAGAGTTGACGAAGGAATTCGCCGATTTGCGGCGGGGAAGCGTGGCGGCGTTGGATCACGTCAGTTTCGACGTTGGTTCCGGGGAAATTTTCGGGCTGGTGGGGCCAAACGGCGCGGGCAAGACGACCTGCCTGCGGATATTGAGTACCGTGCTGAAGCCGACCGACGGCCGGGCGGTTGTTGCCGGCTACGACGTCGCCGCACACCCCGAAGAAGTCCGGACCCGCATCGGCTTCATGTCGGGCAATACCGGCATTTACGATCGGATGACCGCCTGGGAAATGGTAGAGTACTTCGGCCGGCTGTACGGGATCGAGGAAGCGGAGCTACAGCAGCGGATCGATCAGATCTTCACCACCCTGCAGATGCACGAGATCCGGGACCTGCTCGGCTCCAAGATGTCGACCGGGATGAGACAAAAGGTGTCGATCGCGCGGACGATCGTGCATGATCCGCCGGTGCTCATCTTCGACGAGCCGACCTGCGGACTCGACGTGCTGGTGGCGCGGGCGGTGTTACAGGCGATTCGTTCGCTTCGCGATCAAGGGAAGTGCATCATTTTCTCGACGCACATCATGCGTGAAGTCGAGAAGCTGTGCGACCGCGTGGCCGTCATCCACAAGGGCCGCATCCTGGCGATCGGTACCCTCGGCGAGCTCGAAGAACAATACAGTGAATCGGACATGGAGGAGTTCTTTTTCGATCTCATCTCCAGGTACGAAGCGCAAGCGGCGGCGGAGTCGGCATGAGTTGGCGAAACGTCAAACTGATCTTTTGCCGCGAAGTCCGCGATCAACTGCGCGACCGCCGAACGCTGTTCATGATTGCCGTGCTGCCGTTGTTGCTGTACCCGGCGCTCGGCATCGGCATGATGCAGATGATGTCGGTCTTTCGCGAGCAGCCACGCACAGTGGTGCTACTCGGTGAAAAAAACTTGCCGGCAGAGCCGAAACTCTCCCTGGAGTCCGAGCGGTTGCACGTCTATTCGGATGGCCCGCCCGAGAAAGACGAACCGGATCCCCAGGCAGCCGAATTGCTCGCGCAGGGGAGAAAAATTCGAGATCAACTCGCGCGGCTCACGGAAGTTGAGGCGGCCGACGACGAAGCCCGACGGACAGGCGACAGCGCACTGGCGCTGCGGTTGGACAAGGAACTTCTCTCTCTCCGCAGCGACCTCGGAAAGATATTCGCCTCCAGCAGTATGCAGGTGCTGATTATCGTTCCCGAGGAGTTCGGCGAGAACATCCACAAGATGGATCGGCAGATTGCCGCGAGAAAGCTCGGGGCCGGCGGCTTCACCGACTATCCGCGGCCGAAGATCGTCGAGAACAGTGCCGATGAGAAATCACACATTGCCTACCAGCGAGTCAAAGAGGCCCTGGGCGAGTGGGAACGAAAAATACTGGCGAAGCGGCTCTTCGAGGCCGACTTACCGGTCACGCTGTCCGAACCGGTCAAGGCCGCGCCCATCGATCTGGCCTTGCAGGACCAATTCGCTGCGAGCCTGTGGAGCAAACTGTTTCCGGCCCTGCTGGTGATTATGGCCGTGACCGGCGCCTTTTATCCGGCGATCGACCTCGGCGCTGGTGAAAAAGAGCGAGGCACGATGGAAACGCTGTTGATTTGCCCCGCCTCCCGCGTCGAAATCGTGCTCGGCAAGTTCTTGACTGTGATGTCCTTCAGCATGTCGACCGCACTGTTGAACCTCGTCAGCATGGGTCTGACGGGCAAGTACATGGTGTCCGTGGCCGGAGGCGGCATGCTGCCGAAAATCGGTGACTTGTCGTTTCCACCGATCAGCTCTCTCGTTTGGATTCTCGTTCTTCTGGTTCCGTTGGCCGCTTTGTTCAGCGCGCTGTGCCTGTCGCTGGCGACGTTTGCCCGCAGCAGTAAAGAGGGGCAGTACTACCTCACCCCGCTGCTCATGGTGACGTTGGGACTGACTGTGTTTTGTCTCTCGCCTGCGGTCGAAATCACGCCGTTTTACAGCGTCATGCCGGTCGTGGGCGTCGCGCTTCTGCTGAAAGCAATGTTGCTCGCACCGGTCAGTGCAAGCTCGCTGTACCTGTACGCGATTCCGGTGCTGGTGACGAGCATCGGTTACAGCCTCTTGGCGCTGTGGTGGGCCATCGAGCAGTTCGCCCGCGAGGATGTGCTGTTCCGCGAGGCGGAACGTTTCGAACTGGGCCTCTGGATCCGCCATCTGCTCAGAGAGAAAGAACCGACGCCAAGCTTCACCGAGGCCGGCGTCTGCTTCGCGATGATTATGCTCTTGCAGTTCGGATTGATGAGATTCATGCAGCAGGCGCTCGCCGCCGCGGCGGCGACCTCTCGAGACACCATCATGATGCGGCTGTTGATGATCCAGCAACTGGCGATCATCGCCACTCCGGCATTGTTGATGGGCGTCATGCTGACAGCCAGTGTCGTCCGCACGTTTCGGCTGCGGTTTCCCGGGTGGCGAATGCTGGCCGCCGCCGCTGTGCTGCCCTTTGCAATGCATCCGTTGTCGCTGGAGCTGTCGGCCAGCTTGCAGTGGTTCTTCCCGCCCCTGCCGCAGAGTGTCATCGACGTCTTGAAGACGATGGGAGACACCGCTCATCCCTGGTGGTTTGTGTTGCTAACGTTTGCCGTCGTCCCGGCAATCTGCGAGGAAATTGCGTTCCGTGGATTTATACTCAGCGGTTTCCAGCGTACCGGCCGCGTTTGGCTGGCTGTCGGACTGTCGAGTCTGACATTCGGCGTCATGCACATGATCCCTCAGCAGGTGTTCAACGCGACATTGCTCGGACTCGTGTTGGGATTGATCGCTGTGGGCAGCAAGAGTCTGTTTCCGTGTATCCTGTTTCACTTCGTCTACAACTCGTTGGAAATACTTCGCGGGCGGATCAGTGGGCGGATCAGTGAGGCCGCCTTGACGGGGACCACGGCCGAGTGGTTCGTCCGCATCGAGGATGGCGGAATCCGCTACCAATGGACCACCCTGGCCATTGCCGCCGTGGTTGCGATCGTCCTGCTGCGATGGCTCGTGAATCGGCGCGACGCCGAGCCGATACCTGCAACCGGCAACGTTCCGACACCCCAATCGGACCGCCTTCCAGAGACCGGCGTCGCCGGCAAGCCGCCGATCGGCGTTTCGTAGCCGTTCACCCGACTGAAGCCGGCTCTATGCAACCGTCAATCGTCAATCGTCAATCGTCGATGCCCTCCGAGACGCTGAGCTACCGCGCCCGTTGGATCTTTCCGGTCGACGCCGAACCGATCGCCGGCGGGAGCGTCCAGATCGAAACTGGACAAATCACCGCCGTCCACGCGGGCCGTGATCCCCGGGCCGTCGATCTCGGAAACACGGCCATCATTCCGGGGCTGATCAACGCGCATACGCACCTTGAATTCAGCGATCTGGCGGAGCCGATTCGCCCGCCCCGACCGTTTGCCGACTGGATCCGCGCCGTCGTTGCCCGTCGGCGCAACCGGAGCGTCAACCCAGCCGAGACAATTTCGCGCGGTCTTCGCGAGTGCCGCCAAAACGGAACCACGTTGCTCGGCGAGACGGCGACCGACGCTTGGCCGGCCGATGCCATTCCCGACGACAGTCCTCGCGTCGTCGTGTTCCGGGAACTGCTCGGTCTACCGGCAGATCAAACACCAGGGCAGCTTGCCATCGCACGAGAGCACTTGCAAGCCGGCGATGACCCTCTGGAGGATGACGGCGCGGACCCCATTGCGGTTCGTGGCATCAGCCCTCATGCACCGTACAGTGTGCACCCGGACCTGTTCCATGCACTGGTCGATCTGGCTGCCGAGTTCCACGCACCGCTCGCGATCCACCTGGCAGAAACCAAGGTGGAGTTGGAGCTGCTCGAACACGGAACCGGCGAGCTTGCCAGAATGCTTGACGAGTTGGGCGTGTGGCAAAACGACGCCATCCCGCGGGAAACGAGACCGCTCGACTATTTACGGCCGTTGGCGAAACTCGACCGGGTCCTGATCATTCACGGCAACTATCTCTCGCCCGACGAAATCGAGTTTCTCGCCCAACACTCGAACCTGGCGGTCGTTTACTGTCCGCGAACGCACGCCTACTTCGGACACAGCGAACACCCGTGGCAAGAGCTGCTGGGCCGCGGCGTCACAATCGCGCTGGGCACCGACAGCCGAGCCTCCAATCCCGATCTCTCGCTCTGGCAAGAACTCCTCTTCCTCCGCGCCCGGCACCTGGAGGTCGATCCCGGCGTGCTGCTTTCCCTCGGCACGATCAACGGCGCCCGTGCATTAGGATTCGATCAACAGACGGGCAGCCTCACCCCCGGCAAATCCGCCGACCTGGCAGTCGTCTCCCTCCGGGCGGAGGAGAACAGCGACCCGTTCTCGCTGCTGTTCGCCGCCGGGAATCGCATCACGGCCACGATGAAAGCCGGACGTTGGATCAGCCTGTCGGACGAGCACGCCCACGGGCCCGTTTCATGATTGTGTTGCTGAAGCCGCAATGGAATCATAACCTCTTACCGAGTAAAGAGTTTCGGATTTCTGAAAATTTGACCGTAAGGAATTCGAGGCCGTGCGCGTCATACACTATGACGACTCAGGTTGCCATTCGATGTCGTTGGGCAACAACGAGCTGGAGGTCGAGTTGTCGATTCGCGTGCTGAACGAGCACAATTTCTTCCGCTTACCTATCTATTTCTCTTGCCTGTAGGAGCATCATCATGGCGGAGCATTTTCGCGATGCGCATGTCGGACCGCTGGACGGCACCGCGCGTCCCGGGACCATCGGCCTGCCTTTGCCCGATACTGACGTGCAGATCGTCGATGTTGCAACCGGCACGCGTACTTTGCCGCACGGAGAAGTCGGTGAACTGATCGTCCGTGGGCCGCAGGTCATGCTGGGGTATTGGAACAATCCAGACGAAACGGCCCGGCGCTTGCGCGATGGTTGGCTTTATACAGGGGATTTCGCCACTTGCGACGGAGACTTGCCGAGAAACTTCCTGGGCAAGGTCCTCCGTCGCCGATTGCGCAAGCGCGCTGAAGCCGGCTCGTTTTGTGAACATGCAGCAGTGGCATCGGAGTAAGACAACCAGGAACGAGCAATTCGGAAACCGGATCGAGGAGGTAAGCCACCATGACATGCGCACGAACAGCACTGGCTCTCGGAGGGGGTGGCGCCCGGGGTGTCGCACATCTGGGCGTGATTGAGGGTCTTCTGGAAGCCGGCTTCAACATCGAGCGGATTGTCGGCGTGAGCATTGGGAGTCTCGTCGGCTCGCTGTATGCCTTCGATCCGGACATTCACCGCGTTCAGGAGCAGGCGCTGGCGTATTTACTGTCACCAGAGTTTCAACGCCACCAACAAACCCTTTGCGGAGCGCACCCTTCAACCGGCCCTGAGACGACGGGCGGCATCTTCACGTGGTATGACCGCATGAAAGACTTCCTGCACGCGAACGTCCTCTGCCAACGCATCATACGTCATCCGTCGCTATTGCCGGGTGTCGTGTTACAGGAAGTCGTCGAGCACTTGCTGCCCGATGCGGATATCGCCGATGCCACCATCCCGCTGAGCATTGTGGCCGTAGACCTTCTCAGCGGAAAGAAGGTCATCTTGGAAAAAGGGCCTGTGCGGGACGCCGTGCGCGCGTCATCTTCATTGCCGGGCATTTTTCCACCTGTGGAACTCGACGGGATGCTGCTGTGCGACATCGGCTTGTTCAACCTGATTCCGACGACGACAACCCGGTCGTATGGAACCAACTGCCTGGTCGCTGTGGACGTCAGCTCGCAGTTGAAGAAACTGTCTGGGTGCGAGACGGCCGTTGATGTGCTGATGCGCATGAATGACGTGGGTGAAAGCCTATTTCGAAAACATGTGAGCGCAGCGGCCGATCTCATCATCCGCCCGGACGTCTCAGGCGTGGAATGGTTTGATTTTTCGTCATCCAGGCAACTGCTCGAATTAGGGCGCACAGCAGCCCGTAGAGCGATGCCTGAACTAGCGGCGACGTGTTGCGTTCCTTGAAGATCAACCCGCGTACGCACAATCCACGACGTTCGCTATGTGACGAGATCAACATCGGTGCAAACGATCTGCTTGGTGCAATCGCCAAAAACCAACGGTCCTCGCTGACGCTTCGGGTTGGTCCCACGTGAATGATCAATCGGCGAGCCGTCGCTGACGGATCTGGTCGAAGCTGACTGCGGCAATGATAATGATGCCGACGATCAGCTTCTGGTAGGCGTCTTCGATCTCCAGCGACACGCAGCCGTGCAGAATGACGGCCATAATACAAGCCCCGGAGATGGTTCCCAGAACCGATCCGCGTCCGCCGTTGAGGCTGCCGCCGCCAATGACGACCGCAGCGATGATCTCCAGCTCTTTTCCGGCGCCCTGTGTGGGATCGCCTTCGCCGGAGAGAAGAGCAAACTGGAACAGACCCGCGACACCGACGAAAAACCCGGCGATTGTGTAGACGGCGATGCGCGTCCGGGTGACGTTGATGCCGCAAAGCCGGGCCGTGGCTTCATTCGATCCGATGGCGAACACGTGCCGGCCGAACACGCTGTACTTCAGCAGCCCGGCAACCAGCACCGCCAGAATCACCATCACCCACACGCCGGAGGAAACCAGCAACCAGTCGGGTTCGGGATAGGGGACCTGAAGGCCCAGAATCCAGTCGGGCGCCTTTCCGTAGGCGCGAATGGGAGTGTCGTCAGAGAGAATCCGCCCGACGCCCAGAAAAATGGTCATGGTTCCCAGGGTGATGATGAACGGCACGACACGCAGTGCGCTGATCAACGTCCCGTTGACGCACCCCGCTACACATCCTGTCAGAATTCCCGCGGTGACGGCGACCGTGGGAGAGAAATCCGCTCGAAAAAACCACGCGGCGACCGTCGCGCACAGCGCGATGGCTGTCCCGGCCGACAGATCGATGCCCCCGGCAATGATGATCAGCGTCATGCCCAGCGCCGCAACGCCGACTTCGGACGTGTCCCGCAGGACTTTCTGGAGGCTTTCCGTGGTGGCAAACGAGGCGTTCTTGCCTTTGACCCGTGCGCGAATCTCATCGGCCGCTGCAAACACGGCGATGACGAACAACAGCGCCAAGAAAGGGCCCAACGCCGACCTGAGCAGCCGCAGTGCGACGCGTCTGTTCGTCACGGTTTCGGAGGGTTGCCGGTTCATTCGTCGCTTCCGATGGCGCAATGCATGATGGACTGCTCGGTCCACTGGTCGCTGGGCCGGATGTCGCGCAGCCGGCCGCGGGCCATCACGGCGATCCGGTCGCAAACCGCGAGCAACTCGGTGAAATAAGAACTGACGAAGAGGACGGCCTGACCGCTGGCGGCCAGCTCGCCCATCAGTCGGTAGATTTCGGCCTTGGTGCCCACGTCGATCCCGCGGGTCGGCTCGTCGAGCAGCAGGACGTCGGCGTCCTGGTGCAGCACGCGGGCCAGCGCCACCTTCTGCTGGTTCCCACCCGAAAGCTCAACGACCGGCTGGTTGGGTGAGCGCGTCTTGATGCTGAGGCGCTCGATCCAGCGGCAAACAGCGTCCCCGCGACGACGCAGGTTGAGACAACCGAATCGGCTATACGGTGCGAGTCGGCTGTAAGTGACGTTGTCGGCAACCGAGCGGAGCTGCGCCAGCCCTTCGCCCTTGCGGTCTTCGGAGACCAGTCCCATTCCCGCGGCGATGCGGGCTCGCGGAGTCGCTGCGGGCGTGAAACCGGCCACCTGCACCTTGCCGCGACGGACCGGATCCAGCGCAAACAGACAGCGCAGCAATTCGGTCCGTCCGGCGCCAACCAGTCCGGCGACGCCCAGAATTTCGCCGCGGCGGAGATCGAGCGATACGTCCTTGGGCACACGGCGGCCGGTCAAGTTTTCCAACGACAAAACGGGCGGGCCGGGCAGGTGCGGCACCGAGGGGAACAACTCCTCCACGGCACGCCCCACCATCAGTGAGACGATTTCCGTTTCGGTGGTCGCCGCCAAAGGCCCGGCGCCGGTGACTTGTCCGTCGCGCAGCACCGTGAAATGGTCGCAGACCTCGCGCACCTCTTCCAGAAAATGGCTGATGTAGACGATGCCCATGCCCGATTCTTTCAGCCTGCGAATCACGTTGAACAGATGCGAGACGTCTTGCTGAGTCAGCGAGCTGGTCGGCTCGTCAAAGACGATCAGCTTGGCGTTCCTCACCAGCGCGCGAGCGATTTCGACCAATTGCTGCGCGCCGACCGACAGTCGATTCACCGGCTGGCCGGGATGCAGCTCCGGATGTCCGAGCAGACTCAGCGCGCGGAGCACTTGGGGGCGCTGCGCCCGCCGCCGCAACATGCCGGCCCGGCCAATTTCCTGGCCGAGCATAATGTTGTCTTCGACGCTCAGGTCGGGGGCGAGGTTCAGCTCCTGATAGATCATGGCCACGCCGGCAACACGGGCCTCGCGCGGCGTGCTTGGTCGATAGGGCCTGCCGATCAGTTCCATGCGGCCTGAATCGGGCTGGTAGTCACCGCTGAGGATCTTCATCAGCGTACTTTTGCCGGCGCCGTTTTCGCCGATGAGCGCCATGGCGTCGCCCGAGCGCACCTGGAACGACACCCCGTCGAGCGCCCGGGTCGCACCGAATCGCTTGCTGATGTTGTCCATCCGTAGAAAAAGATCGGACATGGCGGGACTGCGGTCGCGATACGCTACTGAAACTGTTTTGGGAAGAGCAACTCTTTCATCTTCGGCTCGTCCATGTTTTCCGGCGTGGCCAGGTACTCTCCCGTGTAGATCCGTTTCTCGACTTGCCGCCCGGTCAAGTGCTCCACCATCGTCTTGACCGCCAGATATCCCATCCGTACCG
>CAZGYE010000158.1:0-13085 GCA_964530165.1 uncultured Planctomycetaceae bacterium
GCGTGGTTCCGTTCGCCGACGCCAAAATCGATTTGCGGAAGCTCGGACGGCTGGGAAAGTTCACCTTCGCCGAGCATTGGAAAGCAGGCAAAGACACACCCGAGCAGGAGAAGCTCTTCGCCCTGCTGGTCGCGAGCCTGAGTGACCAGCACGAACGAACTCGGTTGCAGGCGGCGTACTTTTTGCAGTTGCTCAACGATCCTCGCAGCGAACCGCTGCTGGCCAAGGTGATCGCCGACAGTGAAGAGCGGCGGCTTGCAGCCGTGCCGGTGTCGGACATCAAAACGATTCGCGCGGTCTGGCTGATCGGTCCGTTTCCCGATGGCCGCGCCGGGCTGGAAAAGGCTCACCGGATCGAATCAGGCCCCATCGACCTTGCCGGCAAGTACCCGCTGGCTAATGCCCAGCTCGCCTGGAAACGCGAAAAGGGCCGATACTTCAACTTGACCAAGTTGCTCGGCGCGAGCGACCACTCGTCGTCTTACGCCTACTGTCGACTGGTCAGTCCCCGCCGGCAGAGGATTCTGTTGTTTGTCGGCTCCAACGACGGCGTGAAGGTCTGGCACAACGGTCGTCTGGTCTGGAAGAACGAGGTCGTTCGCCGCGCGCTGGCGTTCCAGGACTCGCTGATCCTCGACCTGCAGCCCGGCAGCAACGAGCTGTTGGTTCGAGTGCACAACGTCACAGGCGAGAGCGGGATGTACCTCAGCTACAAGTCCCTGGGGCTGGTCGTGGCGACGCTGCCGGAAAAGCTTGGCCTGGCCACGCTGGCCGATCGGATTCGGGCCGCCGCGAAAGCTGCGGCTGCCGGCGGCGGCTCCGCGGGGCAGAAGACGATCCCGCCCGAGTTTCTCAAGGTCGATTGGCGGCAGGCCGTCTCCACGGGTGATCCTCAGCGCGGAGAAAAGCTGTTCGGCGAAGACGCACTGGGTTGCGTCAAATGCCATGCGATCACTGCCGAGCAAGCCGGCGCCGGCGCGCCGAGCCTGGCCGAAGCGGCCAAACGGTTCACCATCCCCCACCTTGTCGAATCGATTCTGCTGCCCAACAGCAACATTTCGCCCGTGTTCCGCGCGACCCTGGTCGTCACCAACGCCGGGAAACAGTTCACCGGTCTGGTCGTGGGGGAGACGGCCGAGAACCTCGAACTGCTCCTCTCGGACGCCAGCCGCAAGAAAATCGCCAAAGGGGACATCGAAGTCCGCAAGCTCGTGGACGTCTCGCCAATGCCGCAGGGAATTGTCAAAACGCCAGAAGAGCTCCGCGACCTGCTCTCCTACCTCATGAAGTCCCCCGGCTCATAACTCGGCGGCCCTACCACACCGGACAGATGTTGCTGGTGCAGCGGTGCCAATATCGTTTGTCTGCCAGGGGATGTTCGCGGTGGTCCTCTGGCTCGAGGCAATGCCGCTGCTTGCAACAGGGGCAGATTTCGCCGCAGGCCTCGATTTCGCCGAGCCCCGCTCGGACGTGGCTCCCACTCTGTTCTTTCGTCATGGTGTCATCTCAGCAAGTGGCTCAATGATTCGATGGGCGACCGCCCGATTTCAACATGTGACTCGAATGAGATGAGATCACACTCAACTGATAGCTCGTCACCCGCATCGCCGCAGCGAAAGTTGAGGGTTTTCGTTTCAATCGCGAAGTTTTCTCGACTTTGCTGCGGTCTGCACCTGTTTTGACCGGCGTTCGACTCGTTCCGGTCGTAGCGGCTACTTGCCGATGCAGAACTTGCTGAAGATGCGGTCCAGAATATCATCGGTGTAGACGGCGCCGAGAATCTGGCCGAGATGTTCCAGCGCCTCTCGAACTTCGATGACGACAATTTCGTCCCCGGCGCCTGCTTCCGCCGAGACGCGGGCCCGCGTCAACGCCTCGTTGGTGCTCGCCAGACTCTCGTGGCAGCGGGCTGCGGTCGACCCGAGTAGTTGCCGACTGCCCGGCTGCGAGTCAGCAAGCAGCAATGTGATTCGAGCGATCAGTTCCGGCAGTCCCGTCCCCACCAGCGCGCTGATGCAGACGTCGCAGGATGGCCACCCGCGCGACGGTAGATCGCACTTCGTCCCTACGACGAGCACGGATGGTTGCGAGCGTGTCAACGTAGCCAGCCGCTCGATGTCCGCGGCGCGGACGGCCTCGTCGAAATCGGAGGCGGAACACCAGAGGATGAGGTCCGCCTGCCGAAGCTGGTCGTTACTGCCATCCAATGCCTGCAGCATCACGTCGTCGGCAGCGAGGTCCCAGCCGGCGGTATCGATCAATTCGACAGCCAAGCCGTCACAGTCCAGCTCGGTGCTCAGGTAGTCTCGCGTGGTTCCCCGAATCTCGGAGACCAGGGCCACCTGGGGCGGACCATCCGCCTGGGGCGGACCATCCGCCTGCCGCCGGGAGAGCGCGTTGAACAGGGTGCTTTTGCCGGCGTTGGGCAATCCCGCCAAGACCACGCGTCGGCGGCCTGTCGAATGCATTCGATCCGCAGCCTGAAGAAGCAGTCCGCCCAGTCCGTCGCAGGCGGCGGTGATGCGATCGATGAGTTCCTCCTGCGGGATGAATTGGATATCTTCCTCGGCGAAATCCAACCCAGCTTCCAGATCGGCGAGCAGATCGATCAAGTCCTCACGCACCGCGGCAATTCCGCTGGAAATCCCGCCGGCCAGTTGCCTCAGTGCAAGCTGCAGCTCGTCGTGACCGCAGGCATCGATGACGCCGAGCACCGCTTCGGCCTGCATCAGGTCGATCCGCCCCGAGAGAAACGCCCGCAGCGTGAACTCGCCCGGTCGAGCCGGCCGAGCGCCGGCCGCGAACAGCCTCGTCAGCACCGCCTCCAACAACGGCGGCGAACCGAGCGTGTGCAGTTCGGCCGCCGGCCCGCCGGTGTAACTCCGGCGATGGGGCCAGAGGTAGACCGATACCGGCAAATGACAGTCGGCTTCAGCAATGGGAGGGCGAGGATCCCGCCGAGCCAAGATTTCCGGGAAAGGCGGCTCAGCAGGAGCTTCGCCTTCCCGTAATCGCGTTTTGGGACTCTCCCGATTTCGAGATCCCGAAATTTGGAACAAACCATCATGTCGCCCGGCGACGCGAGCCGAGCGCCAGCGGCGTGGCTCGGCTGGCTCGAACAGACCGTCCAGCACGTTCCTCACGCGGGGGCCGCTGATCCGTACAATGCCGCGGAGACCCGGACCGGGCGGTGAAGCGAGCGCTGCGATCGTGTCGTCCAACTGAAGATTCATGGCAGCGCCGTCGGCGCCCGCGGCAGGCAGTTACCGACGGGAACGGGACTTCTTTTTCTTGCCCTTGCGGTCCGGCTTGCGTTTGTCAACCGGCGCCCCGTTGCCCGTCCTCCGGATGTTCGGCGTAGCTTGCCGCTCAGTTTTTTTCTCCGGGACCGCGCCGCCGCCGTCCGGACCCGGCGACTTCGATTTGCCGATGTCCAGCATCTTGCGTTCCCCAATTCCCCACAAACTCGAGGCAATAAAGTACACGCACAAGCCGGCCGGAACCCGGTAGAACAAAAATCCCATGAAGACCATCATGTAACTCATCATCTTCTGCTGCAGTCCCTGCTCTTTGTCCGTCGGCGGCGGCATGAACATTTTCTGCTGGGTAATGAACAGCACAATGGTCACGATGGGCAGCAGATTGAAGTATTGTCCCAGGAACGGCAGTGCGAAGGGCAACTTGAACAACGCATCGGGAGCGGCCAGGTTGTCGATCCACGTCAACGGAAACGGGGCCAATCGCAGGTCGACCGAGGCACTCAGCGCCCTGTAAAGACCGATGAAGATCGGAAACTGCAGAAAGATGGGCAAGCAGCCGGCAAACGGGTTGTAATTGTGCTTGCTGAACAGCTCCATCTGAGCGCGGGCCATCTTCTCCTTGTCGTTGGCGTATTTCTTACGAAGCTCCTGAATTTTCGGCTGCAGCTCTTTCATCTTTTTGGCGCCGGCGGCCTGTTTCCTCGACAGCGGGTACATGCAGCCGCGGACCATCACGGTCATGAAAATGATCGCGACGCCGTACGCGATGCCGATGCCGTGCAAAAACTTCATCAGCGACAGCATCCCCTTGGCCACAACGCCGAACCAGCCGTATTGCAGGACGGCCGTTGCGTTGAGCTCGTCAACCTCCAGAAGTTTCTGTCGTTTCGGCCCGGCGAAGAGCCGATAGCTGTGGCTGACTTGCTCACCGGGAGCCAGATCGATCTCGTGCGACGTCAGCGTCAGACTCACGTCGCTGTGCGATGTCTTGTCCCGGCGCGCGACCAGCAACGGTTGCGCGACCGCAATGTACGGCGATTTCAACTGATCTCCGCCCGGCACCAGCAACGCGGTGAAATACTGGACATCGACCCCAATGTACTTGATCGGCTTCTTCCATTGCTCGAGTTTGTCACCGTCAGCAGCTTTGGCTACCGCGGCGGCAGTCATCGACGAACCGGTCACTTCGCCGGTCTCCGAGTCGAAAAAGCCCATCTCTAGCTTGCGAAACATCCGCGTGTTCTCGGCATTTTCCAGCGGCAATCCGACCGGCCCCTGCAGGGTGTAACTGACCGCTTGCGCCTGCGCGCCGAGATTCTTCAGCGTCAGCTCGAACTGGAGCTGATAGCCCAACGCGTCGGTGTCCCGCGCCTCGGCCAGCTCGCCGCCCTGTTTGGCAACTCGGGTCAGCGCGTACCGTTTGCGAATCTCGAGCTTGCCGTCGGGGGTCTCGACGACCATCTGGAACGTCGCCCCGGAAAAGACACTTTTGAGCTGTTTGTCCGGAACCGTCTCAACCACCTTCCAATCGAGCTTGTTGAGACTGGTGCGGAATCCTTTGAGGTACTCGTCAATCCGGTCCACTGACGTCTGCAGAGTCCGGCGGTCGGTCTCGGCGGGGCCGATGACCTTCAACGGCAGCCGGCGGCCTGTTGCCGGGTCGCGTTTCTCCAGGTCTTTGTAGCGAGCATCGCTGAATGCGATTTCTTCAACCGCGGCCCCCGTGCTGGTCAGAACAACATGGAGGAAATACCCGGTCTCGGGATCCAGCGAGCCCAGGGTGATGTTTCTTCGCTCATGTTTTTCCGGCGGCGGAGCATTGGCGGCAACTTTCGGCGGCTCATCGGCTTTTTCCGGCTGCTTCTCCGGTTTCGGTTCCTTCCCCGGTTCCGGCGTCTTGCCGTCAGGTGTGTCTTTCGCGCTCCCGTTTTCTGCGACTTTTCCTTTGCCGTCTGCCGGCTGTTCCGGTGCGGCTGCGTTGCCCTTCCCCTCTTTCTTGCCGGCGTTGAGGCCGCCTTTCTTTTTCACCTGCCGCTGGTGTGGCGGGGGAAACAGCCCCGGGAAGATCATCGGGCCGAAATTCATCCACCCGAGGAGCACAGCCATCGAGAGGGTGAGAAACAAAATGAAGCGTCGCTGTTCCATGGCTACCGACCGTCACGCAGACGATCGCCGAGAAAGTTGTCGAGTTCCGGAATGGCGTAGATTTTTTCGGCGGTCTTTTCGAAATCGTATTCGACGCGACGGAACATCACTGTACCGCCCGTGGGATCGTCACCTTCAGGCCCGCCTGCGAGACTTTCGCCTTCGGGTGCCCCCAAATCGAGGATCACGTAGCCGGCGCGGTTGTCTCCATCGCGCGGCTGGCCGACCGAACCGACATTGATCAGCGTCTTTTGCTCGCCGAACGTGAATTCGTCATTGCATTCCTCCGGGGCCAGGAAATTCAGGTCCTCGGTGAACACTCCCGGAATGTGTGTGTGTCCCTGAAAACAGTATTTCTCGACCAGCGAGAAGATTCGCTCCATTTTGCGCTGGTTGTAGATATCTTCGGGAAATATATATTCGTTCAGAGGATTGCGTGCTGATCCGTGGACGTACAGAAAGTTCGGCTCGCGTCGCATGCGGGGCAGTTCGCCCAGGAACTCCCAGCGTTTTTCATTTCCTTGTTGAGTGCCCGATTCCAACATCTTGCGGGTCCAAAAGATCGCGCGTTCTGCGCCGGCGTTGAAGCCTTCCGGGTCGAACAACGCCCCTTGATCGTGATTCCCCAGCAAACAAACCTCGGTCGACATCACCAAGTCGATACATTCACACGGATTGGCACCGTAACCGACGATATCACCCAAACAGTAAATCTCGTCGATGCCACGTTCTTTTATATCCGCGAGGACCGCTTCGAGCCCTTCGAGGTTTCCGTGGATGTCGCTGATAATCGCTCTCAAGGAACGTTCACTCCCCGTCCCCGGCCTGGGTCTCAGACGACCGCCAACCGATGCCGACACAACCCAAAGTCAGAGTGTAGTTGAGCAGTGACGACCCGGTCAAGCTCAGCCAAGAAAAGGAAAACCGCGCCCGACAACGGAAAATGCGAACATCCGGATGTTTTCCTCATAACCACAAGTCTTAACGCTCAACAACCCTTGAGACGCCAAAAAGTCTTCAGCGATTCGCTCGGCAACACGAAATCTTGGCGAAATTCCAGCAGTGTTTGCACGGAAATCGGCACAAATGCCGGCTCGAGGGCGTAGATTGCAGGGCGCTGAAACGGATAGAATGGCCCGCACACCAGCCGGAACAAACGCGGCCGGCGCAGCGTCTCAATCATGATCGTAACGTTCCGGTCGCGTACATCCGGTCACGTTCATTCGCCGGGAATGCCCGCATGTCATCTTCTTGGAAGCCGATTCTCGCCGACCTGTTGCTGATCGGCATCGTGCACGCGGTCGGCGCTACCGAATTCCCAGTCGTGTTCGCCGCCGTGGACGACTCGAAACAGCCAGCCGGCTCAACCGGGCGGAACGATCTGTTCGGCGACCCGCTGCCCGCCGGTGCCGTTGCCCGCATGGGTGCCATCCGCGAAACCACCCAACTGCCCGCAGGGTTTGAACCACCACGAAGCGTCCGCGGCGCCGTCTTCTCGCCGGACGGACGGCTGCTGGCCACGTACGGTGAACCGGCCGATCCGACAATCCCCCGCTCCATTCTCATCTGGGATGCGCGGACCGGCAAACAGCTTGCCGTGCTGAAGGGGCATTCACGACCCATCAAAGCCGTCGCGTTTACGCCGGACAGCAAACGACTCCTCAGCAGTAGTTTCGAGATCAGCGGACAGACGGGCCTCACGCGGGTTTGGGAAGCTGAAACGGGGCGGCTCGACGTGACCGTTCCGGAAGGCGGCTCGACAATCCGCATCTCGGCCGACGGTCGGAACGTGGCCGTCGTCGTCCGCGATCAGATCCGCGTCTACAACATCGCCAACGGCCAAGAAGTCCAACGTTTTCTGGGGCCAAACATCTCGCTGGCCTTTTCAGCCGACGGCCGGAAGCTGCTCTCGTCGTCGCATCAGCGGGACACGCTCGTGCGGCTGTTCGAGATCACCAGCGGCAAGGAACTGTTGAAACTCGAAGGCTGTAAGGCCAAACCGCCGGCCGCCCTGTTTTCACCCGACGGACGCACGGTCGCCGCCGCCGACGGCGGCAGCGGCATCCTGGTATGGGAGGTTGCCACCGCCCGGGTGGTGCATCGTCTCAGCGGACATCAGGGCAAGGTGTTCTCGCTCAGTTTCTCGCCCGACGGCCGGCTGCTGGCCTCCGGAAGTGTGGACAAGACGGTTCGCCTCTGGGAGATCGCCACCGGCAAACAGGTGCATCAAGCCGAGGGCCATCGCGGTCTGGTCACGACGGTCGCATTCTCCGCGGACGGCCGACGGCTGGTTTCGGGCAGCACCGACCGCACGGCTCTGGTGTGGGACCTGCTCGGGATGAACCGTTCGGCGTTGCCGAAGGGACCGCTGGACGAAAAGGCCCTCGAGACCGTTTGGCACGATCTGGCAGCCGCGACGCCGGCCAGGGCCTATCTCGCCATCGGATTGATCGCCGTCCATGACGAACAGGTGGTCCCTTATCTAAAAAGACGCGTCGAGTCGATCCTCGTCCCGGCTGAGAACAAGCAGATCGAACGGTTGATCCGAGAGCTGGATCACGCAGACTTCGTCGTCCGCCACCGAGCCACGGTCGCGCTCACGAAGCTGCGGCAGATCGCCAAACCGATCCTGCTCAAGGTCATCAAGGAGACGAAATCGGCCGAGGTCCGCTACCGCATCCGCCGCATCCTGGCCGGTTCGCAAGATTCGCCCCGCTTCTCGACGGCCGACGTGCGCAGGATGCAGCGGATGATCCACGCGCTGGAACAAACGGGCGGCGAAGCGAGCGAAGCGATCCTCGAGATCATCATCAAAGACTTCCCGTCAGAAACGGTCGTCCGCAACGCCCGCGAGACGCTCGACCGACTCAAACAACGCCGTGCCGCGTGAAACTCCGAGCTGTTCGGAGTGGGACAGCGTGTGTCGGAAACCCCAAAGTCCCAAGGGAAGCGGCGCGTTCGGCCCCCTGATGAATGCGCCTGATCATTGCTGCTGAACGACCCGAACGCGTCACAACACTCCCCTTGTGCGGGCAAGTTGAATCGGCGACAATCTCGGCCGTGATGGTGGATGTCGTTTGCGCGGGACAGCCGCGGGAGATGGGTGTTGCCCAAGGGGCCCAGTTGCGTGAGAAGATCGCAGCGGCCGGCGGCCTGCTCTCCGAACTGGAGGCGTTCCGTCTGAAGAAGCCTTGGTGGATGCCTTACGGCGTCTACTGCCGATTGGCCCAGCAACGGGCGTTGAAGTATCTGCAGGCGCCGTTCTCGGGCCCCTTTGCTGAAGCCGGCGAGCGGCTGGCGGGGATCGCGGAGGGGGCCGGCTGCGACCTGGGCGCGCTTTACCTGCTCAACGCGCTGGAGCCGGTGTTGTCGTCGGTCGAGGACTCGACGGCAGTGGCTGCCTCGGGCGCCTGTTCGGCAGTTGCGGTGCGTGGCCGACGTTCGGCAACCGGTGAGCCGGTGATCGTCCGCAACTTCGATTACCTGCCGCTGGTCCAGCCGCTGTACGTCCTGCGCGACAGCCGACCCGTGAACGGCTCGCGTTGGGTCGATTTCACCATTGCCCCGCTGTGCGGCACCGTCGACGGGATGAACGAGCACGGGCTGTCGATCACTTACAACTATGCTTACGCCACAGACGCCGGACCAGCCGGCGTGCCGATTTCCGTAGTCCTTGCCGAAGCACTCCAGCGGTGCACGCGTGTCGCCGAAGCCGCCGACTGGATCACTTCGCGGCCTCGCTGGGGTGCGGGACTGTTGATGTTGGCCGATCCGTCTGGAGACATTGCCGCGTTGGAATTATCCAACACGCGCAGTTGTCTGCACCGGCCAAGCGGCGATGAAGATGTGCTGTTCCATTCCAACTGTTACCGGACCGCCGAGATGCGCAAAATCGAGGTGGCTGGCGAGGTGGTCTACACGCGGCGGGCCCCGACGCCGCTGCGCGGCCGGCGTGTGCTGCAGTCGTCGGAAGTGCGAGATGAGCGGTTCGTGCATCTTCTGACCAAGACGGCTCGATTTGGCCCCGACGAACTGGCCTGCCTGATGGCGGATCACGGACCGGCCGGCCGGCCGGATGCCGATACGATTTGCATGCACAGTTCGTATTGGAACACGACGGCCTGCCTACAGTTCTATCCGTGTTCTCGGCGGATCCGGGTCGCTTACGATTTCGCTTGTTCCGCCCGTTACGCCGAGCTTGAGCTGTAACTTGGACTCCGTAGCTCCCCCTGGGATCAATGAGCGGGGGGAATCAAATCGCAAGCGATGGCCCCGGCGCATTGGTTCCGGGCCTTTCCGGCCACGTTTCGGCCAGTGCCCGTCAGGCGCGGGCGCCCGGCGCATCTGGATTTCACGGCTTCATCTTTTTGATCTTGCCGCTCGAACCCTGGCAGCAATCTTATTCAAGACCTGTCGTGCGCGCCGCTCACCATCTCTAGCTGCATTCGAGTAGGCAGTGTTCATGTTTTTCAGAAACACTTGGACCATCTTTCGATAGTTTTCGTACTCTCTCTGAGCCTGCAGCATACCGTCGAACTGTCGGCGGGGGACAACGAATTGCCGATATGTCTGTTCGAACCATTTCCTTCTCCCCGCGGCGCTCGTCTCCCCAACGTCGTGCTCTTTGATGTACCTCGACAATTGCGTAGCGGCATCTCTCAACCACCGCCTGGCATCCCGCCAGTCTTTCTTGTCTTGTCGAGTTGCGTGCGAACCTTCTTCGGGCGACAGATCTCTGTTCAGGGAATCAAGCCGATTCAACATGCCCGAAAGTTGTTTTCTAAGTCCCGTCGCCTGTTTTTCCATCTGCAGAATCGCCTTCCAGTCTGCGTCGATTCTCGCGAAGACTTGCGAACGATCTTCTTCCTCCGCTGCCGCAGCAGGCGCCGTCGCGGGTTGCGTGACTTCCACGTTCTGTGCAGTGATGCAGATAACAATGTCCGACTCCGCTTCCGTCGCGGGCTGAGGAATGGCCTGATCCAAGAAAAGGGCTGTTCCGTTCTGTCCCTCAGAGGGAACGCCATAGAGATACCACATCGAAACACAACGTGGCTCGACTCCCGCCGCCTGCAAGAGCTTCCTCATCGTCAATTGCTCGCGACGCGGATAATTTCGAAAGGTCTCGTCCGGGACCCTCACGATGAGACCTTGAGGCGCGTGTGCAGGCTTGAACCACACCCAGATATGGTTCTCGGGAGAATCGGCAATGGGGACCCTTTCCCACGACGTGGATGGAGGACGCCCGGCAAAATCTATTCGTCCGTCAGAGGGGGCGGTACCATCCCGCGAATGCGATTGATTCATGGACTCCAGTTTATCTGAAGCTGACGGCCAAAACCACGATTTCCCGTTGCAGTATGCTCTCGAAATATTTGTTGTTGCCGTCGTGCGGATCTGGGTTTCCACAAATCAACAAGACTGCGCTGGATTTTGTTGACCGTGGGCAACTCGTGTCCTATGTTTGTGTACCCTCTCTGAAACAAGCTCCCGGCTGGAGTTGCCGGTTGCCAACGTATTGGCGGCTCGGTTTCCTTTTTTCCCCGTTGGTCGCGGCGGGCTGTCGCGCCCCCGCACGGTCATTTCAAAGCGTACAACCGGCCGATCACAACTGAGTTCAGGGCCCCTGGAGCACCAGAGCAGATGAAAAAGACGAATCATGGTTCGCTGCTGATCGTCGACGACGACAAACACATTCTCGAAGCGATGGCCGACTACCTGAGGAGTTTGGGCCATCGGACCGAAACGGCGTCGACCTGTAGGGAAGCACTGGAGCGGATGAAAGAGTTTCCGTTCGAGGTCGTTGTTTGCGACGTCAACCTGCCCGATCAGGACGGTTTCCATCTGCTCGAGTGGGCGACTGAAAACGCTCCCGAAACGGCCGTCGTCTTGCTGACCGGCTACGGCACCATCGAGAGCGCCGTGGAAGCGATTCGCATCGGCGCCTTCGATTATCTCACCAAGCCGATCATCGACGAAGAACTGCATCTGACGATTCAACGGGCGCTCTCGGCGCGGCAGATCGTCGAAGAAAACAAGAACCTGAAGGCGCAGTTGGACGAGCGGTTCGGGCTGTCGAACATCATCGGCAAGGATTACAAGATGCTCAAGTTGTTCGACCTGATCGAAAGCGTGGCCGATACCCGCACGACGGTGCTCATCCTGGGCGAAAGCGGGACCGGCAAAACGATGACCGCCCGCGCCATTCACCAGCTCAGCGAGCGGCGCGACAAGCCGTTTGTCGAGGTGGCCTGCGGCGCGTTGCCGGAGACGCTCTTGGAAAGCGAATTGTTCGGCTACGTGGCCGGCGCGTTCACCGGAGCCGCCCACGACAAGAAAGGCAAGTTTCTGCAAGCCGACGGCGGGACGATCTTCCTGGACGAAATCGCCACCGCTTCACCGGGTTTGCAGGTGAAACTGCTGCGGGTGCTGCAGGACCGCGAGTTCGAGGCCGTCGGCGGCACGCAAACCCACAAGGTCGACGTCCGGCTGGTTCTGGCCACCAACCAGAATCTCGAAGAACTGGTGGCCCGCGGCGAATTTCGGCAGGACCTGTACTACCGCGTGAACGTCATCACGATCACGCAGCCGCCGTTGCGCGAGCGGTTCGGCGACATCCCGCTCTTGGTCGATCGTTATCTGCAGGAATTCAACGAGCAGACCGGCAAGCAGGTCCAGGCATTCGACGACGCGGCCCTGCGGGTGCTGCAGCGGTACAGTTGGCCCGGCAATGTCCGCGAGCTGGTCAATGCAGTGGAACGGGCCGTCGTCCTGAGCAAGGGCGGCACGGTGAGCGTCGATGATTTGCCCGAAGCGATCCGTCGCGGAGAAACCGCCGCCAGCCCCATCACAACCCGGATGAGGAGCGGGTCGTTGAAAGTGGCCATGGCGGAACCGGAACGGCAACTCATTCTCGATGCGCTGGAAACAAATGGATGGAACCGGCAGAACACCGCGAAAATGCTCGGCATCAACCGCACGACGCTGTACAAGAAAATGAAGAAATACCGCATCGCGTTCGAGAAGCAGTTGAAGCTCTGAGCCGGACGACCGTCTACGATTCTTCTTCGGGTTCGGGCAGCGGCTCGGTGATGACTTCCTTGATCGGTTGGATGAAGTACGCCTTCTTGCCCTTGGCACGCAACTTCTGGAGCTTCTCCTCGGCCGCATCCCGCTCTTCGTACGGAAATCGCGCTTCTTCCTTCATGCTGGCGTTGAACACGGCCCAAATGAGCCGTTTGCGCTCCGGCGCTTTCACCTTGGCCCGCCTGGTCGCCTTCTTTTTTTTCGTTGTCTTTTTCTTTTTGGCGCCGCCGTCGCCCGTCGCGGTCTTCTTTGATGCTGCGGCTTCGACGTCTTTCCGCAATTGCAAACGGCTGGGAGTCTTTCGGGCCATTGGTTCGTCTCTTTCTCCGAGCAGAACGATGCATTGCCCCGGCAACCGCTCAAGGGCAGTCCGGCTCGTAGCATAGCAATTCGAATCGGCAGTGACTACTCTGCAGGGCCGGTCGGTTTTTCACGATGGAATGAGTTTCGAGATCCGTCCCGGGTGGCACGTCTTGACGTAAGGAAGGGCGTGGTCACGACCTACGCCACGCCCATCCCTGCGGTCTGGGCGTGCCACACTTCCGCCGCGCTGGCCTCCATGTTCAACGCCGGCGAATACGACTCCGACCACACCAA
>CAZGYE010000159.1:0-13069 GCA_964530165.1 uncultured Planctomycetaceae bacterium
TCCTGTCTTCCTAGATTCCTAATTTCCTCATCACTGCATTCGGCTAAACAGTTACAAAATTTCAAACTCACCCACTTTCCCACCTTACTGGGGAAGTTGGGCTAGAAGTCGCCGATGGTTTCTTGGCCGTTTTTCGTGCCCAACGCGCGCCACAGGTTGAGGTCGATATTCTCCGTGACAAACCGGACAGCCCCGTCGGTCAAAAGTACGTGCACTCCGCCTTCGTGTTGACTTCGGGCGGCGAAGATGCCCGTTGAGGTCCAGAGTTCGCACTCGTGGTTTTCAGTGGCTGGGTCGTTAGGGCGCAGCCGGGTGCTGTAGGTCCACGCCAGGTTCCTCATTCCATACATCCAGGAGAAGGCCCGCCCGTCGGTGGCGACGTTGCCGTTGATGTTGGGGTCGGCCCCCACCAGGCAAAGGTTGTAACCGGCCGTATCGGTTGAATAGCGCTTAACCCAGGGGCGACCGACGAGACACTCGGCGGCGCACATCGTGTTGCTCGTTCCGTCCTTGACGTCGGCGATTCTGGTATGGCTGTTGATGGAGAAAACTCCCTCCTTGGAATCGCCCGACTGGCTGTTGCCGATGCAAACCACGTAATTGGTGGGTTCATAGTTGGGGTTCGGTTTTGTGCCCGGGTCGCTGGGGCAGCGATAGATGGGAATGGCGACATTCCGTACCGAAGCGTTGGCGCCGCCGGCGCCGGGCTCCCTCAACCAGTCCACCCGATTGTACAGCGACGCCTGATCGGTCAAAGGCAGAATCCTCGCCATCCAGGTCAATTGCGAGGTGGACCAGGAATTGACACCCGTTTGGTAACGCCGAATCGCGCCGGGCGGGAACCCGTTGTACATGTCGTGATAGTTGTGCAGCGCCAATCCCAACTGCTTGAGATTGTTCTTGCAGGCCGAGCGTCGTGCCGCCTCGCGCGCCTGCTGGACGGCCGGCAGCAGCAATGCAATCAAAATCGCAATAATTGCAATCACAACCAGCAATTCGATGAGCGTAAAACCTTTCTTGCCGCGACCGGAGTATTGCCACATCGCTAGAACCTTTCGACAACAAAGTCATGAATAGCCGGACAGCGCGGGATACGCCGCTTTGTCAATCGGGCACTCCGCTGCGAGTGTGCGCCTGGTGAGCAATCAGAGCTAGAAGGCTTGATCCTCAACCGGGCGTTCGTGCCGGATCTTCTGTCGCTTCGGCCTGTTTGTCGAGATCGAAGTTTCTCCCTTTGTTTTCACCGGGCTGAAGTTTGACCTTCAGTTTAGTTTCGGCGTTGTAGCGTGGTGGAATGAACTGCTCCACCTCGACGAGGGCCGCCGTTTCCCCTGCGAGTTGTTCGAAGGCTTTCATGGGGGTGTCTGTCTTGCGATTGGCATAGATGGCGACCTGGTACTCGCCGGCAACCATCCCCTCGGACAGCGGAAGCGAATACTTCCCGTCTATGATTCTGCCTTTGCCGACGACGGATGTTTCACCGCCGATGCGGTCGAAACGGATCGCCCCATCTTCAACCGGTTTTCCGTCGTAGGAGACTTCACCAGAGACAAAGCATGCGTCGGCCCCCTTTCCACAGCCGGTTGGCAGCAATGCCAGCCCCACCCACAACAGAACCAACAAACTCACAAATCGAACACGTTGACGACGCTCAACGGTTGTCATTGGATGCTTTCGGTGTCTTCTGTCAACTTGAAAGACAAACGACCCCTCAACGCTCGATCAGACCTGAGGACGCGTGCTGTCGCAATTCGCGATCTGCGGTGCATTGCGAGCAACGAGCATCGAAAGGCAAACCCAAGTCCCCAGTACGACAAACGTTCGATTTCTTGCTTTCTTGCGCAGTCACTTAGTAAACACATGATTAAGTATGCAGAGCCGGTGGACCCACGTCAAGCCCGTTTTCTACAGTTGTGCTCGATGAGTGAGGATTCGTGCGTTGAGAATTAAGGACGTACGTCGATTTTCGGCGCCCGGTGCACTGCTTCCGGGCCTTCCCGTTAGTCAGACACGGCCACCCGTCATGTTGATCCGTTGGCTGTGTTCAAAGTCGTCCCGGCTCGCGGACGTTGTTTCCTTTTTGCTTGGTTGCCGAGTCGCCCAGGTCCTTGCGGGCCACGTCGGCGAGCGCTTGCAGGCGTTTGACCACTTCGGGGTGTTGGGAGGCCACGTCGGTCGTCTCGCTGATGTCCTTCTCGAGATCGTACAGGGCCAGCCCGGTCTTCTTTTGAATGTACGGTCCGGGCATGCCGCCGCTGCCGGGTTTGTCCTTCAGGCTGCGATACTTGTGCGGGAAGTGCAGCTTCCATTTGCCGCTGCGGATGGCCTGCAGATGTCGTCCCCAATAGAAGTAATAGGCCTCGTGCGGAGTCTTGGCATTCGGATCGCCCGACATCAACGACCAGATGTCTTTGCCGTCGATCCGGTTCTTCGGCAATTCGGCGCCGGCCAGTCGGGCGAGCGTGGGGAGCACGTCGATGGTCGCGGCCAATTCGTGGCAGACGTTGCCGGCGGGAATTTTGCCCGGCCAGCGCATGATGCACGCTTCGCGCTGTCCGCCGTCCCAGGTGGTCCCTTTCCCCTCGCGCAACGGCAAGGCGCAGCCGGCGTGATCGCCATACGACAGCCACGGACCGTTGTCCGACGTGAACATCACCAGCGTCTTCTTATCCAGGCCGAGCCGTTTCACGGTGTCCAGTATCTGCCCGACCGACCAGTCGATCTCCATGATCACGTCGCCGTAGAGTCCGCGCTTCGATTTGCCTTTGAACTTGTCACTGACGAACAACGGCACGTGCGGCATCGAATGGGCGACGTAAACGAAAAAGGGCCCGTCCTTGTTCTCTTCGATGAACTGGACGGCCCGCTCGGTGTACCATGTGGTCAGTTGTGCTTGCTCTTTGCCGGTGACTCGGGGGTTGACAATCTTTTCGCCGTCGATCAACGGCAGGTCGGGAAAGCGATCTCCCGCCGTGGGGTGAAACGGCCACATGTCGTTCGAGTACGGCAAGCCGAAGTAGTCGTCGAAGCCGTGCCGCGTCGGCAGAAACTGCGGATGGTGTCCCAGGTGCCATTTGCCGTAGATGGCCGTCGCGTAGCCGCGGGACTTGAGCACTTCGGCAATGGTCGTTTCGTCTGCGTTGATTCCGTATTTCGCAGCCGGCCCGAGCGCCCCCAGAATGCCGACGCGATTCGAATAGCAGCCGGTCATCAGTGCAGCGCGCGACGCCGAGCAAACGGCCTGCGCCACGTAGAAGTCGGTGAAGCGGACGCCCTCTTGGGCCATGCGGTCCAGGCGGGGCGTCTTGATGTCGGGCGACCCGAAGCAGCCGACGTCCTGATAACCCTGATCGTCGGTGAACACGACCACAAAATTCGGCCGCTCGGCGTTCGGTTTATTCGCCCGGACCGCCGCCGGCATCGCCAACAGAATGGCCGCGAACAGAAAGAGTCGAGAGTTGAAAGTGGAGAGTGGAGAGTGCGGACTTGAAACGGCAAAGTGGGCGTCTCGCAGCCCTCGACTCTTGACTCTCCACAGACTTGAAGTCAATCGGTTCATTGCGTGGCTCCAGTGGATGTTCGATCTCGTGTTGACAGGACTTCTATTGGTAACGTAACGGCAAACGGTTTACTTGTCGATCGTCGGTGGAAGAGCCGACCAGCCGGCCCCCGCTCGCCGAGATCGTTGCTACGAGCCGATCGGCGGGAGTGGTTCGCGAGCAAGCAGCCATTCCTCGGGAATAGAATCGCGTCTGGCCGAAAGGCTGACGATGCCGCCGACGATTGCGCAGGTCGTGTCTCGATCGCCCAAACCGGAGACCGTCGTCCACAGGGCTTCGGCGTAATCGTCCAGGTGCTTTGCAGCGCACCACAGCGTGAACGGTACGGTGTCGGGGGCCGTGATTCGGCTGCCGTTGCCGAGCACGGCGACCGCTTCGTCCACTCCTGCATCAGGCGCAAGATGAATGGCGTTCCTGATGCCGTCGACTGTGTCGGAAGCGGGAGTCTGCTCGATCACCATTTCCAGCAGCCGTCGGCCGGCCTCTGCCGGCGGTGAAGCGCGCACTTGCCACGCGGCGGCGGCGGCCACGGCGACGGCGATCGCGCCGGCTTCCCCTTCCGGGTGCATGTGCGTGACCTGTGCTGATGCCCGCGCCTCGCGGACGACGGCTTCCAAGTCGTCGGCAAAATAAGCGCCCAACGGAGCGACCCGCATCGCGCTGCCGTTGCCCATGGATCCCTCGCCGCCGAAAGCGTCACCAGCCGCATCCCGCCAGCAGACGCCTTCGTTAATGGCGGCGAGAATCTCGTGCGCCGTGGCGCCGTAGCCGCGCTGCGGATCGTTTCGGTACCGGACGGCAAACGTCTGCGCCAGATCGTCCTGATCGATGCGTGCGTGTCGGTCCAACACCTCGACGATCGCCAGGGCCATTTCCGTGTCGTCGGTGTAACGCCATCGCGGCGCGGGCAGCTTCCGCTGCGGGATCCATTCCGGAAAATCGAAGTACTGCTCGCCCAGGGCATCGCCGACCGAGAGGCCCTCCAGCGACAGCCTGGCACGCTGTATTCGCTGAGTCACCATTGTCTCTCCCCATAGTAGGCTCGTCAGACCCTCAAACCGAGTCAATCCACCGGCTCTGCCGGGGGTTGCTGAATTCCAGCTTGACGCTGCGGACGGGTCAGCGGTACATTTCACCACTTTTCCCTTCGTCGAGCAAAGGAACTGCCGTCGTGTCCGCAGTAGAAACGGTTTCTCTTCCACGCAAGCGCACGTCGGGAATCCCACGTATTTCGCGAGCCGTTGAATCGTTGGCCCGAAATGTCTGTTCGCCCATCGCGGCGCGAATTCCCGACGTGGTCGCCAACCGTTTGCGTTGGATGGGACACGTGACCGCTCGCCTGCCGGACGGGAGCAAGCTGCGATTGCTCTCCGATGGCAAAGCGGGAAAAGACACCGTCGTGCGGAGAGTCGCCGGCCGCAACGTCGCGGACTACGAGCCGGAAACGATGAACGTCTATTTTCTGCTCCTTGAACATGCAACGCATGTCGTCGACGTCGGGGCGCACACCGGGATTTTTGCGCTGGCGGCTGCGGCCGGCGCCCCGCAGCGTTGCGTCTATGCTTTTGAGCCCGTGCCGCAAATCGCCGCCCGGCTCGAGTCGCATCAGCTGCTCAATCATCTCACCAACCTGAACGTCGAAGTGTGTGCCGTCGGCGACACGGACGGACAGACCGACCTGTTCATTCCCCCAACATCGTGGAGTTTACCGACCAGTTCTTCAACCCGGGCGGGTTTTTTCGACGAGACGCTCAGGATCAGCGTCCCGATCGTCTCGCTGGACGCCTACATGTCGAGACGCGGGATGCCGAGGATTGACCTGATGAAGATCGACACCGAGTCGACGGAGCATTTGGTGCTCGCGGGCGCGTCGCAAGTGATCGCACACTCACAGCCGGCCATCATTTGTGAAGTGCTGGCCGGGCCGGGCGAAGCCGAACTCCAGCGGTTCTTCGATTCGACCGGCTACCGATCGTTTTGGATCACGGACGAGGGCCTGGTCGAGATGCCGGAGATTCGTGGAGAAAAGAGGTCGGGACGGTTGAGGAATTACCTGTTCATCACGGACGATCGGTTTGGCCAAGTCTCACGGCTGTTGGTCGATCTTCCTGGGCGTGCTCGATTTGCCGGATGATTCTGATTGAGATCCCATGCGCATCTGCCTCTACACCGAAACGGCATTGCCCAAGTTGGGCGGTCAGGAAGTGGTTGTCGACGCGCTGGCGCGCCAATTTCTGTCTGCCGGTCACGAAGTGACGGTGTTGGCCTCGCATCCGCGGCGTCCATTGCAGCCGGACGACGCATCGCTGCCGTACGAAGTCTGCCGGCAACCGCGATTCTACTCGACCCGGCGGCTGGTGAGCTGGTATCGCTGGTTCCTCGATCGGCTGCATCGGCAACGACGATTCGACGTCGTGCATTGTCACAGCGTTTACCCGACCGCTTACGTGGCGAGTTGTACGGGATCGCTCGGTTCGGTTCGGATCGTCGTCACGAGTCACGGCGGCGACATCAGCCCGAATCGGCCCTGTTTGTCCAGGCCGCGTATCCAGAAACGTTATCGGCGTGCGCTCTGTCGAGCCGATGCTGTGATCGCGATCAGTGAGATGACCGAGGACCGCATTCGACCTTTCGCGCCGGAAGGATTGCGTATCGAGCGAATCCCCAACGGAATAGACGTCCCGAGCCTGGCCACACGTAGTCCGAGACCCGCAGAGATCGACCCGGGCATTCAGCCCGGACGGTACTTGTTGTTTATGGGTCGTCTGGTCCGCCGAAAAGGGGTCGACCTGTTGCTCGATGCGCTGTCGCGACTTCCCCCAGAGAATGACGTGCAGTTGGTGATCGCCGGCGATGGAACTCAGCGCGCTTCGCTGGAATCGCAGATGACCTCAGAGGGACTCGCCCAGCGGGTTCGGTTTGTGGGACGAGTGCAGGGAAACAAAAAGACCTACCTGCTGCGAAATGCGCTCGCGACGGTCGTTCCGTCGCGCGTGTGGGAATCGTTTGGGCTTGTTGTGATCGAGTCTTACGCCTCGGGGACGCCCGTGATCGGAACAGACTTGCCGGGAATGGGTAGTCTGATACAACCACACAGCACCGGACTCCGCGTTCCGGCGGAATCGGTGCAGGACCTCTCGGGCGCATTGGCGTGGGCATTCGACCATCCCGGTGAGATGCAGCAAATGGGCGAACAAGCCAGACGCGTTTCGCAGCAGTACGACTGGTCGAACATTGCCGGACGGCATCTCGCGCTTTTCGAAGAGTTGCTCGCATAGCCGCAACGCCTCCGCGGGACTATGATACTCTTGTGGGCTTGTGTGCCCTGTTGTCTTCAAAGCCCACGGGTGGCAACCCGTGGGATTTGAAGTGAAATGCAATCTCTTACCCACGGGCTGCCACCCGTGGGCTTGAGTAGATTCCATGCCCATCAGTTAAGGAGCCCTCGGTGGATCTGCCGCGCAATCCGACACGGCCAGTCAGCATCGGTTCGTTCGTGATCGGTGACGGGGCCTCGATTGCCGTTCAAAGCATGACGGCTACGAAGACCCACGACGTGGAGGCGACCGTCGCACAGATCAACCTGCTGGCCGCGGCCGGTGCGGATCTGGTGCGTGTGGCGGTCGACAGCACGCGGGAAGCCGAGGCGCTGGCGGAGATTCGGCGGCAGACGACGGCCAACCTTTCGGTCGATCTGCAGGAAAACTATCGTCTGGCGGAAGTCGTGGCGCCGCACGTCGATAAGATCCGCTACAACCCGGGGCACCTCTATCACCACGAACGCGACAAGCCTTGGCAGGAGAAGGTCGAGTACATCGCCGGCGTCGCGCGGGAGCATGACTGCGCGATTCGCGTCGGCGTCAACTGCGGCTCGGTCGATCCGGACGCGCTCGACAAGTACGAAGCGGGCGACTCCCTCTCGCCCATGCTCGAGAGTGCACTGGCCCATTGCAGGTTCCTCGATTCCGTGGGGTTCAGCCGGTACTGCGTGTCGCTGAAGGATTCTGATCCGCGGAAGGTGATCGAGGTCAACACGCGGTTTGCCGGCCGGCGGCCGGATGTTCCCCTGCATCTGGGAGTGACCGAAGCCGGCATGCCGCCCGAGGGCGTGATCAAAACCCGCATCGCGCTGGAGCAGCTCATCAGCCGGGGCATCGGCGATACGATTCGCGTCTCGCTGACCGTGCCGAACGACCGCAAGAGTGAAGAGGTCGAAGCAGGCCGGCAGATTCTGGCCGACATCGCTGCCGGCCGAGTCCGCACGGTCGTCGACTTCGGCCTCGATAGGCTCAACGTCATTAGCTGCCCGAGCTGCTCGCGGGTCGAAAACGAGGCGTTCGTCAAGCTGGCCCAGCAGGTCAAGCAGATGACCGGATACGCCCAAGACCACGCGATCACCATCGCCGTGATGGGCTGCCGAGTCAACGGCCCCGGCGAAACCGACGACGCCGACCTCGGCCTGTGGTGCGCGCCCCATTTCGTCAACCTGAAGCGAGGCGGAGAGTCGTTGGGCGCGTTTCCGTACGACGAGATTCTGCCTCGTTTGAAAGAGGAGCTCGACGCGTTGATCCAGCGGCGTGCAACCGCAATAGGCGAGCGGCCGGTGTAAGCCGGCTGTTCCAAGACAAGTGCAGAAATGAATCAAGTCACCCCGAAATTTCTGGCGGAGCAGGTCGAGCTCAGCGAACAACTGCTGGCAGGGAGGAACAATATGTTGCAGCCACAGGACCTTCCTGGGCGATACGGCCGCGTGGTCCACGCGATCGATCACCTGCTTCAGATCATGGACTGCGAATCGGTTTTGGCAGGCGGTTGGGCGGTTTGGCGTCACGGCTATTCCGCACGAGTCACGCAAGACCTCGACATTGTGCTGCCGGCCAACCGCGTCGAGGAGTTCATGCGCGTCGCCTCGGTGTCGGGCTTCAAAGAGCCGCCGCCGAAAGGCCGGTGGCCCAAGCTGCTGCACAAAGAGACCGACGTTACAGTCGACATCCTGCCCGAGACGATGCGGGAAAACATGGACAAAGTCGACGCCGTTCGAGAACACCTCGCCGCCGTTCACGCGGATTATACCGCTGCATTCGATCGACTTGTCGAACGAGCGCGAGAACAAGAAGACGCGTGATCAAACCCTGGTGCAATCCATTCTGGAAGAGGCCGACGTTCCCGCCGACCGTTCGCCGCCATTGTCGCTCGATTCAGGATGACCACTCCGCCTGCACGCTCGCCTCGCCTTATCGACTCTGATCCCGGCGTTCGCGGCGGCTGCTGCGCAGTCCGTTGCGAGTGTCGCTCTGTGCGTCGGGAAACCATTTCTCGCTCGAGTACAGTTCATAGGCGGTCTGAAAGATGGAGATGGCGTCCGCACGGAGATCGGCGTCGGGGACATCGAGACGCGTCAGTTGGTAAGTTGTTTTGTTCAGTCGGAACATCGTCGCTTTTTTCTGAAAACCGAGCACCAGTATCCGATGGCTGCTCTCCAACAGGGCCACGTCGTGGTTGTGCTGCATGAGCGCATATCCGCTCTTGGGATCGATGTTGAGTGCATCGCGCCCGAAAAAGACGGAGCGGTACGATCCTCCCAGAATCCCCATGATGGTTGGGGCGATATCCAGCGATGAGGCGAGCGTGTGGCACCGCGTCGCTTTGCGTTCGCCGTGCGGCAGAATCATCAACACGGGGATGCGGTAGGACTGCATGGGAAACAACTGGCTGCCGTACACCCGCGCCCCGTGGTCTCCCAAAACGACGAACAGGGTGTTCTCGTAGAAGGCGTGCTTTCGGGCCTGAGCAAAGAAGTCGCCGAGCGCCCAGTCGGCATACTTGACGGCATTGTCGCGGGTTTGGGCCGCCGACGGCAGGTCGATGCGGCCTTCCGGATAGGTGTAAGGTCGATGGTTCGAGGTGGAAAGAATCGTCATGAAAAACGGTTGGCCGCCTTGATGAAGCGACTCGCACTCGGCGAGTGCGCGGGAGAAAATATCCTCGTCGCAGACCCCCCAGGCGGTGGTGAAGAGGGGGTGTTTGAAGTCGCGCCATTCGACAAACCGTTCATAACCGTTGGCCAACGCAAATCTGCTCTTGCCGTCAAAGATGCCGCGCCCCCCCTCCACGAACAGGCGGCGGTATCCGCGATCGGCGAGCACGTTGGCCAAAGTGTAGACGTGGTCGGAATGGCTCCGTTTGAGGATCGATTCGGACGGAATCGGTGGTATCGAGGTCAGCACCGCTTCCAGCGCACGCGCGGTTCGATTGCCGGTCGCGTAGAAGTTGTCGAACAGCAACCCCTCCTGCGTCAGACGGTCGAAGCGCGGCGAGAGACCCCGCCGATCGCCCAGAGCACCAATAAAGTCCGATCCCAGACTTTCTTCCAGAATGAGGACCACATTGTAGTCGCGCCGCCCTCGGGCGGCGATAACGGTGCGGTCCATGGGATTGGACGATCCGTTGTGAAAGACGTCGCCGGCGGTGATCCGCTGCCGCAAACGAGGATATGCTTTTGCTTTGTCAATCGTTTGGTAGAACGCACCGTATTCGACCTGACACGTCCAGGCGTAATAGACGAAAGAATACATTCCGTTGCCCGCGCACTGGTTGGCCACGCGGTTCTCAGAAATCGCCATGCTGGCCATTCCCGTTGTCGACCACAGCGTTCCGATGCCCGCCAACACTCCCAGCAGAATGCCGTACCGCCGCCGCCACGGCAAAGCAACTTGCAGCAAGTCGTTGGCGCGGCGCCTGAGCACCAGAAACAACACCGCTCCGACGACCGCGACGCCGCTCAGAAGTGGTACAACCGGATACGACTGCCAGATGTTGCCGAACACCTCCGTCGGATAGACGAGGTACTCGAAGGCAATGTAATTGAATTGTGACTGAAACTCGTCGAAGAACAGAACCTCGGCAATGCTCACGAACGGGAGAAACAAGAACGCGAAGGCCGCCTCGAAATCGAGCATCCCCCGGCTGAGACGGCCGTTCACGAACCTGTTGCTGAACAACGTCAGATGAAGGATCTGCGGCAGGAGAAAGATCAGAGCGGTCAGCAGGTCGAACCGCAGGCCCACAAACGCCAACTGAGCCAGTTCCCCCAGTGAGAGCGTCTTCCAGTCGGCGAAGCCGAACAGCAGCACCAAACGCAACAGGGTGAAAATCAGCACTGCGACCGCGCCGATTTCCAGTGTGACGCGATACCGACCGAGCCAACCGCTCGCGGAGAGACTCAGGCGTGCGGTGGGTGTCAACCCACCGGGAATGCACCGGGGCCCTGACTGGCCCCGCTCGTCAATCGCGCCGCCGGAAGTCGCAGCGATATCTTGTGCGTTTCTCCGCCTTCGTCCCGAATGGGATCGACGTGTGCGAGTCTCTGTCGACTGCGTGACCATGCGTTGTGCGTCCTTGCGAAAGAAGGGATTGGCTCTGCGATGCGTCGCCGGTCCGGTCGGCGACCATGGTGGTTTGCTGCCGTCTGGCCGAAGCCGGGAGGGCGAAAAAGACAGAAAGGGACCGCTAAAGGATCGGATCGGCACGGAGGGCCGAGGGCCGTAGTATAACGCGTTTCTGATTCGCAGTAAGTCCAGTTTGGATGCGCTACGTAACCATTTTTCAAATTGAGGGTTACATCATATTTTCTCGGTACGATTGCCGGCGGCGGATTGTCCGGCACGGAATCAGCCGTTGATCGCATCCGTTGTTTACTGGGCGACTGCTTCGATACGGACGGGACCGGTCGGTTTCTCTGAAGAGAGCGGAACCCGGTACACGGCCAGTCCGCAGAGTTTCGGCTGGACGAGGTAGCCGCGGACCATCTCGCCGATGTTCCATCCGAACAGCTCGTAGCCGGGATGATACATGAGGTCCTGGTTCCACAGTTTGCGGCCGATTTCGTGCCGCTGACCCCATCGTTGGGCTGTAAGCTTCAGGAACTTTTGCAGGTCGCCGCTGGCGACGGCCTGGTTGTACAATTCTCGACTCCAGTTGTCCGGGACGAGGCTCAGGTACGGTTGGAATTCCCATTCGATCAGTTTGGGCCGGTCCGCTGTTTGGAGGTCGTAAATGCGGACCCCGCCCCAGTAGTCGGAGACGAACAGGTAACTTCCGCGCAGGAAGCAGTCGTTGAACATATCACCGGCGCGCCCCAACCGGGAATCAAACCAGTCATCCTGAAAGGCGGGCGTGGAGCGCGGCGTGACGAACACTTTTTTCATTCGGGCAGGATTGCGGACATCGAGGACGGCAATGCGAGGATCGTCGATGGCTTCGCTGCCCAGGATGACGTAGAGGTCATCACGGCCCAAAGCGGCGCGTCGGCCGGACCCCTGCCAGGAGTAATGGGCTTCCTTGCCGAAGCCCGGCTCGCGATAGGTTCCTAATACTTTCAGACGGGAGGGGTCGCTGACGTCGAGGGCGAGCACCATCCCGTTTTTGACTGCGAAGAGACGCCTGCCGTCGGTGACACACGCGCCATAATCGCCAGACAGATCGTCGGAGAGCTCCAAATGTCCCAGCCGCTTGGGCCGCCTGGGATGAGTGATGTCGTAGACGTCCAACAGCGTCTTCTTCTGTGCGGAGAGGAACTGGTAACCGCGATGGTCCTGACCAAAAGTTGCTGAATCTTGCCGGCACTGTGATAGAGTCCCTTCATCCGCGGAGCACGCGGGTGCGAGACGTCGACCATCCAGAAACCATAGCCGCTGTCGACAACGTAAGCGGTTCCGGCGGAGACGGTCAGGGCGAGTAGGGAGGATCGCGGCAGGTGGAGCGTGGACAGCGGGCGCAGATGGGACGAATCGGTGCAGTCGAACAGATGCAGCCCGTTGTCCGCCTCCCCCCAAGAGCCGCCGCTATCGCTCACCACAACCAAGTTTTTCTCTACCGCCAAATAGCGCGCTTTCTTTAGGCCGGCCCCTTTCGTCAGGCCGACGAGGCGCGGCGCCGACGGCACGTGAACATCAATCACCCCCAGCTCGTGCCCGTCAAGAGCGACGAAGCAGCGGCCACCGCCGGCCTCCAGGGCGGTGATCTCACCCGGCGCTCGGTACACGCCTACCCGTCGGGGATGGTCCGGCTGAGAGACGTCGTACAGCGAGAGCGTCTTCTTGTCGATCACATACGCGATGTGTCCGGCGATCGTCGCAAACATCGGCACGCCGGTTCCGAGATTGACTGCGCGGGGCTTCTGGGGATCGGTGACGTCGACGAGCCGCAAGCCCGGTTTGGGCGCGGCCGGCTGTTTGGGCCAGTCCTTCCAATCCCCCTCCGGACGGACGTAGCAATAGAAGTATCGCTTCTCCTTCCAATCGAAGGGGACGACGTGTCCGCCGTGACGGCAGGGCGGCGCAACCCGCCAACGGCCCACAACACGAGGCTGCCCGGCCCGAGAGACATCGACGATCGTTGCTCCATTGTAATTGGCCAATGCATACACCCGGTCCCAGCAAGCAGCAGCGTCTTTATCAAAACATCCGGCATCGTTCGTGCTGACTCGCTGCAGTTGTTCCGGATTGCTT
>CAZGYE010000160.1:0-13047 GCA_964530165.1 uncultured Planctomycetaceae bacterium
CCACGAAATGCACTGTCGTGAGGAAGTTGCTCCAGACGGCTAAAGTGTTACCGAATTCCGAGTGCGGAGTGCGGAGTGCGGAATGAAAGAGCAAATTCCGAACTCCGAATTCCGAATTCCGAATTCCGAAATTGTCATCCGCGGCGCCCGGGAGCACAATCTCCGCGACGTCAACCTTCGGCTGCCGCGCAACCGCCTGATCGTCATGACCGGAGTCAGCGGGTCGGGCAAGAGCTCGCTGGCGTTCGACACGCTGTACGCCGAGGGGCAGCGACGCTATGTCGAGTCGCTCTCGAGCTACGCCCGCCAGTTTCTCATCCCAGTGCCCAAACCCCAAGTCGACGCCATCACCGGGCTGGCGCCGTCGATCTCGATTCAGCAAAAATCCAGCGGCCGGAATCCGCGCAGCACGGTCGGCACGATCACCGAAATCTACGACTATCTGCGCGTCCTGTTTGCGAGAGTCGGACAGGGTTGCTGTCCCGAGTGTGGCCGGCCGATCACGGCGCAAACTGTCGAGCAGATCGTCGAGAGCATCTCGCGGCTGCCGGAGAGGACCCGCTTTCAAGTCCTGGCGCCGATCATCCAGCAGCAGAAAGGTGAATACCGCGACCTGTTCGACGATCTGCTCAAGCAGGGGTTCCTGCGGGCCCGCGTTGACGGCGCCGTCGTGCAACTGACGCAGGACTTACAGCTCGATCGGCAGATGCGGCATACGATTGAAGTCGTTGTGGATCGCCTGCTCGCCGGCAAAACGAGTCGCAGTCGACTTGCCGAAGCGGTCGAGACGGCGCTGAAACTCTCAAACGGGACCTTGATCGTTGTGGGGCAGGCTTTCCAGCCTGCCGATCAGCAACAGCAGGCTTTCCAGCCTGCCGATCAGTCATGGCAGGCTGGAAAGCCTGCCCCACATCGGGCAGCACCCATCAGTTCGACACTGACCGGCCGCGAGCCGGTCGATCAGCTTTATAGCGCGCACTACTCCTGCACGCATTGCGGTATCGGTTTTGAGCCGCCCAGCCCGCAGCTTTTTAGCTTCAACAGTCCGCTGGGCATGTGTCTGGACTGTAACGGTCTGGGCATGCGGCACGATTTCGTCGTCGATCGGTTGATCCAGAACGACAAGCTGCCGATTGCCCGCGGAGCGATCAGCCTGCTCGGTTCGCTGCGGAAGATCGGTCGCTGGCGGCGGCACATCTACCAGGGCGTAGCCGCGGCCATCGAGCACGATTTGCAGCTCGAACAGGGTTCGTTGCTGAAGACTCCCTGGCGGGACCTGCCCGAAGAGGCCCGCGGGCTGTTTCTGTACGGCATGGGGACGCGGAACATCACGTTTTCGTGGCGGTATTCCGGCGGGGTCTGGAAGCACGGCGGCACGTGGGCCGGTTTCGTCCCCGAATTGCTCTCCAGCTATCGCAAGACCCGCAACCCGATGCGCCGCCGGCAGCTCGAAAAGTACATGGAGTTCGTCGCTTGTGTCGGCTGTAAAGGCACGAGGCTCAACCCGCAGGCTCGCAGCGTCCGCATCACGTCGGCAAGTGAGAACTATGCGCGCCGCGGGTGGCCGACGGCGCTGGGGCTGCCGGGCGTCTGTGCGCTGAGCATCGGCGAAGCGGCCGAGTTCTTCGAATCGCTCGATCTGAACGCGACCGGCCGGCTGATTGCCGAGGAGGTGCTCAAAGAAATCCGCGGCCGATTGGGGTTCCTGTTGCGCTGCGGGCTGGATTATCTGACGCTCGATCGCACCGCACCGACGCTTTCCGGCGGCGAGACGCAACGGATTCGGCTGGCCGGTCAGATCGGCTGCGGACTGGTTGGCGTGGTTTACATTCTCGACGAACCGTCGATCGGCCTGCACCCGCGCGACAACCGGTTGCTGCTCGACAGTCTGTGTGACCTGCGCGATCAGGGGAACACTGTCATCGTGGTCGAGCACGACGAAGAGACGATGCGGACGGCCGATCATATCGTCGACTTCGGCCCCGGTCCGGGCGTCCGAGGCGGCGAGGTGGTCGTTACCGGGTCGCTCGACGAGCTGAAGCGCGAGCCGCGTAGCGTCACGGGGCGGTATCTGTCGGGGGAGCTGTCGATCGCGGTCCCCGAGCAGCGGCGCAAGCCGGGCAAGAAGGCGTTGACGGTCGTCGGCGCCCGCCACAACAACCTGAAGAACATCGACGTCCGGTTTCCACTGGAGACGTTCCTCTGCGTCACCGGCGTCAGCGGGTCCGGCAAAAGCTCGCTGGTCAACGACATCCTGTGGCAGGCCTTGAACCGCGACGTGAACAGCGGGAAAGGCAACCCCGGCCCACACAAGCGGATCAATGGGCTGGGCCACCTCGACAAGGCGATCGACATCGACCAATCACCCATCGGCCGCACGCCGCGGTCGAATCCGGCCACCTACGTGAAGCTGTTCGACCTGATTCGCAAACTCTTCACCCAGTTGCCCGAGTCGCGTGTGCGGGGCTACAAGCCGGGCCGTTTCAGCTTCAACGTCTCCGGCGGCCGCTGCGAGGCGTGCGACGGCTACGGCTCGAACCGGCTGGAGATGGACTTTCTGGCCGACATCTGGGTCACGTGCCCGGTCTGTCAGGGGCGTCGTTTCAGCCGCGAGACGCTCGAAGTCCACTTCAAGGGCGCCAACATCGCCGACGTGCTGGAGATGGACGTCCAGGAAGCACTCTCGCATTTCAAGAATCAGCCGAAGATCGTCAAGCTGCTCGGCGCGCTGCACGACGTCGGTCTGGATTACATCAAGCTGGGCCAGCCGTCGCCCACGCTCTCCGGCGGAGAAGCGCAGCGGATCAAACTCGCCCGCGAGTTGGGCAAGCGCTCCACGGGCCGAACCATCTACCTGCTGGACGAACCGACCACCGGATTGCACTTCGCCGACATTCAGAAGCTGCTGGAAGTGCTTCACGGGTTCGTCGATGCCGGCAACACCGTGCTGGTGGTCGAGCACAACGTCGACGTCGTCAAGACCGCCGACTGGATCATCGACCTCGGTCCGGAAGGCGGCGAAGGGGGCGGCACCATCGTCGCCGAGGGAACACCCGAAGAAATCGCCGCCTGTCCCCGTTCGTACACCGGCCACGCGCTGGCCCCCGTCCTCTCACCGACAAAAAGCAAAAGCCCACGGGCGGCGTCCCGAGTGCAGAGTGCAGAGTGCGGAGTGCGGAGTAAAAGATCGTCATCACGCAGCAACATTCCGAAATCCGAAATCGTCGTCCGCGGCGCGGCACAGCACAATCTGCAGCAGATCGACGTCGAGATCCCGCGCGACAAGATCAGCGTTTTCTGCGGTCCCAGCGGCAGCGGCAAGAGCTCGCTCGCCATGGACACCCTGTATGCCGAAGGGCAACGGCGATACGTCGAATCACTTTCGGCTTATGCCCGTCAATTTCTCGGCCAAATGCCCAAACCGCGGGTCGAGCACATTGGCGGTCTCTCGCCGGCCGTCGCCATCGAGCAGAAAACGACCGGCTCCACGCCGCGCTCTACGGTGGGGACCGTCACGGAGATTTACGACTACCTGCGGATCCTCTACTCTCGGCTCGGCGCGCCGTTCTGCCCGGATTGCGACGTCCGAATCGAAACGCAAACGACCGACGAGGTGATCGACAAGATCCTCGCCTTACCAGAAGGCACGAAACTGGTCGTGCTCTCGCCGCAGGAAGTGCAGGTCGGCGGTGCTTACGAGAAACTGTGGGAACGGCTGCGGTCGCAGGGGTTTTTGCGCGTGCGGATTGACGGCGTGACGTACCGGCTGGAAGAGGCGCCCACGATCGACCGGCGGCGCAAACATCAGGTGGACGTCGTCGTCGACCGCATCACGGTCGCGCGCCGGTCGCGGTCCCGCATTGCCGATTCGGTAGAAGCGGCCTTCGATCTCGGCCGCGGCATGATTCACGCCGCCCACCAGGACGACAGCCGGCCCGAACCCGACTGGCGAGTCGACCGCTTCAGTCTGCATTTCGTCTGTCAGGAGTGTGGCCGCAGCTTCGAGGAGCTCACGCCGCACAACTTCTCGTTCAACAGCCCGCTCGGCTGGTGCGAGGCCTGTGAAGGATTGGGAACCGAACAAGGCACGAACCTCTCGGCCCTGATTGCTGATCCGAAGCGAAGTCTGGCCGACGGCGCCATCGCCGCCTGGCCCGACATCGCCCGAAACAAGATGTTTGCCCGAATGTTGAGCGCGATGGCCGAGCAGTTCAACATCCCGCTGGACGTGCCGTTCGCTCGACTGGAACCCCGTCACCAGCGGATGGTCCTGTACGGCACCGGCGAGCGCTGGGTTCCGCTCAAACGGATCGATGAGAAACGGCGAGCGGCCGGTGTGAGCCGGCCGGTCAGAAACCAGGGGGCTGACGCCCCCCGCTCGCCGTTCCGCTTTCAGTACAAGGGTCTCTATCCGGCCATCGAGGAGGCGTCGCGGGTTTCTTACGTCTACCGGCAACGTCTTGCCGACATGGTGGGCGAGGTGCCGTGCTCGGTCTGTCACGGCAGCCGGTTGCGCGACGATGCCGCGGCAGTCCGTTTCCACGGGAAGACGCTCGCGCAGGTCTGCGACTTGCCGCTCGATGAAGCGTTGAAATTCTTCAAGTCGATGAAACTCCGCGGCGCGGCCCGCAAGGTGGCCGGCGATTTGCTGCGCGAAGCGACCAGCCGATTGTCATTCCTGGTCGACGTCGGTCTGCATTACCTGACGCTGTCGCGGCGGCTGCCGACGCTTTCCGGCGGCGAGACGCAGCGCATCCGGCTCGCCGGGCAGATCGGCCGGGCGCTGTGCGGCGTGCTCTACGTGCTCGACGAGCCGACCATCGGTCTGCATCCCCGGGACAACGGACGCTTGATTTCCGCACTGAAAAAGCTGCGGAATCTCGGCAACACGGTCGTGATGGTCGAACACGACCGCGAAGTGCTCAACTCCGCGGATCGGCTGTACGATTTCGGCCCTGGCGCCGGCCGGCTGGGCGGGACCATCGTCGGTCGCGGAACACCCAAGCAGCTCAGCAAACAGAAAAACTCGCTGACCGGTCAGTTCCTCTCCGGCCACAAGACGATTCCCATTCCCACCACCCGCCGCATGCAGTTCACCAAAGCCCACGGGTGGCAGCCCGTGGGAAATGGCGGCTGGCTGGAGCTGCAGGGGGCCCGGCACCACAACCTGCGCGACGTCGACCTGCGCATCCCGTTGGGGACGCTGACCTGCGTGACCGGCGTCTCCGGATCGGGCAAAAGCTCGCTCATCGAAGAGACGCTTGCCCGCGCCGTGGCCAAGCAATTGCACCGCTCCGGCGAGAACCCCGGCCCGCACAACGAGCTGTGGGGCGCCGAACACGTCAACAAGGTGATCGTCGTCGACCAGCAACCGCTGGGCAACACGCCCGCCTCCAACCCGGCCACCTACACCGGCGTGTTCGAGCACATCCGCGATCTGTTCGCCCGGTTGCCCGACGCGAAGGTCCGCGGCTATCGGCCCGGCCGGTTCAGCTTCAATCGATCCGGCGGGCGCTGCGACGCTTGTGACGGAAACGGGCAGGTCTGCATCGAGATGCACTTCCTGCCCGACGTCTGGGTCGAGTGCGAGACGTGTCGCGGCAAACGCTACAACCAGGAAACGCTGGCCGTCACCTATCGCGGCCAATCGATCGCCGACGTGTTGGACATGTCGATCGCGCGGGCGCTGGAGCTATTCGAGAACATTCCCAAAATTCGCGGCTACCTGGCGACGCTGTGTGCGATCGGGCTGGATTACCTCACGCTAGGGCAGCCGGCGCCGACGCTTTCCGGCGGCGAGAGCCAGCGCGTCAAGCTGGCCGCCGAACTGGCCCGGCCCAACACGGGCAAGACGCTCTTCATCCTCGACGAACCGACGACCGGCCTGCACTTCGACGACATCGACAAGCTGCTGAAAGTCCTCAACAGTCTCGTCGAACGGGGCAACACGGCCATCGTCATCGAGCACAACCTCGACGTGATCAAGACGGCCGATTGGATCGTCGATCTCGGCCCCGAAGCCGGCAACCAGGGCGGTTGGATCATCGCCCAGGGAACACCCGAAGAGATCGTCCGTTTGGTTCAAGGAAAAAGGAAAAAGGAAAAAGGAAAAAGGAAAGAAGAGGATGGGAACGGGCCATGGCGTTCCCACACGGCCGAGATGCTCGCCCCTGTGTTGGAAGCCAGCGAGCGGGAAGACCGCGCGGTGTTTGACGCCGTCGAGGCCGGACGCAAGCGCGAAGGCGATCTCGACCTGAGGCAGGTCGGCCGCGGCGCCCACATGCCGTGGCAGCGAGACGGCCGGCGCTGGCATACGGTCGATCGTGTCGGACACAACGGCCGGCCCTGCCGCTGGGAAGGGGCCGCGCTGCAGTTCGTCGTCGACGAACTGGCCGAGTGCGACGGCCTCCGGCCGGTCAACTGGAACGACCGCTCGGTGGTCGAAGTCACGGGTCGGGCGAAACCGAAGCTCCGGTTCCTGCACGCGCTGACCGGCGATGAATGGCTGCTCGGTCTCAAGTTCCGCGTCCACAGGCGCGAGTTCGAGCAAGACAAGCTCGTTGCCAAACTCGGTCTGAAGTCGTTGGACGACCTCGACGAGCTTCCCGTCTACGGCCGTTCGGACCGCGTGCGGGTGAAGAACCTGAAAGGCCCGTGGCAGGAGGTGGGCGTCAGCGTCCACTGGCTGCGGGAGATCGACACGCCCGCCTTCCGCGAGTTTCTCGACCGGGCCAAGCAGTCCTATTTGACCCAAGTCAACAAGGCGGCCCTCAATCCGCAGGACCTCACGCCCTGGAAAGTGCTGGGCCGCAAATGGCACCTTTCGCGCAAAGGCTTCCCCAGCGGCAAACGCGTGTTGTGGAATGCTGAAGTCGCCGAACAACTGTTCGACCTGCTCGAAGAAGTGGCTCCCGATGCCGAGATCGATTGGGGCAACAAACAGGTCGTCTACTTCCGCCACGGGCAAGGAAAAAGGAAAAAGGAAAAAGGAAAAAGTCGAAAGCTGCAGGAGTCTCAACCCTCAACCCTCAACTCTCAACCTTCAGGGACCGTCTGGGCCGCCGTCCACACCAAACGCCGCGGCGGAGTGGATCTCTCACTCATCGGCGAACCAGGCCGTCTGACGCTCGGTCGCATCGCCGCCTTCGGTAGCCAGCGCGAAATCAAAACCGCCCGCGACGGCCGCGAAGTCGCCAAAATACGGTTCACAAAGTTGGAGCAGGTCAGCGCAGCCGCTTTGCGAGAGTTCCTCGGCGAGCAATGTGACCACGAGTGAGGGAGACGTCACTTCTGTTTCGGTTGGAAGAGCTTCTTGAGTTGCTTCCCCAACTCATCTTCGATCCAGCGGTTTGCCGCGGAACCGGCGATCTGACGGGCCAATTCGACCAGTGCGCGGTTGTCGGGTTGCGGCCTGCTCAGCGTGCCGCCGATCGGAATCCGCAGGACGTGTCCTTTCAATCCAGCCAGGAGCTTGTCGCCGTGGAGCCATTCTTCGCGGATTGGCACTTCCGCGATCAGCGAGAGCGTCTCGTCGAAACCGACGGAGCCGGAAGTGCGAATGACGACATTCCCCGACGAGAAAGCGAGCCCCTGGTGATGCACACGGCCGCCGGCCATTCGGAAGGAGACGTCCTGCTCGGCCATGTTCAACAGGGCGTTGGCTCGATGTGGGCTGGACCCGCCGGGACGTTTTCGCAGGATGCCTTCGATCTGCCGGACGAGCGACACGAGCCGGTCTACCAGCGGCCCTGAACGGACCGCTGCCGAGTGAATCTTGAGCACGCCTCGGACGTCGCCCGTTTCGAAATTGGGTAGAGGAACGTTTCCTCCGCTCAGATTTATCGAGAACCGGCCTTCGATCTGAGTTGCGTCGGCCATGATCGGTGCGACGTACTTGAGCCACGACTGGCATTGCTCCGGAGAGAAACGGACGTTCTCGATCATCGGACCTTCATCGAGGACCAAGAGCATTGGCGTATGGTTCAGTAAGATGTGAGGAGACAGTTTCAAGCGGCCTTCGCCGACTGTCACGTCGATCGGCTTGACGTCCAACACAGCGGCCTTCAGCCGAACGTCGAGTTGACCAGCGCCGATTGGCATCCCGAAAACTTCGCCGCCGTCCCATCCGAGGCCGGTCTGCCCAGAAAGCTCCGGCGGCCAGCCGTTGGCGGAGGGATCCGTCTTGGCCTGCCTGCCGGCAGGCAGGGCCGCGGTACTCTGTGCGGCGATGAGCGGCCCCTGCAAAGAGAACGTGCGCGTCTGGCGGCCGGTCATCTGGAAATGTTCGCCGAGCGTCTCGCGAAACAGGGCGACGACTTTCTGTGCGTCGTAGTCCACCTCGCCGGACAGATCGACGCGCCGCCGCCCGCACAACTCGTCGACGGTTCCCTCGGTCCGCAAGTGGAGTGCGTCGGACGTCAATGCCATGCGGCCGACGTTCAGCACGTCGTGCTCGTGGTCATAGCTGCCCCGGACGGTTATCCGGAGCGGTCCGTCCTGAAAAATTGGCTGCCATTGGGGACCGGCAGTCGAACGTGGAGCCGGTTGTCCAGCGATGACGAGCTTCTCGATGTCGACTTTGCAGAGCGCCCGGCTGGTCCTCTCGGCATGGGAGAACTTGAACTGCCCCGTAGCCGTTCCGAGGATGCGATGCTGGAAGGGTCTGCTGGCGTCCTGCGTACAGCGAATCAGTCGATCCAAATTCGCGCGGACGGCGACGCCCCCGGACACTTCAGGCGGCCCTTTGTCGCGAAGTTGGACCGAGGCGTCGACGGCCCGTGCAGAAATTGTGTCGCTGGAGAGCGTCGTCGTTTGCGAGAAGAAACGCTTTTTCACGCCGTCCCACGTCCCAGACGTTTCAATCGCGACGCTCGGCTCGTCGATCACCAGTCCTTCACCCCGGACGTGCAGCTTCTGCAGGTTCACTTTGGCGGTCGTGACATGAATGTTGCTGGAAGAAAGAGATGCGTCGGCTTTTAGGTCAATCTCGCCACTGACGTCCCAATTGTCTGTCACAAGCCAGGGCCGTAAACGCGACAGCCACGAATCCAGCTTGCCTTTCAGATTCAAACGTAACGGCGCCTGCACCACGGCGGTCAGTTCGACTGGCTGCAACTGTTCCACCTCAAGTCGATCCGGTCCGCTGACGAGGCCGAGCCTTGCGTTCTCAATTCTCCGAAGTCGCCCTTGATTGACGATGGCCGTGCCGGAGAGATTGGCATCGAGATGCTTCTCTTTCCAAGGTCGCCCGCCCGGGTGGTGCCATTCAAATCCGTCCACGACCAGTCGGCCCGTAGTCAAAACCCGATCCTCCTGCTGGAGCCGGCATTGAAAATCCGCCTGGATTGTTCCCGCCAATCGCAAGCTGTCTGGATCGACGAAACGCCCCAGTTCCGACGTGAGGCGGTCCAGATCGCAATGGGCCGTCAGCAGCGACTGCTGGAGTGTGCCTGAGGCTGAAAGTTGCAGAAAGTCCGACTGAGCCTGAAGCACGTCGATCACCGGGCCGCTGCTCGACCGATGCGCAGACAGTTTGATTTCGATCGGTTGCTCCCACTGGATCCGCTGTCCGTTGTTTTCAGCCGTGATGTCGGTCGCCTGCACGCGGCCCGTCCAACGACGCGCATCTTGCTCCCCATTGCTTGCCAGGGCGAGAGTCAACTGGCCCGATGTGATCTTCGTGCCGGCGCGAATACGGAGCGTTTTCGGAAACAGTGCGGCCAGCCTCGCCAGATCAAGTTCTGCGGTCAGGCTGTAGTCGTTCTCTCCCAACACAGACTGCAACTGCGCAAGGACCGCGCCGCCCGACAGCTTTTTCGTGTTGAGCGTTCCGGAGACGGCCACGCCGCCGATGTCCGAATCGACCGTTACGCCATTCAGCGTGATCCGCTGATCGCGGTATTCGAACTGACCGCTTGTTGACAGCGATGCCAACTTCAATCGCTCGGTGCCGAGGTAATCGGGAGCCGCGACGGCAAGTTGTGTCAAAGTCACGTCGCCGGATGAAGACCAAAGAAGCCCGTCGCCGTTGGAGCTCCATTTCGCTTTCACCTTCGAGGCGAGAGCGCCGGAAACTTCCGTGTTGACCAGGAGACGCGCCCAGAGTGGTTGGAGAACGTCCAACCGTAGATTCTGACTCTCGAACTCGAGCGTGCCGGCTCCCGCTGGAGAGGACGCCGGCTCAACCGATCTCTTCCAATTCAGTGCGATTTTCAGATGTCCCGCCTGTTGTGCGTCATCCAGTGCGGTAGAGAATTGCAGATTCCACGGCGACCGCTGTTCGGCCGGTATTTCGAGCGACAACGCAAGATCGTGCATTTGTGTGCGGCGATCCGCCCCCTTGTCGATGATCTCGACCGTGCCATCCACGACTTCAATCGAACAAGCGAATCTTCCCGACGATTCATCGTTGCTGCTGGGGAACGGGGAGAACGCATCTTCGATGTTGCTGCCGTCGTCGCGCAGTATCACCCGCAGTTCGGGCTGCTCGATTCGAAATCGGCCCAGCCGCCGGAAATCGGTCGTCAATTCGAACAGCGTCTTCTCACTGGTGAGGGACGCCACGGTCAAAAGCCGGTCGTCCTGCTTGTCTCGAACGGTCACGTTCTGCAGGCGGATTGGCTCCAGCCAGCCCAAAGAAGCTGTGCCGATTTCCCACGCTCCTTGAAACTCGGGCAAGAGTAGCGGCAGTATCTGCTGACGCAACGCCGTCCGCGCGACGATGGCCGGCGCAAACCAAACCAGTAGGACAACCACGAGCAGCCCACTGAGCAGCTTCCAACGACGCCGACGAGGCGCCGGACTTGAATTTTCCGCGCTCATCTTCGCTTTTGTTGATCGATCGGTTTTGCCGATCGGTTTTTTGACGGTGGCCATGGGCGAATCTCTCTCGATAAAATGGCCCACACGGGGCGGGGAACTTTACCAGGAGCAGCGTCCTGAATGAAGAGCAATGACCTCCCGGCCCCGTCACCGGCGGTACGAATAGCAGCCAGTTCCTGTACGGCGTCGCCGTTGTACTGCTAGAATAGGCGTCGAGAGCGTTATTCAAACGTCCCCGGCTCTCACCGGACAAAAGCGAGTGCCGGTGCGTCATCGGACCTGACCACCAACCTGTTGACACGAGAGTGACCGCCATGAAAACGCCCCTCAACCGACGTGAATTCTTCAAAGCCTCGCTCGCCGCTTCCGCCGCCTCCGGCTTGTCGCTGGCGGTGGCCAGACCGGCTTGTGCCATCGACTATTCGAAACCAGTCCCCGAAGCCAACGGGCTGACGGTCTACCACAACGGAGCGAACATTCTCGTTCGGTGGAACAATTTGCCGCTGCTCGGGTATCGAGCACATCCGACGCTGAAATACCCGTACTTCTGCCCGCTGAACGGACCGACGTCGGGGTTGCCGTTGACGACGGAAAGCGCGCTGCCGTATCCACACCACCGCAGCCTGTGGCTGGGCTGCGAGCCGGTCAATGGAGGCGACTATTGGAGCCACGGCCCGTTGGAGCGGGGTCAAATCCGCTCGGTAGAGCTGAAAATCGACGAGCAGTCGCTCACGAAGACGTCTGCCGCGTTCACACAACGCTGCCGATGGGTCCGCGAAGGAGCGAATTCGCCGCTGGTCGACGAGCGTCACTTTGTCGTCAGCGTGCGGGACGACCGGCTCCGCCTGATCGACTGTCAGTTCAAACTCACTGCTCAGGAAAACATCACGATCGCCAAGGCGAAGCATTCGTTCTTCGCCCTGCGTGCCGCCCCGGACATTTCCCCAGCCTACGGCGGCGTGCTGATGAATTCAGAGGGCGGCGTCGGAGCTGCAGGCACGTATGGCAAGCCGGCCGCGTGGTGCGGTTATCACGGCAAGCGGGCTCAGCATCCGGACGTCGTGGAAGGCATCGCCATCATGAATCACCCCGACAACTTCGACGGTCACTGCCCTTGGTTCACCCGCGACTACGGGAACCTCTCGCCGTCACCATTCAATTTCCTGAAAGCACCGTGGAGACTCCCACAGGGGGAATCGATCGAATTGAAGTACCGAGTCGCCCTACACACGGGCGACCCGAAAGACGCCCAACTTGACAAGGTCTACCAACAGTGGATCGGCAAACACTCGTAGGCGAGCGGAAGTTGAGCGCGACAGTTGCGTGGATTAGAATGCGGCCACGTCCGAACAGACGAAGGGCAGTCATTCGCGCGCAGGAGACAGATCACCGATGTCGGAAGAACCACTGATTGCAGTATTCATCGATTTCGAGAACCTGGCGATCGGCGTCCGGGACATGAAGTCGGGCAACTTTCAGATTCAGCTTGTCCTGAAGCGGTTGCTCGAGAAGGGGCGGATCGTTTACAAACGGGCCTACTGCGATTGGAGCAACTATCGCGACGCCGTCCGGGAGTTTCACGTCCAGGGCATTGAGCTGATCGACATCCCACAGAGTAAGATGAGCGGCAAGAACAGTGCGGACATCCACATGGTCGTGGATGCACTCGATCTTTGTTATTCGAAGCAGCACATTGACGTTTTCGCCTTGATTTCCGGTGACAGTGATTTCTCGCCCCTCGTCTCCAAGCTCAAGGAGAACAACAATCGCGTCATTGGTTGTGGAGTCAAGAGTTCCACCTCGGACCTGCTGATCGCCAATTGCGACGAGTTCCTCTACTACGACGACTTGGTCCGGACCGCCCAGAAAAGTCGTCCTGCACCGAAAAAGGGAAAGAAGAAGGGCGACAAGAAGCAGGAGGCCGTGGATCGGCTTTTGGAGGTCCTGCAGTCCCTGGAGCGGGACTACGACCCTGTCTGGGGCTCGATGCTCAAGCAGGCTGTGCGACGCGTGCACCCCGGTTTCAACGAAGACTACTACGGCTACAGGAATTTCTCCGAGTTGCTCCAGGACATCGCGGACAGCGGCCTGATTGAGCTGGAATACGACGAAAGTCGGGGCAACTACCAAATACGCCGCAAGAACGACTGAGCCACGCCGATTTCCCCAGCGACGTAGATGGGGATGAAAGCTCGTTGCTCTGGTACAACCAAGAGTTGTTTTGGT
>CAZGYE010000161.1:0-13011 GCA_964530165.1 uncultured Planctomycetaceae bacterium
ATATTTATCTTTCCGGAGTTGCCACCAACTACTGCGTGCAGGCAACGGCCAGGGTTCGGCTCGGCTGGAGGGGTTGCGAATGACCTCGATGGTCGGGTCGATGTCGATCTGCGCGATGATCAGGCCTTCGACCGTGTGTTTGCGCTTGCGGGCTTCGGAGAGCAGGAACTCGGTGCGGCGGCGGATGACGTCGACCCGATGCCGGATGAATTCGTCCAGCAGTTCCCTGATGCTCAACATCCGCGGCCGATTACCGACCAGCGCCAAGAGGATCAAGCTGACGGTCGACTGCAACGGCGAAAACTGGAACAACTGATTCAGGACGACTTCTTTATCCGCATCGCGCCGGAGCACGATGTGCAGCCGGACCTGCCAGGACGGCACGTTGCGGTCCGTCAGATCGACGATCCGGGCAATCCCTTTGATGCGGTCGTCGCGGACCAGTTGTTCCAGCTTTTCGCGGATGCGGTCGCGAGTTTCCATGTAGGGGATTTCGGTCACGACGATCACGTCGTTTTTCTTCTCGGTGTCGAAATGCGTTCTGGCTCTCAGCGCGATCGTCGCGCGGCCGGTCAGGTAGCCTTGCCGAACGCCCCCACGTCCACAAATGATGCCGCCGGTCGGGAAGTCGGGACCTGGAAGCACTTCCAGAATGTCGTCGATGGTGCACTGGGGATCGTCAATCAGGAGCATGACGGCGTCCGCGACGTCGTTGAGATTGTGCGGCGGGATGCTGGTCGCCATGCCCACGGCGATTCCGCTGGACCCGTTGACCAGCAGATTGGGAAACTTCGACGGCAGGACGACCGGTTCCGTGTTTTCCTGGTCGTAGGTGCGGACGAAATCGACGGTGTCGCTGTTGATGTCCTGGAGCATCTCAGCGGCGACCGCCGAGAGACGCGCCTCGGTGTACCGCATGGCAGCCGGAGGCAAACCCGCCAGCGAGCCGAAATTGCCCTGCTTGTCAATGAGCACGTCCCGCATGACCCAGTTCTGACCCATACGGACCAACGTGGGGTAGACCGACCCTTCGCCATGAGGGTGGTAGTTGCCGCTGGTATCGCCGGCAATCTTCGCGCATTTCTTCCTCTGGGTGCTCGGTCCCAGATGGAGGTCGTTCATCGCCACAAGGATCCGCCGTTGAGACGGTTTCAAACCGTCGCGCGCGTCCGGCAGCGCCCGGCTGATGATGACGCTCATCGCGTAGGTGAGATAGCTGTTTCGCATCTCATCCTGAATGTCCAGGCGTTTGATCCGACCGTTTTCCGCTTCGCTGTCGGCCTGATCGTCGCTGCTACCGCTCGACAATTTTTGCGCTCCTTCGTAGATAAGGCAAAAGGGAAAAGAAGGCACAAAGTTCGGAGTTCGGAGGGCGGAGTTCGGAGTTCGGAGTTCCGCATTCCGCATCCGGGTCGGAGGGGCTTCGTCACAGTGCCTTTGCCCCTTTGCCCCTTTGCCCCTCTGTCCCTTTGCCCCTTTGCCCCTCTGTCTCGCTTTTTCCTTCGTACGGTCGAATCCTACCGCAAAACGGCAAAATTGACAACGCAGTTCCGGAGCTGTTCGGAACACACTGTTGACCGCTGAAGAGTGCAACGTCAAATCTCACAAACGCAGCCGCGTCCTTGGCGACTTGGCGGTGAATTATCCGGGCTGGGCTGGTATTCTGACGCTTGGCCTCAGGGACCCGGATTCTGGCAGAAACCGGCATTGTCGGCTGTGATTTACGGAGACCCGTCGATGGAGAACGAGATCGGTTCGGCGGATGAAACGCTCGATAGGCAACAGAAGGCACAAAGGCACAGAGGCACGAAGGTTGGAGGGGATTCGTACGGTCCCTTTGAGCCTTTGCCCCTTTCACAGGACGTTTCCGCCGCTCTCGGCGAGGAGACGCTCACCCAAGATGCGGATCAAATCGAGCAATCCCTGGCGCTGAGCCGGCAGGTTGAGCAGTCGCCGGCAGAGGTGCCCGGTTACACCATCTTGAAGTCGTTGGGCGAGGGCGCCTACGGATCGGTCTGGCTGGCCAAAGAGCAGAACACCGGTAAGCAGGTCGCGATCAAGTTTTACACGCACCGGGGCGGAATCGACTGGTCGTTGCTGAACCGTGAAGTCGAAAAGCTGGCGGTTCTGTACACATCGCGGAACATTGTCGGTCTGCTCGACGTAGGATGGGACAGCGATCCGCCGTACTACGTCATGGAATATCTCGAGAACGGTTCGCTGGCCTCGTATCTGGCCGGTGGACCTCTGCCGCCTCACGAAGCGGTGCGGATCGCCAAGTCGGTGCTGCAGGCACTGGTGCACGCGCACGGCAGCGGCATCTTGCACTGCGACCTGAAACCGGCCAACGTTTTGCTGGACGCCGACTTTTCACCCCGTCTGTGCGACTTCGGCCAGTCTCGGTTGTCCGGCGAGCAGGACCCTGCGCTGGGCACCCTGTTCTACATGGCGCCCGAACAAGCCGATCTGAAGGCGGTTCCCGACGCCCGCTGGGACGTTTACGCCTTGGGAGCGCTGTTATATCACATGCTCTGCGGCGAGCCGCCGTTCTATTCGCCGGAGAATGAGCGGCTGATTCGTGAGGCTGAGACACTGGAAGACCGGCTGGCCGTTTATCGGCGAATTCTCATGCACAGTCCGAGACCAAACCGGCTCCGCAAGATGCCCGGTGTGGATAAACGGCTGGCGGATATCGTCGACCGTTGTTTGCACGTGAACCCCCAACGGCGGTATCCCAACGCGCAGGTGGTCCTCGACAGGCTGGAGTTCCGGGACCGGCAGCGTGCGCGGCGGCCGCTGGTGGCGTTGGGGATTCTGGGTCCGGTGGTCCTGCTCTCCGCCATCATCCCGTTTGCCAGGAACGCGATGGATGACGCCGAGGACGACGCGCGGAGGCATCTGACTATTCGCGCGCTGGAAAGCGACGTGCATTCCGCCCGGTTTCTCGCGCTCGGTCTCGAACGTGAACTGGAAGACCGCAAGAGTGAGCTCCGCGACGTCGCAGCCGACCCCGAGTTGCGCCGGGCCATTACGGAATTCGCCCAGAAACCGCTCGCCGAACGGCGGGAGTCGAAACTGTTTGCGCTGCTGAAGGAGCGAAAGGCGGCGGCGGTTCGCAAACACCGCGAACAGAACCGCGAGCCGGACGCCAGTTGGTTCTTGACCGACGCCCAGGGGGTTCAGCGCTGGCGTGAAGAGTTGATTTTGAAGGTGATCGACAAGAATTGGGCGTACCGCGATTATTTCCACGGCCACGATCAAGACTATCCGCCCGATGCCGTCCCCAACGATATCGCGCCGATCCGCGAACCGCACATTTCCGTGGCGTTCGTCAGCCGGGCGACGGGGCGATACATGGTGGCCATCACCGTGCCGGTGTGGGAGGACGTGGAGAAAAAGGAGAAGGTGATCGGCGTGCTGGGGCGGACGATGCATCTGGGACAATTGCTGGCCGACTACGGACGGCGCATTCACGGGGAGCGGGGTGACGACATCAACCGCATGATCGCCCTGGTGGACAGCCGTGGGTGGATCCTGCTCGACCATCCCTGGATCAGCAAACAGGAGAACCTGCAGGATCTGCCGGAAGACACCTTCAAGAAGCTGAGGCTTACCGGTCTGATCATTAAAAAACTGACTCGGCTACAGCAGCAGGGAGCGACGTCGGCTGACGCCGACATGGACGACCGCGACGACGCTTACCTCGATCCGGTTCGCGACATCGACAAGTCCACTTATGGAGGAGAGTGGTTGGCCGCATTCGCTCCGGTGGGCAACACGGCTTTCCTGGCAATCGTTCAAGAGCGCAAAGACACCGCTCTGAGGCCGGTTCAGGAAATGCGCCGAGGGCTGAGCCGACACGGATCGTGGGCGCTCGGAGTGAGTTGCGGTCTGATCTTGTTGTTCTGGTACGGTGTGCAGCGGGCGCTGAACGATCGCAACCTACGGATCCGGGTGCGCAGCAGTCCGCCCCAGCCGTCAACACCTAACCCGGATTATTCATAGAAACCCAAACCGACGACTCGTCGTCGAGTAGAAACCCAAACCGACGACTCGTCGTCGCTGGGTGTGCCATGCAACCAGTGGATTGCGACAACACGTCGTCGGTTTGGGTACCACAAGGACAGCCCATGAATCATTCGGACTAAAGGCGAGCGACTTGATTGAACTGGTTGCCGACGGCCCCCAGCCGCGCCAACGATGGAGAATTCGGCTGGAGACGGGCCGCGAATACGTGTTGGGCCGCAGCGTCGACTCCGACCTGCCGGTCCCGTGGGATCCGCACATTTCACGTCGGCACGCGCGTCTGACGGCGACCGCCAATGATGCCGAAGTCACGCTGCTGCCGTCCGGCTCGAATCCTCTCTGTTACGCAGGTCGCCGGGGCGAGACGTGCCGGATCGGTAATGGTGAACACTTTGTGATTGGGGCGACGAAATTCCACGTCGTCGACGTCGGTACAGATTTTCCCTCGTCCCAGGCGCGGCCATTGGAGGAATTGACGTTCGACCGGCAGCAACTGCAGAAGGTCCGATTCCGCGACGCCGACAAACGAATCGACGTGTTGGCCCACTTGCCGGAAGTCATCTGGGGAGCGCGAACCGAAACCGAACTGCATCACTGTTTGGTGAACCTGATTCTGGCCGGTGTCGCCCATGCAGATGCCGCGGCCATTGTCGAGTTGACAGCAAACGATGCCGCGCGCGTGCTGCATTGGGATCGGCGTCGTCTGGCGGCTGGAGAGTTTCGACCCAGCAGCCGGCTTGTCGCCGAGGCGCTCCAGAACCGACGTCGGAGCGTGCTGCACGTCTGGGACGCCCGCGAACCCTCGACGGGAGACTACACCGCGGTGGCTGAGTTTGACTGGGCCTTTTGCACGCCGGTGCTGGATGCGTCCGCCAGTGCCGGCTCCCTAACCGGCAGTGCCGGCTCCCTAACCGGCAGTGTCGGCTCCCTAACCGCCAGTGCCGGATCCCTAACCGGCAGTACCGGATCCCTAACCGGCAGTGCCGGGCCGTCGAGTGCACCGTGGGGATTGTATGTCGCGGGAAAACTGGACCGTCCGCCGATCCAAGGAGAGTCGGCCGGGCCTTACGGCACTCAACTGCAGGCCGACGTGAAGTTCACGGAGCTGTTGGCTGAGATCATTAGCACCGTTCAGCGGCTGAACAAGCTGGAAAGGCAGCGCGCCGGTTATCGCCAGTTCTTCGCGCCGCCGATTCTTTCCGCGTTGGGCGACGATCTGGACACCGACCTGCTGGAACCGCGCGAATGCGACGTGACCGTGTTGTTCTGCGATCTGCGCGGCTTCAGCCAGCAGGCGGAGGAATCGGCCGACGACCTGCTCGGCATGCTTGATCGTGTGAGCCGAGCGCTGGGGGTGATGACGCAGCAAATACTCGAGCACGGCGGCGTGACCGGAGATTTTCAAGGAGATGCGGCTCTCGGTTTTTGGGGTTGGCCGTTCGCATCGAGCGAGGCCCCACTTTCCGCGTGCCGGGCGGCGCTTGGAATCCGAGCGGCCTTCGCCACGACACACGATCAAAAGGACCACCCTCTCGCCAATTTTACGATGGGTATTGGGATCGCCCACGGCAGGGCGGTCGCCGGCAAAATTGGGACCAGCGAACAGGTGAAGGTCACGGTGTTTGGGCCGGTCGTCAATCTTGCCAGCCGTCTGGAAAGCATGACAAAGCAGTTGCGGGTTCCGATTCTGCTGGACGAGCGGACGGCCGAAATTGTCCGCGCCCGGCTCGACCCTCAGCAAGGCCGCACCCGACGGCTGGCGAGAATTCTGCCCTTCGGGATGGAAACGCCGGTACTCATCAGCGAACTTCTGCCATCCCTTGCGGAGCATCCCGAGTTGACCGACGCGCACGTGGCGCAATACGAGCTTGGCGTTGATCATTTCACGACCGGGCGCTGGGAGGAGGCGTACGACTGCCTGCATGGCATGCCGGCCAGCGACCGCGCGCAAGATTTTCTGACCATGCTGATCGCGCAGCATAATCGGGTTGCACCGCCTGATTGGGATGGCGTCGTCCGGCTTCGGAATAAATAGCGATCAGCCGTCAGCCGTCAGCTGCCAGCGGCGGAACACGGTCTATAGTTTGATTTGGAAAGGACGTCAGCAACGACAGGACGACCATGGCCAGACGCGCCCGAATTCTCGTAGTCGACGATGACCCACTCTTCCGGAGTCTCATCGTCTCGTTGCTGCGCAAGGATTTCCTTGTTTCCGTTGCGAGCGAGGGTTCGGAAGGGTTCTACAAGGCACTCGAGTACCCGCCCGACATGGCCATCGTCGACATCCAGATGCCTGGTTGGGACGGTTTGAAAACGCTCAAAGCATTTCGATCGCATCCGAAACTCGCCCAGGTGAAAATCATCATCCTCACCTCAGACGCCAGCAAAGGGACCGTGGTGGCGGCCATCCGCGGCGGAGCGGACGACTACCTCATCAAGACCAGCTTTTCGAAGCGCGAATTCCACCAAAAGCTCGACAAGCTGCTGCCCGAGCAGTTCTCTCGCGAATCGGAACCCTCGCACGAGGATTCGGAGCTTCAGAAACTGATCGACGCGTGGGAATGAACCCGCCCGCTCTGCCGGCAGAATGTGAAAAAAACTTTGGAATGGGACTTTCCACGTTTCACGTTTTCTGCTTAAATCGAAAGTGACGCGATTGATTTGTAGTGGGGCAGGCTTTCCAGCCTGCCATTTGTTGCGACGCTTTTCTACTGCCGTCCCCATTTCGGGAAGGGTTCGACTGTTATGCTACACTTCTCGTGCGATCTTTGCGGCCAGCATTTGGGTGATCGGCGATTTGTTGTGAAGTTGGAAGTCTACGCGGCTTTTGATCCGGAAGAGTTTGACCAAGAAGACCTCCAAGCCGACAACCTTCAGGAAGTGGCCGACATGATCCAGGAGATGGAAAGCACTGGAGAGAACCAGTTGGATGACGTCGACTCCAAACGCTTCCGGTTCGATCTGTGCCCCAAGTGTCACCGCAAGTTCGTCAACGACCCGCTTGGTCGTGAGACACTTCGCCGTCTGAATTTTAGCGAGAATTGATTCAGAAGCACTCAGCGGTCAGCCAGAAAAAGCTGAAAGCTGAGTGCTGACCGCTTCTCTCGGCTGAAAGCTGACCGCTATTGATGGCTAGACGACGGCCAGGAACGCTGTTTGGGCAACGCCTGCCTCTTCGCGCGCTGTCGGTGGGCGTGCTGTTCGTGTGCCTGATCGCCTATCGTTTCCGGCACCCTCTCGGCGATCCGGCCACGATCCAGTATGAGTCGCCCGGCCCTTATCTGGTCCAGCGCGTCGTCGACGGCGACACGCTGTTGTTGGCAGGCGGCGCGCGGGTGCGGTTGCTCGGCGTGGACACTCCCGAAACGAAGCATCCGCACCGGCCCGTCGAGCCGCTGGGTCCCGAAGCAGCCGATTTCACGCGCCGGCACGTCGAAGGCCGCCGCGTCCGTTTGCAGTTCGACCGGGAACGACGCGACGTCTACCACCGCATTCTGGCATACGTGTTCGTCGACGATTGGTTTCTCAACGAGCAACTCATCCTCGCCGGCTACAGCCGCGCAGAAACGCGATTCCCCTACAGCCAATCCATGAAGCGGCGGTTTCGAAAGGCCGAGCAACGAGCCCGCGAAGCCAAACGAGGTATGTGGGCGAGGTGAGTGCAAGGAGAAAGGAAAAAGTAAAAAGGAGAAATGAGGACTTTTTCCTTTTTCCTTTTTACTTTTTACTTGATCCGGATCACCAGCAACGTTTGGTCGTCGGACTCGCGCCCCCCCGCGCTGTGTGATTCCAGTTCTTGCCAAATCGCCTGCAGGACACCCTCCGCCGATCCCGATGATCGACCCCTCATGGCGGAGACGATGCCTTCGACACGGAACAACTGCTTGGCGCGGTTGAGGGCTTCACTGATTCCATCGGTAAAAGCAACCAGTATGTCGCCGGACGAGAGGTGAATGACAGATTGATCGTATGAGGCATCGTCCACCACGCCCAGCAACATACCGTGCGATTCCAACACCGACGTCCGTCCTGCCTGAACGAGCAGCGGAGCCGGGTGGCCGGCATTCGTGTACGTGAACGTGCCCGCCAGCGTGTCGAGCACGCCGTACAGCAGACTCATGAACTGATAGGGCGGCGTGATACTGTGAAGCACCTGATTGATCTGATGCACCACCAGGTCCGTCCGCACACAGTCGTCGACGACCTTGACCGGTATGGAGCGTATCGACCCTTGCACCGCCGACATGATCAGAGCGGCCGGAACGCTGTCACCCGACGCATCGCCGACGGCAACGAGGATTCGATGTTCGTCGATCGGGATCAACTCACACAGATCGCCCCCCACCTCGAAACGGCTCGTGCAGACGGCGGCCGCGTCGAACTTCGCGTTGCCGGGAACTTCCCGCAATATGTCGGCCGTTTGACTTTCCGAAGCGATCTGCAAATCCCGCCTGAGACGGTCGCTCGTTTCGCTTTCTTTGAGCAACACCAACCGCTCGAGCACAGCGGCAATCTGGGCGGCGATCGACTCCAACACACGGCTGTCGTGTCCGGTCGGTGTGCTTCCCCGGCGGTCGAACGCCCACAGCGAACCGATCGGTCCCATCTCCGACTGCACGGCCACACACAGCCCGGTGCTTGCACCCTGCGGAAGCCAGCGCGCTTGTTCGGGTGATCCGTGACGCCGCAGCAAAATCTTACCCTTCGTCAACGCTTCCAGATCGGGTGGATCTTCCGTCAGCTTCCGGCGTGCAAATGGAATCTGCTCTGTCTCCAAATGGTGCAGCGCACGCAAACTCAGCTCGTTCGTCGACGGGTTGAGCAAGAAGAAGGCCGCGGCTCGAAAACCGGTCAACTGCACAGCGGCCCGCAACAATTGGTTCAACGAACCAAGCAAATTCGCATCGTTGGGAATCGACAAACCGATGTCCACCAGTGTCGAGACCTCTTCCGTGCGAGATTCCAGCGACCTGTCCGCCACGCAGAGCCGGGAGAGGAACTGCCTGAAGATTTCGGCCAGTTCAGTAACGGCCGGAAACACCGGGTCGACATCAGAGTCCCGCGGCAAGCCGACGTGCAGATAACCGATCGGTTCTTCGTCATCCTCGATTCTCGAGAACCAGCAGCAGTTCGGGTCGTCTCGCAGCCTAGTCTCCACGACGGCGGCTTCGTCCGGTTGGACCGGCGTGTATTGCATCGGCCAGCCTGTGGCGTCGGAAAACCGGCGGCAAACTGAGTCAATCCAATTCTCTGTGTCGGTGGCAAGCGTCGTCATGGGATCAGGTCGAGTGTCGAGAGTGTTGTCATCAATATCGGTCCAACCGATGCTCGAAATCCAGGGATTGACGATTGTCTATTGGCAGTGGTTCCAAATTTGATTGATGGGTGGCGGGGTCAGAGCGCAAGCGATGGCCCCGACGCATTGTTTCCGGGCCTTCCCGTTGGTCAGACCCGGCCACCCGACGTCAATCTTTCAATCGTCAATCCTCTCGAATCTCGCCAAAACGGCACAGCCGCACGAATCGCTCCAGACGTTTACGGCCGTCCGGCACATGTCCAGCACGCGATCGACGGCGATGATGACGCCCTGTGCTTCCAGCGGCAATCCCACGGCCTGCAGCACGATGGCCATCATCACCAGCCCGGCATGAGGAATGCCGGCCGCCCCCACGCTGGCCAGCAGTGCGGTGAATGCCACCAGGATTTGAGACTCCAGCGGAACGGGCCCGAGATAGGCCTGCGCGATGAACAGCACCGCAACCGCCTCGTACAGCGCCGTGCCGTCCATGTTGATCGTGGCGCCTAAAGGCAGAACGAACGAGCTCACACGGTTCGGCACACCCGCCCGTTGTTCAACGCTGGTGAGCGTCAACGGCAACGTGGCGTTCGACGAAGCGGTCGAAAAGGCCGTCATCAGCGCCGGGCTCATCGCCTGCGAGAACCGCCACGGTGAGCGCCGGGCGACGAACTTCACAATCAACGGCAGCACAAGGCAGGCGTGCACGACCAGCGCTAGAAAGACTGTCAGCATGTACCACGCCAGCGTCCGGAAGATTTCCACACCTTGTGTCGCGGTGGCGAACAGCATGAACGCAAGCACGCCGATCGGCGCCAGCCGAATGATGGCCATCGTCATGCCCATCATCACGTGAAAGCCGGCCTCGAAGAAGTTCCGCAGCGTCTCGCCGCTCTTGCCGCCGGTGTGAATAATGAAGATCCCGATCAGGATGCTGAAAGTGATGATCGACAAGAAGTCGCCGTCAGCCAGCGACCGAATGGGATTGGTCGGAATCATTCTGTCGATCATGCCGAGAAAGATCTCCCCCAGCGATCCCTCGCCTGCGGTGACGGCCTCCCCGCCGCCGGCAAGATGGCCGCCCATGGCGGCAAGATGGCCGCCCATGGCAGCAAGATGGCCGCCCATGGCGGGAAGATGGGCGCCGATGCCGGGCCGTATCAGGTTGACCATCAGTATTCCCGTGGTGATGGCCAGCAGACTGGTGACGGCGTAGTACAGGAGCGTCTTGCCGAACATGGAGCCGAACCGGCTGGTGTTGCCCAGCCCCGACACGCCGGTCACCAATGAAGTGACGATGAGCGGGATCGTAATCATCTTCAACAGCCGCAGGAAGATGTCGCCGACTGATTTCGCCCCGACTGCAATTTGCCGCGACGTCCCGCCGCCGTGCTCCGTGTAGACCTGTTTCCACTGGGGAAAGCGTTTGACCAATTCCCCATCATCGGCCGCTTTGAAGGTGCTGACGGCGGTCGTGCCGTTCAGCTTGCGGGAATAGCGGATCGCAATGCTCTTGCCGTCGTCGAAAATGTGGACCCGGGCCTCGGTGACCTTGACGGCGATTTCGCTGCGAGGCTCATTCTGCGAATAGAGCTTCGCCAGATCGGGAAAACGTCTCTGCAGGACCGCTTCGTCGGGAATTGTCTCGTCGACCAATACGTTGCCGACCGCGTCGGTTTCCGTGAACAAGATGCCTTCCGGTACGGGGGCCAGCACGCCGCGAATGTTGCCCTCGAGCTGGACGTCACCGGGGTTGATCAGCAACCCCAATACGGTGCCCAGGATCAGCGCGATCAGAATTTGGTAGTGCAGGGGAAGTTGCGTCAAGAACTTCATGCGTTTACCAAGGAAGCAGACGCTCTCAGCGGTCAGCCATCAGCAATGAGCTCATCGCTGAAGGCTGATCGCTTTGGGCTTTCCTTTTGCCTTTACAGGTCGACCCAGACGTTGCCCTTCGAGCTGCTCTGGACAGCTTTCTGGAGGAAGTAGATCCCCATGCGGCCATCCTCGACGTTGGCATACTGAGCGCCGTCACAGTGGAACGGTTTCCCGTCGAGGCACGCCCGCACGTCGAGCTCGAAACAACGGTGCAGCCGGGCGAACGCGTCGTGGAACGCCTCGGGATGACCCGACGGCGTCGTCAGTTCGGCCATGAGGTCCTCGGGCAAGTCCCCCAAGAATCCGTCGTTGGCCTGGACCGCGCCACGCCAGTAGACGAGCTCTTGCTGAGGAGTGTTGATCGTCAGCCGTTCCGGGTCTTCCTGCGACCAGCGCAGCGTGCCTTTGGTGCCGTTGACCTCGATCCCCAGATCGTTTTTGTGGCCGATCCCGATTTGCGTGGCCCGAACCATCCCCCGGGCACCGTTATTCAATTGGACATACGTGGTGAAATGGTCGTCGAGCTGCCGATTTTCGACGAAGATCTCCAAATGGGCCAGCAGTTTCGTGATCTCCAGCCCGGTGATATACCGCAGATGCATCAGCGCGTGAGAACCGATGTCGCCGCCGCAGCCGCTGGCGCCGGCCCGCTTCGGATCGACGCGCCATTCGGCCTGCATGACGCCCATGTCCTCGGTGCGCTCGAAGAGCCATCCCTGCAGGTAGTAGGCGTCGACCCAGCGCACCTCTCCGAGCAAACCGCTGCGCACGATGTGCCGGGCCAGTCGGCTGGTCCAGTGTCCCAAATAAGTGTGGGCAACGGCAAACGGCAAATTCTTCTCTTTCACCAGCGAGACCAAATCGTCGGCTTCCTCAAGAGTGACCGTCAACGGTTTTTCGCAGAAAACCGGAATCCCCGCCTCAAGGCACTTCTTCGCCGGGTCGTAGTGCACATGGTTGGGCGTCACGATGAGCGCGTAATCGATCCGCTCTCCCACGGGCTTGCTCGATTCGGCCTCGATCATCTCGTCGTAGCTTTTGTACCCTCGAATGGGATAGGGCCAGATTTTCGCCTCTTCGATTGCCACGGCAGGGTCGGGGTGAAGCGCCGCGGCAACCACCCGGCGAGTGCCGTCCATGTGAATGGCCCGCCCGTGAGGCTGGACGATGAACGCCCCAGCACCGCCGCCGATCAGGCCCACGTTCAAAGGTCTCTGCGACACGACTTCACCTCCTTTGGAATTGGCGATTGACAATTGGCAATTGACGATCTTACAATCGGGAGCTCGCAAACCAATAGAGTAATCGTCAATCGACAATCGTCAATCGACAATCTTGAGCATTCAGCTTTCAGCGGTCCGCTTTCCGCTTTGGAGGATCGAGTGGTGTCAAATCGCATTTCCGAGGATCGCATGACCTGGCTGGCCGTCGGAGTCGTGGCCGGCCTGTGTATTTCCTACTTGTGGCCGCACGAGCCTGCGTTCGCGGTGACCACCGACCGCGACAGCAAGTTCGCGATGGCAACCATCGACGTGTCACCCATTAACATCAACGCCGTGGAAGGCATCTTCGTGCTGGACTTTCTGACCGGCCAGTTGACCGGCGCCGTGCTGAACAACAAAATCGGGAAGTTCACGACTCGGTACTCGCGAAATGTGGCGGCCGATTTTCAGGTCGATCCGAAAGCAGAGCCTCACTACGCGATCGTTTCCGGCCTCGCCAATTTGCCCGGTTCGCGCGGCGCAAGCCCGGCGACCGGAGTGATCTACATCGGAGAATTGACTTCCGGAAAGGTGATCTGTTACAGCTTT
>CAZGYE010000162.1:0-13010 GCA_964530165.1 uncultured Planctomycetaceae bacterium
GTGCGGCCCAACCCCCGACGGCCGGGGCGACCGCCCTGCTCCGTTCTGCGTGGGACGAGTTCCGCTGCCGTTCCCTGGCCGATTCGTATCATGCCATGAGCCGCTATGCCCGCACACTGCGGCCAAACGTTTTGATCGAGTGCAATCCCGGAGGCGTCGGGCCTTGGATCCGTCCGCCACGGGACCACGGTCGTCTGTTGCAGGGCGGCGAGGCTTTCTGGGACGAAGGCAGGCACTCCGGCTACCAGAACGGAAAGCTGACGTCGCGCATCCTCACCTACAAGGTCGCGCGGTGTATGAACAACACGGCCTTCTGCTACGCCACGACCCCGCTGGAAATGGCCGAATCGATGGCCTTCAACCAGGACTGCCTGGGGGCCGTCTGCTGGTTCGAGTACGACAAGATCGTCAAGAAGCCGGGGGTCGACGAACCGATGTCGGCCGAGCTCGACCCGTTCATCCGCTTCTTTCACAAGCGGCGCGACCTGCTGCGGGACGCGGAAGTCGTCGCCGACGCGGCTGTGCTGCGAAGTTTCCCCTCGCAGGTGTTCGCCGGCTCGCGGTACGCCGGCTTGACCTACAAAGCCGAGAATGTGTTGATCGAAAACCGCGTCTGCTTTCAGACCGTTTACGACCACCAGCTCGATGAGCTGAGCCGGTACCGCTGTCTGGTGTTGGCCGGGTGCGTTGCTCTTTCCGATCGGCAGATCGATCAGATCCGGGCCTACGCAAAATCCGGCGGGAGGCTCTGCGTGATCGGCCCCGTTGGCACCCACGACGAGTGGATGAGGCCGCGGAAGAAACCCGCACTGGAAGACCTGCCGAGTTCCGGCATCGTTCGCGCCGGCCAAGACGGCGACATTCTCGGAGCCGTCCGCCGGGCGTGCCAAAATGAGCTCTCCTTGTCGGTGGATGGGCAGCCGGGACTGTGTACCGAACTGACCGAACAGCCGGGCCGGCGACTCGTGCATTGCGTCAACTACCGCTCCGAGGAACCCTTCACGAACATCGCCGTTCGCGTCCGCCTGCCTGCCGGACGCCGCGCCACAGGCGTAACACTGGCCAATCCCCGCCGCAGGCGCGATCTGGAACTGCCGCTGAAGCAAGAAGCCGGCGTCGTCTCATTCGTGGTACCGAAAGTCACGACCTACGAGATTGCTGTGATCACGATGAAATGACATCGTTGATCACTTTGTCACGCGTGTCGTTCCGCGGCGGGCATAGGAAATCCGAATCCATTGTCGTACCGGTGGAGGTAGCAGCCGTCAGGGAGTTGTTCGTCAGGCACCGTGATGACGGCTGTCTCGGCCGCGTATTTTCGGATGAGTTCCAACTGCGACGGACGCGGCTGGAACACCGGCTGCCGGCGTTGTGGGATTCCCGATGGTATCGCGGCGGCACGTGCTTTCGGCCCGGTTCTTGCCGTCCACGTTCCGTACGCCGTCAGTCCCGCCCCCAGCGCGATTGTCAGAACACTGAACGCCAGGAGCGGCAGCGAAACAGGTCGCGGCAACTGATCCCGCGCCTTGACGACTCGACGCAGCAGAAGGAGGCTGAAGATGAGTCCCAGGCTGGCCGCCATAACCGGTTGCGGTGGACCATGCTTTGCCGGTTGTAGTCGTTCGAGCGCCGTCGGCACGATGGCAGAAAACAGACAGGCGACCACCATCAGTGTCAGACAGCCGATGAGCGCGAGGTGGTCTCGTTGTGCGACCGGCTTTGCCTCGATGCTTCCCGATGGAGAGAAAGCGTCGTTGATTGCCACATCATCCCGGTCGCTCCGCCGCCGGCGATCGATGAATGCCCAGACGGCCATGCCGGCACAGGCAACGAACCAAGTCCAGAGCACAACGGTCCCAATCGACAGCGTGAACAGTTCTTCGTGCGGGATGCTCAACAGCCACGTTGTGGCGATGAGAGCGCCCACCGCAGCTCCGCCAATGTTCTCCCACGAGGACCACTGACGCAATTCTTCTGACCGGTCGTCCGCAGCACCCGGCAGGTGTTCGCGATGCGTCCAGACGCGCCAAGCGAGCCGCACGGCGAGCGCAAGAAACAGCGCGGCCATCAAACCAAAGCCCACAACAAAACCGGGCTGAGTCGCCGCCTTGGCCGAGTCTCCAAAGGCCACAAGACCGAATGTGAACCCGACATACGACCAAACAAACAGTCGCTGTTTCCAGTCGGCCGGAGGGACCGTCCATGTCCAGCGACGGAATGGATACATCGGATGGGCGACAAGATCGCGTCCGAAGGCGTAGGCTCGAAGGAGTTCGCGGACCCAGGCCGGCGGTCTCATCAACAGCGCGAACTCGATTGCCAAGATCGCAACAAGTATCCAACCTCTCAGGAACAGGAACAGCAGCACGTTTCCCACAACGGCTCCGAGCGTTACGAAGGACGGAAGCAGGCCGCCCGGCGTGGATTTCCCGATGGTCACGCCAATGCCTCCAACACCGATCTTCGCCAGCGTTCCGGTGAGTGAACTCGACGCAGCTTGTGCAGAACTCTGCCCGAAGAGCGAGGTCATAGCGACAACCGTCGTCATCACACCGAAGCGGCCGAGCCGACTTCGGAGCTGTTCTACGCCACGCTGCAGGCGGCGCGACACCGTCGCCTGATCGATGCCGAGCCGCTCTGCCACCTGTTGCTGCGACTCGCCCCGCAGGTAGTGCAGAATAATGGGGAGCCGTAGATCATCGCTCAACCCGTTGAGCGCCCGGTCAATGAGCGGCTGCAGCTCGCGCCACTCCGACGACTCAGTGTCGGCGACGGCGTTCCTCGCCACCGCGTGTTCCCGATGTGTTGTTCGCTTCCGCGACCGAACAACGTTCAGCGATCGGCTCGTGGCAAGCGCGTGTAGCCATCCCGCAACGTTCTCTCGTACCGTGCGCGCCTTGCGGGCAAGTTCCAGAAAACACTCCTGGCACACATCTTCGGCAACGTGCTGATCGCCCGTTACACGCAGGCCGATGTGGTACACCATTCCGGAGTACCGATCGACAAGTTCGCGGAAGGCGGCTGGATCGCCCGTTTTGGTGTATCGATTCAGCAGAACTTCGTCCGTAGTCATTCTCGGTTGCCGTCACGTCGGGGTTCTGTTTTGGGCCTCTCTCAGTATACATGACACCGCCGACCTCGCGACGATGCGTCAAGATCGTTCGCAACAGGCGAAGAAGTGGGCGCGTCAGCCGACTGGTGTGATCAGGGGACTCACGTCTCCCGCTCGCCGGAGACTAGGGGCCGAATCGCCGGAAGATTTCGACGTGTTCTCCACGGCGCTGTGTTGACAGCCGACTTCGGCCGGTTACAATAATATCTGGCTCCGCTCACTCGTCCTGCTCTTGCTGAAGCGGGCAAACCGAGTGGACATCCTCCAGTGGGCACAATCCGCGTGATGGCGGTGGGAATTCGGATGTTCACGGGTCTGTTTGCTCGTCCTGCCGAGATCGGCTCCCACTCGTCTTGACCGGGGTGTTGTTCCGCGATCGCGAGCACCGGCGTTGTGACGCCGTGCGGCAGAGCTGGGGTTGGTTTTGTTGCATCGGCGGGTCATAATGGAGCGTGCGTGTCGGCGCAGTCGGACGATCAGGCGAGAGTCGAACACAGGAGAGACGACGAATGTGGGGCGCTCCCGGAATTCCAGAGCTGCTGATTGTCTGCGTGATTGTACTGCTGTTGTTCGGCAAGCGGCTGCCGGGCGTGATGCGGTCGCTGGGGAAGACCATTGTGGAGTTCAAGAAGGGTGTAAAAGGAGTCGAGGACGAAATCGAGGGACAGAGGAAATCGTGAGGAGTGAGCTATGCCATTTTTTGGTGCTCCCGGCTGGCCAGAGCTGATGATCGTGATGGTGATTGCGCTGCTGTTGTTCGGGAAACGGCTGCCCGAAGTCGCGCGGAGTCTGGGTAAGGGAATCGTCGAGTTCAAGAAGGGCGTGCGCGGCATCGAGGACGAAGTCGAGGGTGCCACGTACACGTCGTCGGACACGTCGCGGCCGGTTCCCGACGAGGAGACCATGGACGCCACCGCGCCGAAGTTCGAGCCGCCCGAGTCGGAACCGTCCGGAACGACGCCCGCCGAGACCGACGCGCAGCTGGATGAGCTGTCACACGATTGACGATTGTGCAATCGGGATTGTTTGCGGCAATCCTTCGACCGTTAATTTTCGATCGTCAATCAAAGCAGTCTGGACGAATTCTCAGCGCTGAAACCCGGGCGTCTTGGGCTTGACGTCGACAATCCTCGCCCTCGGCTTCGACAAGTCGACGACGATTGGCTCGGGCGTTTCGACCTGGGTCGTGTTGCCCGCGGCATCGCGTGCGGTCAGTCGGATGTAGAATTTTCTTGGCACTTCCGCTCCGACCGTCCAGAGATAGCTGCCCCCGTTGACCCGCCAGTCACCGATCGGCTGCCACGGTCCACGCGGATCGGCGGAATAGTACAGGGCGATGGGGTTGTCGGCCGGGTTGTCGTCGCGGACATTCCAGCGAATCAGGACCTGATTGGGCGCCACTGCCGGCCCTTGCTGAATCGGCATCAGTTCGGCGACGGGTGGAGTCTCGTCGACCACCACGACGAACGACGGCTTCTCGCCCGGCTGTGGCGGTTCACCCGACAAACCCGTCCCGTTGCGCACCAGCAGCGTGAAACCATACATCCCATCTCCCGGCACGTCGACCTGGAACGGACTTTGACGGTCGAGGTCGTCTCCGTACTTCCACCATTTGCGGCCGTCGTCTTCGGTGACGAACAGCTCGACGCTACTGATGCCGGACGGACCGACGTCGTCGACTTTGTAGCCAATTTGAAATCTCTTCGTATTCACAACGCGGTGGCGACTCGCGGGTCGCGTGGGCGGCTGCGTCGCGGCCGGGTTGACGAACCGGCGCTGAGAAACACCGGGCCGCGAGTTCGACGTGTCGGAGACGGCGAGGTCCATCGGTCCCTGTTCGGCGGCCGTCGCGTCCGGGCCGGCAATGGCAGTGTCGCCGGCAGTTTCGTGGGGCCATTGCGCCGTCGACGGGAATGGCCGGAACGCCGTCTTGTCGGATGCTCCCGGGAAAACCGCCACTTCCTGTTCCGGCAACGTACTGCTCGGTTGGGGAGTCGCTGCAATGGGTTTGCGGAGATCGACACCGGTCGGTCTCGGTCCGTCCGGTCTGGCCGGTCCAATTTGGATCTGCTGCTGAGCGCGGCCGACGTTCGCGGCCCGGTCACTGACGCTGCCCCGCACGGCCACAAAACCACCCTGCGGAACCGACCACGACGTCTGTCCGCTCGGCTGAGGTACGATGCTCACCTGTTGCCAGTTCGCCGCGCCGGCCTGGATGTATTCCAGCCGCAGTTTGGTGGGATCGAGATTCTCGTCGGAAGAATCCCATGCCAGTTGCACCTGACCCGGAGCGGTCTGGATCAAGTTGATTTCGAGGACCGGCGGCTTGGTGTCCACCACAACCTTCAGGCCGGCTTCGATAATATTGCCTGGGGGATGCAGTTGATTGTGTGCATCGAGCGTGCGGACCGCGAACCAGTATTCGCCGTCACCGCGCGCCCGGAAGTCGAACCGTCCCGTGTCAGGCCGAACCGATTGGACGTGCTGCCAGCGCACTCCACGGTCGTAAGATGTGTACAGACGAATCTCGCGGGCCCCCAATCGCTGCATCTCTGCTGCGTCGTAACGAAACGGGATGCGAAACCGCGTTTGTTTCGTAAAGACCGGTTGGACGGGACCGGACGCCGCCTGGCAAACCGCCGCCCAGCAGATTGCCGTGAGCCCCAAGACGATCGTGGTAACCGATTTCATTTCGTTCCCCCCCCCTCGACGAAACGCGTGCGGCGCGTTTCGCAACCACGCCAGCGAAAACGGGACGGCCCACCGCAAAGCGGACGCGAATCACCATTGTCAAGGGTATCGACCGATCGGATCGTATGACTTGAAGCGAAAACTGCGACTCGGGGGGACGTTCATCCTTGACCGATTGTCGCGGTTCGGCGGCCTGGGACGGCCTCAACCGGCCGATTCTGCGCGAACGGTCCGCCACAACGCGACGTACTGCTGGGCCAAGCTGCGAATCCGAGTCCTGTTGCCTTCGCGGACGGCCTGTTTTTCCACCAGCGCGCCTCCCAGACCCACCGCACAGGCGCCTGCTTCGACGAAATCTCGCAGCGTGTCGAGGTTGACGCCGCCGGTCGGCATCAAGCGAACCTGCGGCAACGGACCGTGAAGGGCCTTCAGATAACCCGGACCAAGAACGCCGGACGGAAAAACCTTCACAATCTCGGCGCCGGCCTCCCACGCACGCAGGACTTCCGTCGGACTGAACGCGCCGGGCATCACCAGTTTGTCGTAGCGGTTGCAGAGCCGGATGACGTCGAGATTTACGGTCGGCGACACGACAAACTCGGCGCCGGCCAGCAGCGCAGCCCGGGCGCTTTGGGGATCGAGGACCGTGCCGGCGCCCAGCAGAATCTTATCGCCCAAACTCTTTCGCACCTCGGCGATGATCTCGAGTGCTCGCGGGACGGTGAACGTCACCTCAATGACGTCGATGCCTCCTTCGTACAAGGCGCCAGCGACGCCCAGCAATTGTTCGCTCGACGGAGCACGAATGATGGCCACAATACCGCTGTCCAGAACGCGATCGAGATCGGCTTGTCGGCTCATCTTGGAATCCTGTTGAAGACCATGCGGTGAGCATTCACGCGACATTCGTCATGATTCATCACCCCTTGCCACTGCGTCCGGCTGACTGCTGAGAGCTAACCGCTGAGAGCCTCTTCACGTCCGCGCGGAATAGTGCTCCGCGTACTCGAGCACCCAGAGGTCGATCAGCTCGCTGAATGAATCGATGTCGATCTCGGAGAGGAATTGGAAGTGTGTCCGGTTCAGCATTTCCTTGTTACGAATCGTGCCCTTAACGGTCAACTCCACGATGTGCGCCGACGAAAACGGCCGGACCAACATTTCCAGGCGGCTGTAGACGTTCTGCGGAGAACGTCCCCGTCTGACGTCGACGTCGTCTCGGCTCACCTTCGCGCCCCACCCCTCCTCGCTGACAACCGTCTGGAAACGAAAGCCGGGAAAATGGTCGGCCAACTGGTTGAGGCACTTCTCGACGTGTTCGGACAGATCCAACCGGCAGCGGGAGTGCAGGTCCCTCAGCTCTTCTTCACTAATGGCCTTCTCGGCCTGTTGACGTCCTTCGTCATCGCGGGTGCGATGCCCGCGCTGAATGGCTCGTTGCAAGCGTTTTTCAAAATCCATGGAATTCTCAGCGAACCTCGGTAGACTGTTGGTGCGGTCTCTCTGTGCATTTTAGGAATGACGAATGTCGGGTCAATAACAACGCAGACTTCGTTTGCCGATACTCATGGTTCGGATGACCGGGAATTGTTGCGTTGAGAATCGCGCTCTCGGCGGCTATTTGAAACTTCCATTCCGCGTGGCAGGTATTCCCTGGCGAAACTTCACCCAGACAACAAGAGAGAAACGCCATGACGATGTCGACACTGTTCAGTATCATTTCCGTCGTACTCGGTTTGGGCCTGTCGCTGACGGCGATCGCCGTGTTGACGCAAGCTCTATTTCCGGAATGGGTTGCGCGTTCGGAACGGCGTGTGACTCAGAAGCCCTTTCGAACGTTTCTGCTGGGGTTGTTGCTGGGGGTGATACTGGTCGGGATCAGTTCGGCGTTTCTTGAAAACGGGAGCGGCCCGATCAAGTTCTTCGGCGCGGTCGTGCTGACGGCAACGTTCGGTCTGGCTTTTGCAGGGACTGCCGGCGTGGTTCACTGGATCGGGTCGCGTCTGCCCTCGCCGGCAGACGAGGATCGGCCCTGGAAGGCGATCATCCGCGGATGGGTGGTGCTGTTTCTCGCGTCGCTGGCGCCGCTGTTGGGCTGGTTCTTTCTCCTGCCGGTCGCTCTGCTGTTGGGGCTGGGCGGGGCCGTTTGCGGATTGTTTCGATCCGCTCCGGTACGTGAATCGGTTTCTGAGTCGGTCGCGGAAACCGGCGTCATGGAGATTCCGGGAGCCGCACGATGAAGCTCGACAGACGCGACTTTCTGAAGCTCGGCGCGGCGGCGAGTGCACCCGTCTTCATTGCCGGATGCGATGCCTCGCCGGCGTGGAACCTGCTCGCGCGTCAGTTTGAATCGCAGCCGGAGTTCTTCGAAGTTCCGCCCGATCCGGAGATCAACTTACCGGTGCATGTCCTGAACCGGTTGGGCTACGGTTCGAGGCCGGGCGACCTCGACCATGTGCGCCAATTGGGCGTCGAAAATTACATCGACGAGCAGTTGTCGCCCGAGACGATCGACGACACGGCATGCGACCTGCGGGCCCGGCGGTTTGAATCGCTGCACGCCTCGGCAGGCGACATCTTCGAATACCGCAGGCGCGTCGTCGAAGACGAGCTGTTCCGCCACACGCTGCTGCGTGCAGTGTATTCTCGCCGCCAGTTGTTTGAGAGCATGGTCAATTTTTGGACCGATCACTTCAACATCAGCATCGGCAAGGATGATTGTGCATGGCTGAAAACGGTGGACGACCGCGAGGTGATCCGGGTCCATGCACTGGGCAATTTCCGGCACCTGTTGCGGGCCTCGGCCCTCAGTCCGGCGATGCTGGTCTACCTGGACGGGCGGGATAACAGGAAGACGCGGGGGAAGGAGGGACCCAACGAAAACTATGCTCGCGAGCTGTTGGAGCTGCACACGCTGGGCGTGCATGGCGGGTACAGCCAGCAGGATGTGATGGAGGTCGCCCGCTGTCTGACCGGCTGGACCATCAACAACAAGTGGTTCCGTGGTCGCGTGGAATTCCGCAAAGGCCGGCACGACCAGGGGGCCAAACGCGTGCTGGGACGGGAGATTCCGGCGGGGCGCGGCGAAAAAGACCTGGACCTGCTGCTGGACATCGTGCTCGGGCATCCAGCGACGGCCAAGTTTCTGTCGACCAAGTTGTGTCGGCGTTTCGTCGCCGACCAGCCGCCGGCCGGACTCGTCGAGAACGTGGCCAACGCATTTCGTCAATCGGACTATGACATCAAGACGGCTTTGCGGATGCTGCTGACGTCGGACGAATTCCGGAATGCCCGAGGCACGCGACTCAAGCGTCCCTTCCGTTACGTGGTCTCGGCCCTGCGGGCCCTCGACGCCGACACCGACGGCGGCAGAAGGATCGCCAAGTGGCTGCAGCGTATGGGCCACGCGCCGTTCAATTATCCGACGCCCGACGGTTACCCGGACGAACCGACGCCCTGGCTGGGAACGCTGTTGTGGCGGTGGAATTTCGCGCTGGAGCTGGCCGGCAACCGCATCGGTGGCAGCCAAGTCTCGTTGAAGAAACTGGCAAAGCGGGTCAGCAGGTCGGAGGAAGCGGAAGATGCCGTCGCGCCGCTTGCCGCCCATCTCTTGGGACGCCGGCCAAACGACGAGGAGCGGGCGGCCGTGCATGAAGTGCTGGAGGCGGTCCCCGGTGAAGCAGCCGGGCCGACGGCGGTGGCACTCGTTCTGGCTTCTCCGGGTTTTCAGAGGTACTGAGTGATGGAAGCTGCACGTGGGGCGTTTGCGGAGCTGGCGATATCGACGGCCCAGCAAGGACCGAGCGGTGATGTGCTGGTCAGCATCTTTCTGCGAGGCGGAGCGGACGGGTTGAATCTGGCGCCCCCGCACGCGGACGACGACTATTACAAGGCCCGACCCAGCCTGGGGATCGCGGCGCCCGATGACCGCTCGGCGGGAGAGGAGCGGGCCATTGATCTGGACGGTTTCTTCGGGCTGCATCCGCGTCTGAAACCGCTCGATCGGCTGTACCAGGCCGGACAGCTTGCGGTCGTCCACGCGGTCGGCTCGGAAGATCAGACCCGTTCGCATTTCGAAGCGCAGGACCTGATGGAGATGGCCTGCCCCGTCGATCAGAAGCTCGGCTCGGGCTGGCTGGCGCGTCACCTGCGAACTTGCCGGGGTCAGCATTCGCCGCTCTCAGCGGTGGCGATCGCCGAGATGCTCCCCGAGGCGCTTCGGGGAAGTCCCGGTGCTTCCGCGGTGCGCAGCGTCGACGACTTTGCCATTCACCGGGAAGGCAAGCAGCTCGAACCGTTCACCGCGGCGCTTGGTCGGCTCTATCAGGATGCTGGAGGAGAGCTCGGGCGGGCGGGAGATCAGCTATTGGAAACGCTGGAAACCGTCGAGCGTCTGCGCAGCGAAGCGACGGCTCGGGAAGGTGCCGGCAACTATCCGCAGGGCCAATTCGGAGACGGTCTACGACAGGTGGCGCGTCTGATTAAGGCGGAAGTCGGCCTGGAGGTGGCCTGCGTCGACATCGGCGGATGGGACACGCATTTCGTCCAGGGGGCGACCGGCGGGCTGTTCGGAAGCCTGGCCGCCGAGTTGGGAGAGTCGCTGGCCGCGTTTTGGGACGACGTTCGCCAATTCCAGGACCGCGTGACCGTCGTGACGATGACCGAATTCGGTCGCCGGCTGCACGAGAACGTGAGCCTCGGAACCGATCACGGCCGGGGCAGCGTGATGTTCGTCCTCGGCGGAGGCATCCACGGAGGTCAGGTGGTCGCCGATTGGCCCGGTCTGGGCGCCGACGATCTCGAAGGCCCCGGCGACCTGCGGGTCACCACCGACTACCGCGACATCCTCGGCGAGATCGTCAGTAACCGCCTGCGAAACGATCGCGCCGCCGAAGTCTTCCCCGGCCACACGCTGCGAGAACACGGCCTCGTCCGCCAATCCGGATAATCCACCACGCACCCGTCAAAGCCCACGGGCCCGCGACCCGTGGGTTCCCGCCGGGTGCGACCGGCGGGCTTTGTCGCGTGTGCGGATTGTGATTTCTTGCTCTCGAGGAAAAAAGGGGCATGACTCTGCCGGCGAGACTGCATAGAATCTATTGAGGTGAGCGGCCGGATAATCAGGGGACTGACACTCCCCGCTCGTCTGGTTTGTTAGCGGTCGAACTATGGAGACACTCTGATGCAACGACGACATCTCGCGTTGATCTGTTTGCTGGCGTCCTGGATTGCCGTTCCGTCGCCACTGCCGGCACAGGACGGTGAATCGTGGGCGGGGAAACGGGTGATGGTGGTTCGCTGGGCTGCCGAACTCAAGGCGGGCACAGACGTAGTGGCTCGGGCCCGGTTGGGAAACGTGCTGCTGGTCGATCAGGTGAAGGATGAGTGGTTGTGGATCAAGGGCCAGCGGGGCTGGATCAAAAAGGGTGACGTCGTGTTGTACGACCGGGCGATCGACCATTTTACGGCCGCGATCAACCGCAATCCGACTTCGCAGGCCTACCACGAGCGCGGCATCGCTTGGGCCGTGATGAAACAATACGACAAGGCCGCCGCTGATTTCGACACCGCGATCGCCCGCGATCCGAAAAACATCCCCGCGGTGAATGAGCGTGGCAATGTGCACCGCAAGATGGGACAGCTCGAACGGGCCATCGCCGATTTCAACGAGGTCATCCGGCAAAACGTTCGGCACCCGGCAGTTTACACCAACCGCGGCATGGTGTGGCGCGCCAAGGGCGACGACGACCGTGCGCTGGCCGATTACAACGAAGCGCTGCGCATCGACCCGAACTTCGCTCCGGCGTACGAAGCCGCCGGGACTGCCCGCCAAGACAAACGGGACTATGGCAAAGCCGTCGAGAACTTCGCCAAGGCGGTCCAGATTGCTCCCGGCTTCGACCTGGCCCACAACAATCTCGCGTGGATCCTGGCGACCTGCCCAGACGAACGATTCCGCGACGGAAACAAAGCCGTCACACATGCCACCAAAGCGTGTGAGTTGACCGACTTCCAGCGCGGGGATTACCTCGACACGCTGGCAGCCTCGCACGCTGAAGCGGGCCAGTTCGACCAGGCCGTCCAGCGCGCAAAAGAATCGCTGGAAAAAGCGACGGCCCAGCAAAAGGATGCCATCGCCGCACGGCTAAAACTCTACGAACAGCGAAAGCCGTTCCGGGAACAGGCTCAATGATGGCCGCCGTGGCCGCCACCGTGGCCGCCACCGAAATGACCGCCGCCGCCGTGACCGCCACCGAAATGACCGCCACCGAAATGACCACCACCGAAATGACCACCACCGAAATGGCCGCCGCCCGAATGTCCGCCACCAAAATGACCGCCACCCGAATGACCGCCACCAAAATGACCGCCACCCGAATGACCGCCACTGAAATGGCCGCCGCCTGAATGACCGCCACCGAAATGACCGCCACCGAAATGACCGCCACCGAAATGACCGCCGTCGTGATGACCATCGTCGTGATCACCATCGTCGTGATGACCATCGTCGTGATGACCATCGTCGTGATGACCGTAGTAATGGCCACCATAACCCAAGCCATAGCCCAAGCCGTAGTACCCCAAACCGAAGTAACCTCCGTAGTACGGTGAGCTGCCGTAATAATAGTACGGTGAGCTGTCGTAATCGTCGTCATCGTCGTACCGGGGGTACCTGTAATAGCTCGAACCGTACGAGTACGTCGGCGACGAGTAACCGCCGAGAGAACACCCGTCATTGCAGCAATGCCCGGCTTTGGCCGTTTCGGTTGAACCGAACACAGTCAATCCTGCTACCAGAGCAGCAGTCCAGATCATCTTGTTCATCACTTGCCCTCCTGTTCGAACCCGTTCGAACTCACCTCACGCCCGCTTTGCCTGCGCACGCCGTTTACGGCGACGCTCCACATCTTCACTGTTTGTCGCAATTATTATACCACGTTTTCTGTCCTCGTTCGGCCCTGAGTCAATTATTCGGTTTTCTGCCCGGATCGAAAAGGGGGAAATTGCTTATCCGATTTCTAGCGGCGATGCTCTGCTGTACAAAAAACCGTCTCGAAACCGCGAATCGTGTCGTCAATCCGACACCCGCGCCCCGCCAGCGGGGCGGCGAAATCAGCCCCTGCAACCCTCAAGCATACCGGAGATCACGGTGCGCTAGCCCAAGTTGATCAGTTGCTGCCGCGAAACCCCTTGTTCTGCCGGGCGG
>CAZGYE010000163.1:0-12930 GCA_964530165.1 uncultured Planctomycetaceae bacterium
CTGTGGTTTGTCAGCAGTCGGGGCGAGGTGATTTGTCTCGATTCAGAAGGGTTCTACGACGGCGAGAACGACGGCCCTTTCAACAGCGAAGAAACCGAGGACAAGCTCGAAGCCGACGTCGTCTGGAAGTTCGACATGATGGCCGAGCTTGGCAGCGAACAGCACAACATGTGTGCCTGTTCGGTCACATTTGCCGGCAATCTGTTGTTCACCGGCACGTCCAACGGCATCGATGCCGAGCACTTCGGCATCCCCAAGCCGGACGCGCCGAGCTTCGTCGCCATGGACCGCAACACGGGCAAGGTGCTCTGGACCGATCAGTCGCCCGGCAAGAACATTCTGCATGGTCAGTGGTCGTCGCCGATGTACGGAGTTTTCGACGGTCAGCCGCAGGTCGTGTTCTGCGGGGGAGACGGCTGGGTGTACAGCTTCGATCCTCAAGGGGACGGCAAGGGCCATGCGAAGCTTTTGTGGAAATTCGACGTCAACCCGAAAGAGTCGAAGTGGGTCGTGGGCGGCCGCGGAACACGCAACAGCATCATTGCCACTCCGGTCACTTACGCCGGTTTGGTCTACGTGGCGGCGGGGCAAGACCCCGAGCACGGCGAAGGTGTCGGTCATCTGTGGTGCATCGATCCCACCAGACGCGGCGACGTCAGCTCCGAACTGGCCGTCGACGCCAACGGGAAGCCGATCCCGCACAGACGGCTGCAGGCCGTCGATCCCGAGGCGGGCGAGAGGGCCAAACCGAATCCGAACTCCGCCGTTGTTTGGCACTATAGCTGGATCGATCAGAACGGCGACAAAGAAGAACAATTCGAAGAAGTGTTCCACCGGTCCTTAGGCTCGGTCGCCATCAAGAACGACCTGCTGTTCGTTGCCGACTTTGCCGGACTGGTCCACTGTCTCGACGCCAAGAAGGCGGATGAAAAGAAAAGGCCGACGGTCTATTGGAAGTATGACATGTTTGCCTCGGCGTGGGGATGGCCGCTGATCGTCGACGGCAAGGTTTACATCGGCGACGAAGACGGCGACGTGGCCGTCTTCAAGCTGGACAAGAAGAGAAAGCTCCTGAGCGAGATCAACATGAACAACGCCGTCTATGGCACGCCGGTCGTCGCCAACAACGTGCTGTACGTCACTACCAGATCGGCGTTGTTCGCGATCACACCGGACGGGAAGTAGGCGGTGGCCGAAGCGATCCGGCAATGCGCCGACGACCAGGACGCCCATGACATTCTCGCCGATGCGCTGAAGGCGATCAGAGAGCATCAAGACGACTAATCCGTCCCAGGTCCTACCAGCCTGTTGAAGACACTGTTTCCACGAGCCGCGACCGTTAGGGAGCGAGCGGTCCTTTCTCCGAGGTTTCTCAACCCGCTCGCTCACGCTCGCGGCTCGTATCAGGATTTTCAAGGGGACTCATTCCAGCTCCGAGCGATTTTCAGAGCGCGTCATCGCGGGCCCTTCGCGACAGCTTTTGCTGCAGGCGCTGCATGCCCCTGAGCCAGCGGTCTTCTTCGCCGACGGAAAGCTTGCGACAGCCTCTGGGCCGGTCTAGACTGAGAGCGACTATAACAACAGAACCGGCGAGCGGCCGGCGTAAGCCGGCTGGTTCGACAAACCAGTCATCTCTATGGTCGCCGAGGAAGAAAAGAAACGCAAAAGTCGACGTTCTTTACGAGCAAGGACCAACCATGCGAAACCACAACCGAACCATCGCCATTGCGATCGCACTACTTGTTGGACCCATTGGGGGCGCGGCGTCGGCCCAACAAGTCGGGCCGCGGGCGCTATTCATCGAGGGCTACACGAATCAGGTGAGCTACCAGCCCGGTGAAGAGATCGCCTTTCACATTTCCACCAGCGCCGCAAAATTCTCAATGGAGATCGCTCGCCTGGCGGCCGAGCGGGAGGTGATTTGGCAAAAGAGCGGTCTACCGGGACAAGAACATCCGGTGCCGGAAAACGCTTCGTCGCACGGTTGTGGCTGGCCGGCTTCGTTTGTTCTGAAAGTGCCCGCGGACTGGAAAAGCGGCTATTACGACGCGACGCTGCGAGTCGAGGATGGCGGCGGACAGTTTATCCACCGCAATCGCCGCACGGCCGTGGGATCGCTCTTTTTCATCGTGCGCTCGGCCCGTCCGGGACACGACACGAAGATCCTGATCCAGCTCACGACGAACACGTACAACGCCTACAACAACTGGGGCGGCCACAGCCTGTATTCCTATCACGATCGCAATAAGTTGCAGGGCCACCGCGTTTCGTTCAATCGGCCGACGGCGGGGCAATTCAGCAACTGGGAGCGGCCGTTCGTCGCGTGGGCCGAGCAGAACGGTTATTCGCTCGACTACGCGGCCAACAGCGACCTGGAATTCCACCCGAAACTGCTCAAAGGTTATCGACTGGTGCTCTCGGTCGGCCACGATGAGTATTGGTCGTCGACGATGCGTGACCATTTGGAGGCGTTCATCGCCGGCGGCGGCAACGCGGCCTTCTTCAGCGGCAACACGTGCTGTTGGCAGGTGCGCAGCGAAGAAGAGGGACGGGCCTTGGTGTGCTGGAAGCAGTGGTACAATCTCGATCCGATCTACCGCACCGGCGACCATCGGTTGCTCTCCACGCTATGGAGCCACCATTTGGTCGGACGTCCCGAAAACGAGTTGACCGGCGTGGGCTTTCTGTTCGGCGGTTACCACCGCAGTCACGGCCAGTTTATGGATGGCTCGGGCGCCTTCACGGTGCACCGGCCGGATCATTGGGTTCTCGAAGGAACCAATCTGAAACGGGGAGACCAGTTCGGTGGCAAGGACACGATTGTTGGCTACGAGTGCGACGGGTGTGAGTTCCGCACCGAAGACGGGCTGCCCGTTCCCACGCATCAAGACGGCACGCCCGCGGGTTTCGTCATTTTGGCCACGTGTCCGGCGCGTTGGCATCCGGGCGACAGCCGCTGGTACGAGCGTTTCCCGGAAGGCCGGACCGGTGCCGCAGTGATGGGAATCTACACCCGCGGCGGGACCGTATTCACCGCTGGGACAACCGATTGGTCGCACGGGCTACGAGGCAAAGACCCCGTGGTTGAACGAATCACGCGTAACATCTTGGATCGGCTTTCGAAGTAGGACGGATTTCGGCACATCGGATCTGGTGTTAGGCATCGCAAATCGGCTGGTACTCGCGGTCGCGGATGCTTTCAGCAAGAAACCTTGTTGGATGCTCGGACCGGAGGTCGGGACATGTAACCATTTTGCACATAATGGTTTGCGTCACCCATTCGCGGCTCTCTCTCGCCGCAGCGCCGCGAGAACTGCCCTTGACCGTCTGAGTGCAAAATTCTATTCTGCCGCCTCTTCTCTCTCCTCTCTCCCTCGAAGAACACACTGACGGATTTGAACAAAAGAACCGCTGGTCGTGACCGGCGAAGTCTCGTGCTGCGGATGTCCTCGCCCGCCGTCACCCGTGCGATCGGCGTCCCGCGGGATGCACCGCCGGCGCACGCTGTTGGGAGTCGTGTTTCGATGAACCCGTCGAGATTTGCCTGCTGGCTGCTGATCGTCGCATTCATCGGCTGTCAGCACTTTCACTTTGACAAGCTGCGCTCTCAAAGCCCCGAGGAAGAAGAGGAACTCAACGAAGAATTCGAAACCAAGGTCGAGACGCCATTGATCGGCGAATACGTCCGAACCGCCGGTCTGCACATAGTGACCCTGCAAGGTGTCGGGCTGGTGACCGGTCTGGACGGGACCGGCGGAAATCCACCGGAGTCGCATCTGCGCACCGCGCTGCTCGCGGAGATGCGAAAACGTGGCGTCCGCAGTCCCAATACGATTCTCAAGTCTCCATCGACCGCGCTGGTCATCGTGCGCGGGTATTTACCGCCGTTGATTAAGAAGGGCGAAAAATTCGACGTGGAAGTTCGGCTGCCGGGCAACAGCGAAGCCACCAGTCTGAATGGCGGCCGGTTGTTGGAGACGCGTCTCTCCGAGCAGGCCATCGTACCGGGTCGCGGAGCGATGAAGGGCCTCGACCTGGCGAAGGCGAAAGGACCGATCCTGGTTTCAACCGGCGAAGGCGATTCCAGTTCGAAGGCCGGAGTGCTCCGGCGCGGCCGTGTGTTGGGCGGTGGTCAGTCGCTCTGGGAGCGCAACATGACGCTTTATCTGCGAAACGACTTTCGGAGTGTGCGCAATGCCAAACGGATCGCCGACCGCATCGGCCAACGGTTTCATCATTACGACCGCCACGGATTGCAACAGTCGCTGGCTAAGGCGAAGACCGATCAGAAGATCGAGTTAAAGATTCTGCCCAAGTACAAAGACAACTTCCCACGGTTCGTTGAGGTCGTTCGCAGCATTGCCTTTCGCGAAACACCGGTCGCGCAGCGTATGCGAATGGGGCAACTCAAAGAGAGACTGCATGTCCCGCACACTGCCCAGCGCGCGGCACTTCAACTAGAGGCGATCGGTCCGGAAGCCATCCCGGTTCTGAAGACCGGACTGACAAATAGTAGTCTCGAAGTCCGTTTCCACTCGGCCGTGGCGCTGGCGTATCTGGAAGAAGCCGCCGGGCTTCCGACTCTGGCCGAAGCGGCCCGTGACGAACCGGCGTTTCGCGTGTTTGCTCTGGCGGCAATGGCCGTGATCGACGAGGCCGAATCGCATTTACTGTTGCGCGAGTTGATGAACCAGCGCAGCCCCGAGACCCGATACGGGGCGTTCCGCGCATTATCCACGCTGGATGAACACGATCCCTTCATCCGCGGCGAGAAATTGAATGACCAGTTCATGCTCCACGTGCTGGACACCAAGGGTGATCCAATGATCCATCTGACGCACTGGCGTAAAGCCGAAATTGTGCTGTTCGGAGCCGATCAACGCTTCCAGACGCCCATGATGGTGCGGGCCGGCAAGAGCATTCTGGTCACCGCAGCCGGGGGAAGCGACACCATTACTGTCAGTCGCTACGAAAAAAACCAACCGGACCGGAAGAAAGTGGTCTCGTCGCGCGTCGCCGACGTGATCCGTACCGTTGCGGAATTCGGTGCGACTTTTCCCGACGTCGCCGGGATGCTCGTGCAGGCCGGCCGGCAGCACAACACTCCGTCCCGAATCCAAATCGACGCCCTACCGCGAGGCGGGCGTTTCTACGTGCGGCCTAAAAACGAAATCGGCGGCACTTACCAGGCTGAGACACGTGTCGGACATTCGCACTTCACTCCCAACCTGTTTGACGCTGCCCAACAGACCACACACGAGGAGACGAAAAGTGGTCTCTCGACGACCGGCGCCGATGGCGTCGCCGGCGCGAGTAGAGCGGCTGCCGCCGATGACGTGCAGACCGCCGATTTTGAGGACGCCGGCGATGAGTCCCCAAAACGTTTCGACTTGTTCCGGTTCTTCAGAAGGTCCACGAAGGTTCGCTGATGCTGAAGTCGCTGGAACTGTTCGGCTTTAAGAGCTTTGCCGACCGAACCAAATTCGAGTTTGCCCCCGGCATCACGGGCATTGTGGGGCCAAACGGCACCGGCAAGAGCAACGTCGTCGACGCGATCAAGTGGATCCTCGGCGATCAAAGCCCCAAGAGTCTACGAGGCAAGGAGATGACAGACGTCATCTTCAACGGGGCGACCGGCCGCAAACCGAACAGTCTCGCCGAAGCGACGCTCAGCTTCGACAACGCCAGCGGGTTTCTGCCGATCTCTTCGCAAGAGGTCCACATTGGCCGGCGCATCTGGCGCAGTGGTGATGCCGAATATCTCATCAACCGCGCGCCGGCACGGTTGAAGGACGTCCGCGAGCTCTTCATGGGCACCGGTGCAGGGGCCGCCGCCTATTGCATTATCGAACAGGGCCGCGTCGATCAGATTCTCGAGGCAAACGCAACCAGTCGCCGTCTGGTATTCGAAGAAGCGGCGGGCATCAGCCGTTACAAGTCCCGCAAGAACGAAGCGCTTCGCAAGCTCGAACGGGTCGACCAGAATCTGCTGCGTCTGAGAGACATCGTTGATGAAATCGAGGCCCAGTTGAATTCCCTCCGCAGCCAGGCGACCAAGGCGGCCAAGTACCGAGAGGTCTCCGAAAGCTTGAAGGAACTGTGGCTGGGGCTGGCCGCCGACGATTTTCGTCGGCTATCGGACCAATCCGAACAGGCCCTTCGGCAGGCGCAAGAGCTGACGGAACAAACTGAGGAGCTGGGCGGCCGGCAGCAAGAGATCGACGGGCGTTTGGCGACACTCGACGCCGAGATTGCTGCGCTGGACGACCGGCTCCGCGAAGTCCAACGGCACAGCGCCACGCATCGCGAGCAGATCGCCAGCCACAAGGCCACCCTTGGGCATCAATCCGCCCGCTGGGGCGAATTGGATTCGGAACGAATCCGGCTGCGCAGACAGCGCGTGATCATGGAATCCCGCGCCCGAGACGTGTTCACAGAACGAGAGCACAACCAGGAGGTCCTCGACCAGTTCGAAGGCGAATTCTCAAATCGGGAAAAGCAGCTCCAGGCCGAAGAAACGCAGATTCGCGAATTATCGGCTCGTGTCGAGGCGGAGCGAAAACGCATCTCCGAAGATCGCGAGCGTTGCTTCGAGCGCATGCACACGCTCTCTGCCGAGAAACAGCGGGCGACCGGGCTTGAGTCGCAGTTAAAGGCCCTCCGCAAAGCGAAGCAAACCGCCGAACGCCGACGCGACGAGTTGGATGTTCAAATCGCCGGCTGCCGGGCTGAGCGTGACCGGCGTCGCTTCCGCCTCACCGAAGCGGAAAACCAACTTGCCGTCGCCGAGGGAAAAAACCGCGACATTCATGAAAAGCGGCAGACGCTGGCGGTCCAGCAGGACGAGAACCAGCAAATACTGTCTCAATGGCGCTTGTCGGCTAGCGCCGGCCAGGCGCGCAAAAGTGTCTTGGAAGACCTCGAACGCCGTCAGGAAGGTTTGGGAATCGGCGTCAAAGAGATTCTCAGCCGGGCCAGGACGTCGGACTACCCCCCCTGGAACCGGATTCTCGGAACGGTGAGCGACCTGATCGAAGTCGATCTGGAACAGGCGGCCCTGCTGGAAGTAGCGCTGGGCGGCCGCGCGCAATTAATCGTGCTGGAAGACTACGAGCCGTTGATCGACTATTTGAACGAAGGCGCGTGTCAAATTTCCGGTCGGGTCGGCTTTGTGGCTTTGGAAGAAGGGCACAAAGGCACAGAGGCGCAAAGGAACAAAGGGGCAGAGGAAGAGCGGCAAGAAGGGCACAAAAGCACTCAGGAAGACACGCAGGAAGGTGCAGAGGCAGGGGAGTCCGCGGCATCTCAACTTTGTGCCTTTGTGCCTTTGCCCCTTTACGCCTCTCTTCCCGACCTTTCCGAACATCCGGGAGTCGTCGACCGCGCGGATCGGCTCGTGCGGTCCTCGGAGAAGGTTCCGAGATTGGGCGAGCATTTGCTCTCGGACACGTGGATTGTCGACACATTAGAAGTGGCGCTGAGGCTCTCCGCTGGGGCGGGGCGGGGATGCCGGTTCGTGACGTTGCAAGGTGAGTTGCTCTGCTCGGGCGGCGCGCTGTACGCCGGCACGGTCCGCAGCGAATCAGCGCTGGTGTCGCGCAAAAGCGAGTTGCGCCGGTTGAAGAACGATTTGTTCCGCCTCGACCGGCAGATCGCCGAGAAAGAGCACGAAATCGCCAATTTAGGAGACTCGCTCACCGGCGTCGACGTCGAGCTGGAGACCGCCCGGTCCGAAATCCAGGAACTCCTCGAAGAGCTTGTCCGGTTGAGGTCGGATGTCAGCGACGCCGGGCGGGAACTCGAACAACGGCGGCGCGACCGGGAGGGCGTCGACGACGAGTTGGCCAACATTGCCGAACGGGACGAGCAACTCGGTCTCGATCTCGAGGACGCTCACATGGGACTCGCCCGAGCCGAAGAGGATCTGCAGACGCTGCAAACCGAGATTGAAGCTTCCGAACGCGACGTCTCCCGCATTGAGCATCGTCTCGAAATGGCCCGGCAGAAGCGCACCGCCGGACAACTCGATTTGGCCAAGCAAGAGGAACGGCTCAACGGCCTGCGGAACTCGCACGAGCGGCTGGAACGGGAAGTCACGCAACGCATGCAGCAACGAGACGAAGTCGAGCGCCGGGTGGAAGCGGCTGAATCGAAACGCCGACAGACCATCCTGCAGATCCTCAATGTCAACGCGGTTCTGGCCGAACTCTTCCTGACGGAAGAAGCATCGGCAGCAGACACGGCCGCGCTGCTGAGCGAAAGAGAGCAGTTGCGCGGCCAGCGGACAACTCTCAAGAAAGAGGAAACCGGGATGCGTCAGCGGCTCGGCGAACTGAGCGATCGACGTCATCAGGCAGAGATCAAGGCCCGCGACATTCGTCACCAAATCAAAACGTTGGACGAACGAATCGCAGAAGAATACCAGTTGGCCTTGACCGAAGTCGCTGCGACGGGTGCTTCCGCCTTTCGAAGGTACCACGAAGAGACGATGAGCAACCCGGACGCGCTTTCGTTTGAAGAAGTGCGCGGTGAGATCGAGGCGCAAGTGAATCGGCTCCGCCGCAAACTGAAGTTGATGGGCAATGTCAACACCGACAGCCTGCAGGATCTCGACGATCTGGAAAAACGCTACGGCCACCTCAGCGCCCAACTCGAAGACCTGGTGGAAGCGAAAGCGACCTTGGAAGAGATCGTCCGCAAGATCAACGCCCAGAGCAAGCGGTTGTTTGCGGAGACGTTCCAGTCGACACGCGAACACTTTCAGGAATTGTTTCGCAAGTTTTTCGGTGGGGGAGAGGGCGACATCATTCTCGAGGATCCGGAGGACATCCTGGATTGTGGAATCGACATCGTGGCACGTCCGCCGGGCAAAGAGCTCCGCAGCATCTCGCTGTTGAGCGGTGGCGAGAGAACGATGACCGCAGTCGCTCTGCTGCTGGCGATCTTCAAGAGCCACCCCAGTCCGTTCTGCATTCTGGACGAAGTCGACGCCTCATTGGACGAAGCCAACATCGAGCGCTTCATCGGGGTCCTCAAGGAGTTTCAGCACGCGACTCAGTTCATCGTCGTCACGCACCGCAAACCGACGATGACGGTTGCCGATATTCTGTACGGCATCACGATGGAACAATCGGGGGTTTCGAAACGGATGTCGGTGCGGTTCGAAGAGGTCAGCGAGAATGGCGAGTTTACGGCAACTCGGGCGGATTTGCCGGATTCACCGGCCTCTCCGGGAGACGAGCTGACCGACGCAGCCTGAGAGAGCGGGACCGAATGCTTGGCGCGCTGAGGAGTCTGCCGAGCGACGGACAGCGGGTAGTGATCTGTCAACGCTGAAATAACGTGTACAGCCGAGTGTGGGGCAGGCTTTCCAGCCTGCCGCGGCCAATCGGCAGGCTGGAAAGCCTGCCCCACGACACCTGTCACATTGGCTTTGACAGACCAGTCGTCCGTTGCGGGCGGGCGTTGTCGGCCGCGCGTGTTGAAATGTGTATCGTCTACGCTGACGTTTTCGATCGTGTCAACGACGGGGGTCGCGCACGGAGCCGCTTGGCCCTGGTAAGCCGTTTGCTGCGCCCAGGTTGCGGTACAAACGGCGTCGCCATCTTGGGCGAGATCACCAACACAAGTGACCGTTCTGTTGCTTTCCGTTCGGCTTGTCTCTCCGTTACGTCGTGCACTCTTGTCAAAGATCCTAAAGTCTTTGGTCCGTGTGAGTCGAAACTATATGTCGGACAGTTGGAGTCGGAACGACTCGAAAAGCGTTTCTGAACGATTGCAGGGATGCGATTGGGAGAGACGCTCTCCAACAGTCTCGTCGGGGGGAAGGACAGCACGGGCTTCAATCCTACCACTGAGCCGGATGCTCTTGCGATTGGTTTCCGGTCCCGCCCCTCGTCCCACGACTTCAAAAGATCCTCGTGGATTTTTTTGACGATTCATCAACACGTTTACCGATAGATCCCTTTGAACCCTGCCTTCGTGAGGCAAAACAGTGATTGTGGTCGTGTGAACGCGGCGGCAATCCAACAAGGCCCTGAGACTAACCCCGACCCAAGTTCACGGTGGTACGTGTCACGGACCCAACGGCTAGGAGAGCCAACCATCGTAGTAGGGGTGAAGATCTAGAGGGACCCGACAGACCCTCTGAGTTGGCAATGAGAATCTGATTGGAGAGCCCGCAATGAGGACGATCTTCACTACTGGACAAGTAGCTAAGATCTGCAAAGTTGCCCCCCGCACCGTCAGCAAGTGGTTCGACTCGGGACGACTGCACGGATACCGGATTCCTGGTTCCCAGGATCGCCGGATTCCCAGGCAGCACCTGATTCGCTTCCTCAAAGAACACGGCATGCCCCTGGGTGAGCTGGAAGACGAAGCGTTGGGCAAGGTCTTGCTCGTTGGTACTGACGGCCAGGTTCGTTCGAGTCTGAACGATCTGATGAGCGCAGAAGATTACAAGATCGAAAACGCCGCGAGCGGATTCGAGGCCGGCATTCAAGCCGAGTCCCTGCATCCCGACTGCGTCGTCGTCGATTTTGTGATGGGTCGCAACGAAGCAGTCATGATTGCACAGAATCTGAAAAAGAACTCTGAGTATACAGATACTGTGCTGATCGGTCTACTGAGCGACGACGACAACGCCAGCGGCTTCGACCGCACGTTGTTCAACGAAACCTTCCGCAAGCCGTTCGACACAGCGCTGCTGGCCGAGCGAATCCGAACGCTCGTTGGAAGAAAGAAGCAACTCACCTAATCCGTTTCTTCGATGAAAACGTTGACGGTGTGTTTGCTACGGGAAATGTCTGCTCGGTATCATGGATGGTACCGCAGCAGTCGATCCCGGCGACTCCGTCGCCTCCGGGATTCGAGCACTGCGGCATTTGGTTCCATTCACAGACCAATGCAGCTCCGCTTCAAGCTCCCGCCGTTTCGCCATTGGGGCGCTCCTGCGCTGGTGGCGTTTTTCGGCTGGATTGCCGTCCTGTGTTCGATCGACCCGGCCGGCGATTACCCGGACGCTCTCCCCGGTCCCGGTTTGACCATCGATGAGTCGTTCAACGTCCAGCAGGGTGTTCGCCTGGTTGAGATGCTGCCTGCTCTTGGTTCAGGGCTGCTGAGTCTCCGCGAGGTCTTCGGTGACAGGGAGGACATTGGGCCGGATGCCCCAGCCGGATACCATCTGCCCGACCATCCCCCGCTGGGACGACTGTGGATTGGGTTGTCTCACCAACTGACGCGCTGGTGGTTCCCGCCGCGGGATCATCAAACACCTTTCGTGACCGCCTGCGCCCGCACGGCGCCGGCAACCGCGTTCGCCCTGCTGGTGTTCATGCTCGGCTGCGCCGCGACGCGCTGGTACGGCCGGGGGGCCGGCTTCGTGACGGCCGTCGCCATCGTCCTGATGCCGCGAGTCTTCGGACACGCACACTTGGCCGCACTCGAGACGTTCATGAACCTGGCATACGCGGCAACGGTTCTGTGCGTCGCCGCACGGTGGACCGGCCCGGCTCCGCCGAAATGGAAGACCGCCTGCTGGTGCGGTTTGGTATTCGGGCTGGCTCTGCTCACGAAGATTCAGGCCGTCCTGCTTCCGGTGCCCATTGCGATCTGGGCGCTGCTTTACTGGCGGACGAAAGCGATCGTCCCGCTGCTGTTGTGGGGCGGCGTCGGGTTCCTGGTGTTCTTTGTGGGCTGGCCGTGGTTGTGGTTGGACCCTCTCGGACACCTGATGGAGTATCTGGGCCGCACCACCCAGCGGGCCGACCTTTACACGTGGTATTTCGGCCAGCGCTACGTCGATCACAGCGTTCCCTGGCATTACCCAGCCGTTATGTTTCTCACGACGGTCCCCGTGGGCCTGCATCTCTTGGGGTTTTGCGGCCTCTTCTGCGGTGAGCGATCCGCATGGAAAGGGCCGCGGGAACAGGTCGTCCTCGGCTGCATAGTGTTTCCGCTGCTGTTGTTCAGCCTGCCCGGTGTTGCCGTCTACGACGGGGCGCGGTTGTTCCTGGTCGTTTTCCCGCTGTGGGCCATTCTGATCGGCCGCGGCGGTCAGTTGGCCTACACGTGGGCGAAGAAGAAGTATTCGGGCCGCCTGGTGACGGTCGGTGCGACGTTGTTCTTGGCGCTGCAGGCTTATGGCATCCTCAAGGATCAGCCGTGCTCTCTAAGCTATTACAACCTCTCGGTGGGTGGACTTCCCGGTGCGGAGCGGCTAGGACTGGAAACGACTTACTGGGGCGACAGCGTCACGCGCGGGTTGCTGGAGCACATCGTGCTTACGGTTCCCGAAGGTGCAACGATCGCCGTTGCCCCGGTGTTACACGAGTTTCAACTGGCTGAGATGATCAACCAATCGCCCATACTGCGGCGACACCGCGTGAACCTGGAACCCTTCGATCCCCAAAATCCGGGCCAAGCGCAGTATCTTCTCGTGTTCCGCCGCCAGGCCGACCTCCCGGAAGCGTTGCGCGACGGGCCGGCTCATTTCCCGAAGGTGGCGGAAGTCAGACGCGAGAACGTCTGGCTGGCGGCGTTGTACTCGTTTGAGGGTTGTCGGTAACACGAGGCGGGACTATAGTCTGGTAACTGTGTCGAGAGTCAAGAGTTGAGAGTCTCGTGTTGAGGGTCTCGGGTGTCATGGTTCTGGCTCTCAACTCGGAACTCTCAACTTTTCCAAGTCTCAACTTTCTCGGAGATTCGATGTCGCCGCTCTCGCACTTCGACGACACCGGCGCCAGCCGAATGGTGGACGTCGGTGGTAAGGATGTCACGTTTCGCGCGGCGCGAGCCGTCGGGTCTGTGACCATGCTGCCGGAGACTCTGCGGCTGATTCTCGACAAGCAGCTCGCCAAGGGAGACGTGTTCGAGGTGGCGCGGCTGGCGGGGATCATGGCGACGAAGCGAACGTGTGAGCTGATTCCGCTT